>CADDZJ010000034.1 GCA_902812415.1 Acidobacteriota bacterium
CAATTTCCAAAATTCCTTGTATCTTTAAGAAACTAAATGGCTTATGAACTTAATTTGTTCGTTGCGCATTAACAAACAGAAAATAATAAACTTAACTGAAAAATGGGGAAATTGTTCGCCATTTTGTAGCAGGTAATTGGGCCAAACTGCCCTGAAAAATACGCCGAGACTGGCAGGTGTTTTGGTTGCGTGCCGAAATATCGGCGCATTTTTCAGGGCAGAATGACATGCAGAGGCGCTCAGCGTCAAAATGGCAGGGGAAAAGAATTCGGAATGATGGGCGAAGGTTCAGCATGACATCGCAGGATGGCAGCCAGCCAAGTTCAAAGCGTGTGTATTGGAAGGCTACTGCAGGCTGTGATGCTCAATTTCAAGCCGTCGCTCAATAGTTTTGGGATTTTTCCGGGCGGCTTGTGCGAACGCCTTCAACACGGCCCGGTAGGCAGGCTTGGGCCGGTAGTTCGCGTCAAAGAGCAAGGCGTCGCCCTTTTCGCCCCTGGTGTAATGAGGGATCCAGGAATACTTATCGGTGAATCCCCAGGTTTGGAAAGCTGTGCATCCGGGCTGTTCAGCGCAAATAGTGGCCATTTCCCCGTAAATTTTCGCCTGCCTGGAAAGATCAGCGCGATGAAGGGGCTTTCCGCTCGCATTCATCGGAAGAGCTACATCCATTTCGGTGATATGGACCTGGACGCCCAAAGCGGCAAGCCGGGCGATATTGGCGGCTACGGATGTGGGAATCTGATTCAGATCCATCAGGTGCATTTGCAGTCCCACGCCATCGATGGGCACATGGCGGCGTTTGAAATCCTTCACCATCGCGTAGATGGCGTCGGATTTGGCGTTCAATCCCTCGGCGGCATAGTCGTTGTAAAAGAGCAAGGCTTTCGGATCGGCCTGGTGCGCCCAGCGGAACGCCTGCGCAATGTAAGCGGTTCCCTGGCCGGCCAGCCCGATTCCAGGTCGGTCGTACCAGAGGGTGTGCTTCAATTGCCCATTGCGGTCAAAAGCTTCGTTCACAACATCCCAGGCGAATACTTTGGCGCGATAATGGCTGACCACGGTTATGATATGGTTCTTCATGATGCTGCGCAGTTCATCCGGAGTGAAGTGACCTTCAGTCAGCCACGCCGGATTAAAGACGCCCCAGAGCAGGTTATGACCGCGAACCTTCATCTGGTGGGCTTCGGCGAATTCGACAACCTGATCGCCCGCCGTAAAGTTGAATTGGCCGCGAGCCGGTTCTGTGGCTTGCCACTTCATGGCGTTCTCGGGCTCCGCCATGTTGAACTGGCTGGCCAGCATTTCGGCATAGAGGGGTTCGGAAAATCGCGCAGGGTCCACGGCCGCTCCCACCAGCAAACCCAGTTTTTGAGCCTCTTTGCGCAACGACTGGGCAAAACAGACGGGTTGCCCTACAATCGGGAGAGCGATAAGGACTGTCAGGAAATTCGGACTGATTTTGAATCGCATCGCACTCCTCACAGCGCGGCGGAGCCGCAACGAATGTGGCGCGGCCGTCTCGGCCGTGGGCGCGGGTGGGACGCCCGCGCCAGGCAAGGAAAATTGGCGCAAGCCGCAAACATTTTGATCATTCGCAGCACAGATACAATGTCTTGATCGCTTCAGGGCCGCCGTGATGCGCTCCGTCGAAGGGTGCGATGAAGCGCGCCGCGCGGTGAATGCATATTTATCCGTCATTCGGCTTCGACAGTCAAGACGCTTCGCTGGGGATGAGCTGCGTGAAAATCTGAGGATACAAAAGGACCGTCATGAAAAATGGATTGCCTCTTCTGCCCACCAGCGTCGTGGGCTCCTATGCCAGGCCCGCATGGGTTTGGACCGCTCTTGAAGCGGCCCAGCGCGGCGAACTGGGCCCCGCCGACCTCAAGGAGGTTTTGGACGATGCGGTCGATATGGCCCTGCGCGACCAGGAGGACGCAGGGGTGGACGTTGTCTCCGACGGCGAAATGCGGCGCGCAGGGTTTTTCACCGCCGAGTTTTACGCGCACCTGACAGGACTGAGAGCGCTTGAACCGGAGCGGCGAAAGGGCCCGGCCGGACACGACCAGCAGCATCGCTTTGAAGTGCTGGAGCCGATCTCGGCGCCGCAGGGACTGGGCGTGGTGGCGGAGTATCAATATGCTCGCAACCGCGCCAGGCGGCCGATCAAAGTTACGATTCCAGGCCCATTTACGCTCTCGGGCCGACTCGCCACCGGCGGCGTCTACAAACAGCGATTGGACGCCGCCTGGGCCTTTGTCCCCATTCTCAATGCGGAGCTGAAAGCGCTGGTGGCCGTCGGGGCCGACTTCATCCAGATCGATGAGCCTTCGCCCGCGATTCATCCGGAGAGCAAGGCGGAATTTGCAGCGCTCTTTAATGCGGCGGTCGAGGGGATCGCAGCGCGCCTGGCCGCTCATCTGTGCTTTGGCAACTATGCCGGTCGCCCGCTGGGCAAAAGGTCCTACTCCATGATCCTGAATCAGATGATGGAGTACCGGGTGGAGCAACTGGTTCTGGAATTTGCGAATCGGGAGTTGGCAGAGCTTCCGCTATGCCGGGAAATCAGCCGGCATCGGGAACTGGCGATCGGCCTGGTGGATGTAAAGAGTTACTATCTTGAGACCCCTGCGGATGTTGCGGAGCGCATCCGCCAGGCGCTGGAATACGTGCCAGCGGAAAAGCTGACGATTGTCCCCGACTGTGGCTTCAGCCAGACCGCGCGCTGGGCCGCCCGCGCAAAGTTGCGCGCCATGGTTGACGGCGCGCGCCGAGTCCGCGCGGAACTTAAGTGAGAGACTGGAGGAATGCCGCATTCGGGCTTGCTGAGTATGAACCAGCGTGGCGGAGCCGCAACCCATGTGGCACAGCCGTCTCGGCCGTGGGCACGGGCGGGACGCCCGTGCCCACGCAAGGAAAATTTGCGCAAGCCGCAAACATTTTGACCGTTAGGATTCTTCGCTCGCAAAGTTTATCCGAGAATGACAGGGCGCCAATCATCCAAGACAATCGGCTATCGAGGTCATCAGATTTGAGCCAAATTCCGCCCCGTGACGCCTCGTTTCGAGAATATCCCTTACTACGTTGTTGTATTTCTAGGCATCGGGAATCTTCCGTATTGCCAGACGGTCAAGGATTTCCTATCCTGTTAATGACTGGAGTAAACTTGCGGGGGTGGCCGGCGAGCAAAGGACGCCTTGGGCTCTCATCAAGGCAAGCCTTCCACAGTGAGCTGAGTTGCTTTTTCGCATCATACCAAAGCGTATAGACCGCTAGCGGCGAGGGTATTCGGAAAGTTCCCGTAATGATCATGGCTGCCCTTCAAGAAGCGGTGAGCAGGCTTATTCCCTGCCAGGTTGCTCCAACAGGAACTACAAGGGCAGAGATCATACGCCTCTGCTTAAAGCTTGAGTGGCGGATGAGTTCCGTGGCTTGGGATTGTCCGCCATCGCGGGAGGAAGGTCATGTCTTTAATGCCACTCAGCTTAGCATCCATTAAACCTGTCAAACCGTTGAGCGCCGAAGGACAGCCGGCAGGCCAACCCGCAAGGATTCTGATGGTGTCCGAGGATGTCCAGGATCTGAAGGATTGGAGCCAGATCTTTAATCGCCGAGGCTATGGCGTGCGGGCTTGCGCTTCATACAATGAAGCGGCCCGCTGCCTGGAATCAGAAAAGTGCGATCTGATTCTGGTTGATCAAGGCAGCCCCGCGTTTGAAGGGCGGGTCATTCTGGAATCGGCGGCGAAAGCAAACCGGAGATCTCCGGTTCTCGTTCTGGCGCGCTCTCACGATATGCACTGTTATCTCGAAGCCATGCAGTTGGGCGCGGCGGATTATCTGGAGAAACCCTTGCCTGCGCCGCAGATCGTTCGGCTGGTTGAGAGATACTTACCCTATCATACAACCGCAGCCTGAACGAGGCGTTCCTATTCAGCCTGGTCTGCGCCTTCAGGGACAAGACCTTGCTGCGGCCTGCAAATGACAGCGGCAACACCCCTGCTGGAGGGGTAGTGCGCGTGTACGCCGTTCAGGGCAGGCTCTCAGCGCCGATAATCGCCGATGGGGCCAGGCGCGCTACAGCGCAGGCGCTGCTGATTTGCTGAGGGGGGCAATCAACCCCGGCCGAAGTGTAAATCTATAAAAAGAACGTGTAGGAGAACGATTGCATGAGGAAAATCAAGACGCTGAAGACAAAAAGCGATAATTCCAATCTGCGAATTCTTTCTGGCGAGGACCTCGATAGCTTGAAAAGAACCATCCGGCAATTGGTGGAAAATTGCGCCTATCGGCATTATGAGGCCCGCGGTCGCCAGGATGGTCACGCTCTTGAAGATTGGCTGCGCGGGGAAGCCGAAGTCCTGCAACCTGCTCAGGCAAAAATTGAGGAGTCTGGCGAGACGCTGACCGTCACAATGGAGGCTAAAAACCTTGACGCCGCCACGCTACAAATTGGCATTGAACCAGAGCGCGCCATCATCTGCCTGGGAAAGCAGGAAAATTCTGAGCAGTCCTTCAGTCTGGAGTCGGTCAGGGTTATTGATTTTCCTCACAGGGTTGATTCAGCAAAGGCAGGAGTGGACTTCAAGAGAGGCAGGTTCTCTTTGAAGCTGCCGAGGGCCACTTCGGCCTGCTGAAAAGCGCGGCAAACGGCGCCCCTCAGCTTCTTACTTGATTAACTTGCCGAGATCGAGCCCAAAGGCAGGTTGATCTTTCGTTCCCGTAATCTTGATCGGAAGAACGGTTCCCGCACCCTTGCGGGCAAACAACGGATCGATGGGTTTCAGCAGAAGCGATTTGATTCCCGTAGTCATCTGCGACAATTTGGCCTCAAGCCGTAACGTGCCATGGAAATCGAGGTTCTCGCTGATTAAGCCGTAGCTGCCGTGGAGCTGGACGGAGGCGCCCGGCACGCTGAACGACAGGCTTGAGAACGTCATTTTGCCGCCCTTCAGGACAAAGCGTCCTTTCAGGTTGAAAACGCTGCTTCCGGAATTGTCAGACGCCTGAACGCCCTGACCCTTGCGGCTGAGGCTTTCGAGCCGCTGCTGCACATTCAGACTGGTAAACCGCGCGGACTGGATCGTGAAGCCGCCATTCAGGATCAAGCGTCGAGCGACATCTTCCTCGCCCGGCGGGAGGTTGAATTTCGTTTTCAGGTTGATGTCGCCGGTCATCAAGGGCTTTGAGGATTTCACGGCAAGCCGAAGCAGGTCTTCAATGCGAGCCTGACCTGCGCTCACATCCAGCAAAACTGCTCTTCCCTTAATGCCTGTTGTCCGCAGCACTCCTCCGCGAGCTACGATCGAGGATTGAAGAAACTGCGCTTCCACCGGCCGCAACAGGGTGTCGCCATTCGTCCCATCCACCACCGCCGTAAATTGCGTTTTCAAGTGAACGCGATTGCCGCTGATCCCAATGGCAAAATCGGGCGTATCTGTCTCGCCTTGAACCCTAATGCGATTCAGCACGCCGCCGTACTTCCCATGCGAGGATAAAATTCCCGCGATCCCCCGGATGGTTGAAAGATCAGCGTCTCGAAACGCATAGCTCCCCGCAACCGGCGTTAAACCTGGATTATCCGGATTCCAGGGCCCGAAGGTTCCGGTGGATTGAATCTCGCCTATCGGCTTGGGATTCGTCAGAGTGGCTTGAAAAGACATGGCCTGGCCTCTTCCCGCCGATTCGAGTCGTAGCCTGGATATTGCGAACACGTGCGGGAGCTTGCCGGGCGTGCGAGGCAGGATGCTGAGGACTGTACCATCGGCGATGATCTCTCCCAGCGTAAAAGGCGGAAGGCGGCGCCGAGTTTTCCTGGTCTGCGGAGGGTTTTCCTGTCGAGGCGGGATATTCAGAACGAAGCCCTCCAATCGCAAACGTTTCAGACGCCTGGGATGGCTCAGTAGTCCCAGCCAGCTCTCATCGAAGGCGAATCTTTTGATTAAGGCCACAGGAAGCGCGTTCCTGCTATCTCTGGATTTCAGAACCAAACCTTCGCCGGTGACATAAATATGGGGAAATAAAGATACGTTAAAACTCTTAAGCTCAACCTGGCATCGGTAGTGTTCTTCCAGCGCGTGAATGGCCCATTTTCGGCTCAGCGGAGAAAGGTGAACGTCCACTTCGATCAGAACGACAATTGCGCCGAGAATGACGACGCCTAAAATGATCAGCCATTTCCGCCTGGCGTGCCTTGGAGCCGGTTCCGGTTGTTGCATACGGCCTTTTCTTACCCTACCGCCTTCGTCCGAAAAACGCCAAGGACCTTGGACTCAATTTCAATTCCAACGAGCCTGTCGAGTGGAACCGCGCTGGAAGAGCGCTTCCGCTCCCCAGCCAGCGCTCCTCCGCGGAATCAAGTTCTTTGTCCCAATCACCCTCGGGAAACGCGATATTTAAAGTCGCTGGATGCTCGCTGAAGTTGAAGATCATCAGAGCTTCTCCAGAATCGCTCCATCGGCGAATCACAAGCGCTTTTTTCGGTTCAAATCCCATCACTTCCATCCGCTCCTTGCTAGGATTCACCAGCCCGGGATGAGTGCGCCGAATCTCGATTAATTTCCAATAGAACTCGCATAAAGTGCGATGAGGTTCCTGAGAGCGCAGCCCGTGGTTGAGTCTGGAACGGAGGAAAGTCTGTTCATTCTGGGGATCGGGAATTTGACCCTGCCATTGAAACTCAGCGAATTCCTCAAGCCGACCCTTTCGGACTGCTTCGATCAGCTTTGGATCGGAATGGCTGGTGAAATACTGAAAGGGGGCGGTTTCACCGTATTCCTCACCCATGAAAAGCAGCGGAATGAAGGGTGAAAGAATGGTGACTCCGGCGGCCAGTTTGAGTCCTTCGGTTGTGATTCTCTGTGCCAGGCGATCTCCCAGCGCCCGATTCCCAACCTGATCGTGATTCTGCGCAAAGACGACGAATTGCCAGGCGGGAATTGACCGTGAAGAATTGCCGTGGCGGCGCTTGCGAAAAACAGAGTACTGGCCGGAATATACGTAGCCTTCCTGAAACGCGGTCGCCAAATCGCTGATTCTTCCGAAGTCAGCATAATATCCAGCGCGCTCATCGGTGAGCAAGGTGTGCAGCGCGTGGTGAAAATCATCGTTCCATTGGGCGTCCAGGCCGTAGCCGCCAAGCTCCTGCGGCCGGATGACGCGCGTGTCATTCAGATTGCTTTCAGCAATCAGGTAAATCTGTCGGCCTTGAGCCTGGGCAAACGCATGAACGGCTGCGGATAACTCGCCCAGAAACGGCCGGGCGCTTGGGTCGACGATGCCATGTATGGCATCCAGGCGAAGAGCGTCGATGTGAAATTCCGCCAGCCAATAGAGCGCGTTCTCGATAAAGAAGCGGCGGACTTCATCGCTCCGAGGTCCATCAAAATTGATGGCCGACCCCCAGGGAGTGCGATAACGATCCGTGAAGTATGGCCCGTATTCGCCCAGGTAGTTTCCTTCCGGGCCGAGGTGGTTATAAACCACGTCCAGCGTCACCGCAAGTTCGCGCTGATGGCAAGCGTTAACAAGCCTTTGCAACCCAGCCGGCCCGCCATAGCTATGCTGGACGGCAAATGGGAAAACGCCGTCATATCCCCAGTTCCTACTGCCCGGAAACTGCGCAACGGGCATCAATTCAATGGCCGTCACACCCAGTCTCTTCAGATCATCGAGATGCGGAATGATGGCGTCAAACGTGCCTTCGGGCGTGTATGTGCCGACATGAAGCTCATAGAGAATATAACTTTCCAGGGGCAAGCCCCGCCAGCCCGCATCATTCCATTGAAAAGCTCCGGAATTCCAAATCTGCGAGGGCTGATGGACTCCTTCGGGCTGAAACCGGGAGGCCGGATCGGGCCGCTCGGCCTGGTTGTTCAGGCGGTAGACGTAACGAGCCTCTGGATTGATTTCTTCAACAACGGTCCGGAAGTAGCTGCGATCTTCCAGGTTCATGCGGACCACGCGCTCGCGCGGGAAGAGGATTCGCAAATCGACCGTTTTCGCTTTCGGAGCCCACACCTGAAATTGCCAATCTCCGTTTTCGAGCGCCGTTGCGCCGAGCGTCAGCATTGGGATTGGGTTTCTGAGATTATCCATGCTTTTGCTTAACTCCCTGTCGCTCTCGATTGACTTGCTCAAGGGCGTTCCCGACTCGCGGCAAGCGCGTAAGTTCGTCCTGCTTGTAGCGCAACCTGGACCGCCAATTGGCTTCCGGCGGGCTTGCCGGGACGTTTTGAGGTTTGAGTTCCATCCAGAGGTCCTCCAGGTTCACCAGAACAAGCGCGGCGGGGCTTGCGCTCAGAAACTGCAAGGATGCCCGAAGATAATCCTCGGCCCGAGGATGCTTCTTCGCAAGCCAGCCCGCCTGTTTCAGTGTTTTTTCAAGCCACGCAATCGAAGCGTGGCGGGCTTTGCGTTCCGCCTGAACAGCATCGTTTGAAACCAAACCCATGCGGATTCGGTCTTCAATATCCAGGCCGCGGAGATAGGCTGCGAAGGGAGGCATATCATGAGTGTTGAGGCTTGCAATATGATCGCGGGTGGGAACCTTAACCCATCCTTTCTTCGGGCAAGCCAGTTCGTATTGAAGCACGTATAATTGCTTGATGTTGTGGCGGGCCATCGCCGCATCGACATAAGCCGGAACCGTGCCCAGATTTTCGCCGGCGATAGATGCTTTGTAGCGATGGGATTCCACGAGCAGAATGGCATAGAACTCGTCTGCGCGATAGCGCACAAAAACTCCATCGCGGGCTTCGCATCCTTTGGGAATCCAGTAAAGCCGGTGCAATCCCATGATGTGGTCGATCCGCAGGAGGCCGGCATGCTCCAACTGATGGCGCAGACAGGCGATGAAGTAACTATACCCTTGTTCTCGAATCGCTTCGGGATGAAGGGGAGGGAAATTCCAGTTCTGCCCCCTGGTGAAAACCGCATCGGGTGGCGCTCCTCCGCTCATTTCGCGGACAAACGCGCCTCGCTCGCGCCAGACATCATATCCGGCAGGATGAATTCCCAGCGGCAAATCCATGCACAAGCCTGATCCTTCCTTGCGAGCGGAACCGGAAGCCCTCTTAAGCTGCTCATGCGCCTGCCACTGAACATATTGATGGTAGCGTTCGCACTCTGGATCGTAATCCGGCGCGCGAAGATGTCCGTCTCTTAACCTTTCGGGCCATTCAGTCCAGGGAGCGCGCAGCCGCTCGCATACGGCGCGGAAACGCGCGTAGTCGCGGATGGCAGGGTGCGAGCGCAGAAAGCGCTCAAAGTCCTTGTGGCGATCAGAAGCCGTTCCATAAAAGCATGCGGCCAGCTTTTGCAGAATCTTGCGCTTCGCTGTCATCGTCCGGCGATAGTCCACCCATTTCGACCTGCTAAGAGATCGCATCTCGTTCCGGAACTCCGCTGATTCGAATAGTGAACGCGCGGAAGGGCAATTCTTAAACTCCTGGATCTGGCTCACGTTCAGATAAAACTCATTCCACGCCAGCCGGCTTGCAGGCGCATAGGGGCTTGGATCAAAAGGCTCATCGAGGAACGACGCCAAAAGAGGCAAGGTCGAGATCGTGCTGCCGCCCAGTTTATGAGCCCATTCGAGAAGCGAGGTTAAGTCTGAAAAGTCGCCTGCCCCCCAGCTTGAATGCGAACGGAGGGCGTAAAGCGGAACAAAAAGGCCCCAGGCGCGGCTGGAGCGCATGGCTGAATGTTCGTAGGCTTTGTGTGGCGCTACTACGACCATGCTGCGGGCTGTTTTGCCCTTTAGCTCTATTTGAAGGTGGTGATAGCCGCAAGGATACCGAGTCGGAAGCGTCAGGCTTCTGACATTATAACGAACGCCATCCACCTGGACGGCTTTGCCGCGCAGCAGAGTCGAGGTCTTCAAATTCCAGGTCTGAGTTTCTCCGCCTTCGAGCCTGAGGTGACAGGCGATAGAAGCTCCCTCATATTTTGCGGGAAGCCGAATCGGCAACACGGCTTCGCGGCCTTCATAAGTTACTGAGACCGGCTCGATCGCGCTTGCCCACCGTTGGCGCTCGCGCTCCCGAAAGGCATGGGGAACATCTTCGAGCCTCGCAATTGGCGCGCCCAAAGCGCGCAGCGCCGCCATGAGCGATTCAATGGGTGTTTTTCTTCGGCGGCCTCCAACGTCGCGGTAGCTTGCTTGCACGCGATAAAGCCGGGCCAGTTTATGAAGTTTTCCCACTAACTTTTCCGTGCCTGAAGTCATAATTCAGCTAAAATAGCTTGCAAGCCTTCGATGGCTCAGAAAGCCGGATACATTCAAAGAGCAATGGGGGTCATGATGTCGAGACGTCATCTGACGCAATTGGCGGCGGTCTGCGCCCTCGTTTTGGCTGGTCTCGCGCCAGCCGCCGCAGGAAGCTTGTGGGCGATAGCAGCTTTTAGCACTGGACAGGCGCGCCCTCAAAGGACGCCTGCTTATTTGGTGCGCGAGGTGCGTCACCAACTCTTGCTGCTGCCGTACTATTCCATTTTCGACAACATCGAGTATCAGGTCCGCGGTTACACCGTCGAACTGACTGGCGAGGTGGTTCGTCCGAGCCTGAAGTCTGAGGCGGAAAATGTGGTGAAGCATATCGAGGGCGTCGAAAAGGTCATTGATGATATCAAGGTTTTACCGCCTTCCACCTCCGATGATCGAATCCGCCTTGCTGAATATCGGGCAATCTATGGTTATCCCACTTTGAATAAGTACGCGCTGCAAGCTGTGGGACCGATCCACATTATTGTGGATAACGGACGCGTGACCTTGGAAGGCGTTGTGGACAATCAGGGTGATAAGAACATCGCTGGAATTCGAGCCAACGGCGTTCCAGGGGTGTTTTCCGTAGCAAACCATCTTCGCGTGCAATCC
Organism: Acidobacteriota bacterium; assembly: GCA_902812415.1. GTDB lineage: Bacteria > Acidobacteriota > Terriglobia > UBA7540 > UBA7540 > RH2-MAG17b. The sequence continues at coordinate 10,879 of CADDZJ010000034.1, forward strand.
GGCAAAATATAAGGGCGTGGTAAGTGACGGCAAGCCCATGAACGACCGCCCTCAGACTTGGCTCGTCGCCGCTCGCGCTTCACTGCCTCTGAGCGGCAACCTGCTGAGCCGGGTAAGCCTGCAAATTGGCCAGTTCCTTTAATAGCTCCTGCCAGCGCTTGGGATTTTTCTTGGTTGCGACCGGCGCGTTCGGGTTCTGATAAAAACTCAGAATATTCGCGCGTAGTTCCGGGCTTACTCCGGCAAAGCGCTGGCGGGCGAGCTTGTGGAGCAACCGGGCGTAGGTCTTGTCGGCGAGCACATAATCGCCCGCGTGAGTAGGTTTTCCGGTGTCGAGATCGCGGTCTGTAAAGGCCGGACCATCCACGTTCACTTTGGCCAGCAAGGCCCGATAGCGATCGATGGTGATTCCAAAGCTGTGGATAAACATGGCCTGAGTTCTGGGAGTCGGGGGCTTAAATGCCAGGGTTTGCAGTCGCCCCACCTTTGGCAGAATCTGGAACAGAAACACCAGGGCACGAGCGACGAGGCTCAACCTCGCATCGGCCTCGTCCCATCGTCTGAAAATGAATTGCGGTCTCCGATAGTGGCGGTTCCAGACTCCCTGGTAGTTTTCCGGCGACAGCCGGTAACCCAGCCGCATGCGCGCCAGATCTGGATTGACCTTGCGGATGGCCTTTTTCTTCTTTTTCCAGGCAATTTGCGTGATTCGCGGGATAATCTCGCTCGCCCCCTGGCGATAGATCGCGAGGGTCAAACTCTTACAGAGGAAAAGATGGTCAAAATCGATCCCGTAGGTGGATTGGAACGCGCGCGCAAGCAGCGGCTCGGCAACCTTGAATCCGATGAAATTTTGATAGGTCTTGGGCAAGTAACCGGCGCCCGCAATCTGCGCAACGTCGAAAGAAAACTCCACCATGACGTGCGCCTGCGGATTATCCTCGAAGGTCACAATCCTGCCATATTTCTTTGCGAGTCCGGGATACATAATGGGTACAGAGAGGTTCACAGCCAGGGGATGGCCGGTGTTGTCGGCTACGTAATGCGAGAGCGCTCCCAGGGCGAAGGCGTATTCATCCAGATTCTGCGCCTGATCGAGCAGCGCCACAATGAAGTCTCCGCTGCGAACGTAATGGGTGAGGTCGCTGAAAAAGCGGTTTCCGAAAGGGTAATATCCCATGTCTTGAATCACGCTTCCCCCGTAAGCATATGCGTGCGCTTCGCGCAGCATTTGCGGGGTGGCATGGGGGTAACGCTTCAGCAGAAGAGGGATGATGACGGGTCCCCAAAGCGTGTCAATAATCGCCTCATGGCTCAAAACCGAGTACCCGTACACCCGCGAAGTCAGGGAGAAGAATGTTCCCAGAATCAGCCCTACCAGAATTGTGTGAGAGCAGGCGCGGCTCAGCATGATGCGATTCATCATACAAAGCGCCGCTTTTTAGCACAACTATCCGCCACGAGGGACGCATCCATTGCGGTCCTTCCGCCTGAGCGCCGCTGAACGATCGATGGCTGCGAATGATGATGACTCTCCTGTGGCGGCGCTGTCCCTTCACTTCGTTCAGGGCAGGCTCGCGGCGCCGAAAAAGGGCGGTGAGGACACCGGGGCTACAGAAAATGCCGCCACCATCATTCGTAATCCTCAACGAATTCCAGTATGATGAGGTCCTTCGTGATCCGCGCATCCGCCGCCGGGATAACTGTTCTTCTACGTTGCGTGACCACGACCCCGGATGAGGTGGACGATCAGAGAGATGATGGCCAGGATAATCAGAATATGAATCAAGGCGCTGGCAACGTGAAAGACAACGAAGCCGAAGATCCAGGCGATCAGCAGAATAATAAATAAACCTAGCAGCATGAATTGACGCCTCCTGTGTTCTCGTCGAACAGCCTGGTGTTGCATTCGTAAATTAGCCCACATATCTTGCCCTCCTCACCCGCCCCGATTCGCCGGGGCATACTCTCCCCCTTGGGGGAGAGGGCAGAAAGAAATAGAACCTTGCTCCCCTCGCCCCCTTTGGGGGAGAGGGGTTGAGGGGCGCGCGAATCGTTTTCAGCAACCTGCTAGATCCGCCGCCGGGTTAAATGAGAAATCAGACTGACCAGAAAGATGATCAGGAAGATAATGAACAAGATCTTGGCAATGCCCGCCGCAGCGGCAGCTATTCCGCCAAAACCCAGGAATGCTGCAATAATCGCAAGAATCAAAAACACAACAGCCCAATACAGCATTGTTTCCTCCTCGATTTTCCTCGCCATGCCGGGTTATCCGTCACCGCCTGCGGCGGTGCGTGGAAGAGGACGGTCGCTCTTAGCGTAATCGGCGCCAGCTTCACCTGCGGAAGAGATATCCTCGGCGCCGGTAATTTCCAGAACCTCCTTCGCGCGCTTCACCCAATCGGAATCGTCGCAATGGACAGACAGCAGGATGCCGCCGTTTCTGACCCGGCCCTCGTAGCGCTTCGCTTCATATTCAGGAATGCCCATTCCCGCAAGAGCGCCGGCAATGCCGCCGATTGCTCCACCCACGCCGAGGCCGGCCAGCGCCGTCACAATGGGTCCTGCGGCGATGAAGGGTCCTACTCCGGGAATCGCCAGAGCGCCGATGCCAACCAGCCATCCCAGGGCGCCTCCGAGAACTCCTCCAGCCAAGCCCCCGGTGGCCGCGCCCTCCGGGGCTTTGGTGCTCTTTTCATGAGCGAAATCCTTGGAGCCTGTATTTTCCGGAAAGAGAACAGAAATATCCGTATTCCGAAATCCTGCCGCCTTGAGCGTATCCACGCCGCTCTCCACGCTTGCATAATTGGGGTAGATGCCGAAAACAGCTCGATTTTTCTGCGCCATCTGAAAGCCTCCACAAATCCAGATGGAAAACTCGCGCCTGAAAGTCTGAGAGCTCGCAGATTGATCCCCGTGAATCTGGATTTTTTGTCTCTCCACCTTTAGGCTAGGGCTGATGGGCATGGAGCGCAATCAACAAGAGTCGGTAGTCTGCCTTGGAATTCACCCTAGCAGATTTCTGAAAAATTCATCCAACCTGTCATTTCCAGGAGTCGAAGGCGGCGGGGAATCTCGTAAATTTTTTATTGGCAGGGCAAGATTCCTCGTTTCGCTCGGAATGACAGCCTCAGAATCGTTTTTCAACAACCTGCTGGCCGTTGAATTCAGGGGAGTGATGCGCTGGATTGTTCGCTTCGGTAAACTTCCCCTCCAATTCGGGAAATCCCCGTATTGTCCTTTCTGTAAATCCCGTCATAGACTCGGCACTGGAGGCGCATGAGTCCCGTTCGGATATTGATAGCGGATGATCACGAGATCGTGCGCATGGGGATGCGCGCCCTGCTTGAAGGGCATGCCGGCTGGGAGGTGTGCGGAGAGGCGAATGACGGAAAGGAAGCTGTAGAAAAAGCGGGCAAACTTCATCCGGATATCGTTATTGTGGATGTGACCATGCCCCAATTGAACGGCCTGGAGTCGGCTCGCCGCATTCTATCGACGAGCACGAACGTCAAGGTGCTCATCCTGTCCATGCACGAGTCAGAAAAATTGGTGGAGGAAGCCTTGGAGATGGGCGCTCACGGTTTTCTGTTGAAATCCGACGCCGGACGTCAGCTGATTGCCGCCGTCGAAACCATCCTGAAGGGACGGCGCTTCGTAAGCTCCAAGCTTGCGAAGGCGATGGTTAGCCCTCTTCCGGAAGCGGCTTCCTTCTCTCCTGAGGCAACCCTGACCCGCAGAGAGCGCGAAATCCTGCAGCTTTTAGCGGAAGGCAGAACCAGCAAAGAAGTGGCCCTGGCGCTGAATATCTCAACCAAGACAGCCGAGACCCACCGGACGAACATCATGCAGAAACTTAACCTGCATTCCATCACTGAACTGACCCGGTATGCCATTCGAAACAAGATCGTTCAGCCGTAGGATGGGATGAAAGGAAGGTGAACGGCGCCAAAAAGGAAACGCTGGCGCGGGGTTGGTTCCGGAGAAGAGCGGATGTACGAGCACATCAAGCGGAACGCTCGGAAGGAAGGCCGTCATGGCCAGCGGGCCAAGGAAGTCGCCGCGCGCACGGTGATGAAGCATCACAAACAGGAAGGGCACAAAAAGGGACACTGATTAGCCTTGAGACGAGTGAGAAGTCGCCCGCGGCGAACAGCCAAGCATCGAGGAATGGTAAGCGACATCTCGGAAATTGTGAAAAAATCTCGCTGTAGCGGCGATCTGTGATCGCCGGTTTTTATTTTCCAAAACTTCGGCCAACATCGTTCGCCGCTACAAGGGCGCGGATTACTTTATTCACACTTATCACGCGCCACAAACTGCTTGCTGCGCATTGCTTTGCTTCCATCAAGGCTCGATCAATCGGTTGCGCACCGCGTAGTGGACCATGTCGCACACCGAGCGGAAATTCAGTTTGCGCATGATGTTTGCCCGGTGAGTTTCGGCAGTTTTCACGCTCACTCCCTGCATGGCGGCCACTTCTTTGTTCGAATGGCCCTCGGCGAGCAGTTGCAGGATTTCACGCTCTCGCGCCGTTAGAGGGCCTGAGATGCGCTTGTCCGTGGCCGTCAGGGCCAGATATCCTCGAAGCAGCATGCGGGCCACGCTTGAGGTAAAGAATGGCTTCCCCTCGGCAAGCGAAATGATAGCTGACACCAGATCGCGGGCGGCGTCGTTCTTAAGCATGTAGCCGTGAGCCCCCGCTCGCAGAACATCGTTGACGAGTTGCTCGGATTCGTGGACCGTCAGGATGAGCACTTCCGTTTCAGGGCGATGTTTCACAATTTTTCGGGTCGCCTCGAGGCCGTTCAGTTCAGGCATGCTGATGTCCAGAACAACGACGTCGGGTTTGAGTTCAATGCTTTTTTCGACGGCCTCTCTTCCCGTTCTCGCTTCGCCTGACATTTCTACGCGCGGCTCGGTTTCGAGCACCGCTCGCAGGCCCTGACGCACGACATCATGATCGTCTGCGATAACAACGCGAATTTTTTCGCTTTGTGAATCGGCATAAACGGCGTTGCCCTTCTCAATCTCCTCGGTGGTCATTCCCATTCCGGCCTCCTGATTTTTGCTGGCGCAAAGTTCTTCCTCAGGCCTTAATGGATCCGGCTCCAAAAGGCGAAATTTGAAGCGCTTGCAGTATCCCGCGCTTAGGTGGGATCACCGGTCTCTGTAAATATGAGGGAGCAATCGATTCGCCAAAAACGCTGGCGTTACGCTAAATGAGGATTTTTCAAAAGGATAGCAACCCGGGCAGCTTTCGGATCGTAGGTAATATCTTGACGAATCGGGTAAATATTTCTGACCTGCGAAACGGCCGCGATGAGTGAAGAGTGACGAGCAGAAGCAACCGGAACCGCGGATTGATTTTTGCTCATCCCTCATCACTTTTCACGAGTTTTTTCGGCCCCCCTCGGAATGACAGGCTGGATGAGTTTTTCAGTAACCTGTCAGCCCTTGTGCATTTCCAGCAGTGGCAAGAGGGACGACTTCTTTGAAAGCATTTATCAACCATTTTTTCATCGTCCTTTTTCACCTGGGTGGATTCGGACTTCTGGCCCTCGGAGTACTGGATTCCTCTTTCCTTTTCACCCCATTCGGCAACGACGTGCTCGTGATTGCAATGACCGCCCGAAAACACATCCTCATGCCCTATTACGTCGCCATGGCGACGGCGGGTTCCATGATCGGATGCCTGATTCTCAACTTGGTTTGCCAGAAGGGCGGGGAGCAGAGTTTGGAGAAGCGGGTATCCCGTCGGCGGCTCGATTATGTGAAAACACGTTTTAAGAAGAATGCCGTGTGGACGCTTACTCTGGCTTCGTTGATGCCGCCTCCATTTCCCTTTACCCTGTTCGTCATGGTGGCTTCGGCGTTAAATTATCCCCGAACCAGGCTCCTGACAACGATTGGACTGGCAAGACTCATCCGATTTTCCGTTGAAGGCTTGCTGGCCATTTGCTTCGGAAAAGGGATTCTCCGCCTAGCTCATTCGACAAAACTGGAATATGCCGCTTTGGTTCTGGGGATCGTTTCGGTGGCGGGCAGCGGCTTTTCAATCTATACCTGGACACGTCAAAGCAAGGTCACCGCTCGTCGGGGATGTTGATCAACCGCATGAGGGTTCAGCTTCTACAGCATCGTACTTTTGGGATTGCTGGTTTTACCGGATAGTCAAGGAGATGGATCTGTTTAAAATAAGTAGGGTACTTCACGAGAGGAGATAAGGAGGGTAACTCATGTCAAAACGCACGATAGTCATTCTTCTTGGGTTGTTGATCGCCGGTTTTGCATCTCTGGCGATGTCGGCGACTTCGAGCCGCAGCGACGATATCGAACGCATCCATCACGCCGCCGAAGTATTTCAGGAAATCATGAGCACGCCCGACAAGGCCGTGCCGCAGGAGTTGATGGAATCGGCGAGGTGCATTGCCATTATCCCCGGCGAAAAGAAATTTGCCTTCATGGTGGGCGGTAATTACGGCAAAGGCCTGGTTACTTGCCGAACTTCCAAGGGCTGGAGCGCTCCAGCATTTCTGGCCGTCGGCGGAGGAAGCTATGGTTTTCAGATCGGGGGATCGTCAACGGACATTGTGATGATCTTCAGAAATCGAAACGGTTTGGACAGCTTGTTGAGCGACAAATTCAAAATCGGCGCTGATGCGACGGCTGCCGCGGGCCCTGTGGGCCGTCATGCCTCTGCTGGCACAGACATCAAGCTTAATTCGGAGATTTTGACCTACGCGCGCAGTCGCGGAGCGTTCGCTGGCGTAAGCCTGAATGGCGCCGTGGTGCAACCTGATGAGTCCGGCAATGCGGCTCTTTACGGCTCGAACGTCCGCACCAAACAGATTGTGGACGGCGGCGTGGCAGTGCCGAGTGCCGCGCATACTTTAATCAGCGAGATCACCCGCTACACCAAGTAGCTTTGCGCTTCAAAATACCCACCCATAAGGTTCGAACGGGTATGCCGCGGACTTTCGTTGGGTTAGACTTGTAAATTTATAGCGACAGCATTCTCTGTAGAGCCGGCGCCCCTTCGCTCCGCTCAGGGCAGGCTCTCACCCGCGTTTTTTGCCGCTGGGGACAGTGCCGCTACAGCGGGTAGCAGGTGGCCACGGTCAGCGTTTTTTGACTGTGGGCCTTTCGTCCTTGTAGATAGACCCATGGTCAACCCAATAGCCGGTTGACCGTGATTACCAACTCGGTGATTGCGGCAACCCGCCAGGCATACGCTTTCCACGCATCGGTCCAAGCAGGTTATCGCGTCAAAGAGGGCGCAGCAAGCTGCAAACCTCGGGTTGACGGAGCTTGGGGAAAATGGTAACCTATTGGTAATAGCGGTGCGCTTTTTTCCCCTCCAACGCGCGCCTGGTTTTTAACTTTCCCCTCGATTGATGACGAAATTCCCGTTTTGGCGGAGGAGGATTATGCCCCTGACAGATTGGAAGCGGCTGGCCGCCAATCGCACCACGCCTCCGAAATCCACCGGCCTGCTCTGGGAAAAGAGAATGTTTAGGGTCGATGAGCGCGAAAAAGAATCTATCGCCTTGAAAACAGGAATGTTATTGGCTTATTGTTCGTTCATCCTTTACCAACAATTTCCAAGAATCCTTGTATCTAAAAGATTTTAAATAGCTTATGGATTTAATTTGTTCGTTGTGCATTAACAAACAGAAAAGAATAGACTTAACTAAAAAATGGGGAAATTGTTCGTCATTGGATGATATGGAATTATGCTCAATCGGGCAGCAGTGGGAGGGCCATCGCGCGCGGAGCGCCTCGAACGGTCTCAATGGTATAATCCGGCAATGGCAACCTAAGGGACACTCTGGTTGGAAAACATCAAGGGGAAGCGCAGTGAACGGCTGGACACGAGCAACCGTTGTCATGGCCGCAGGAGGGGCATCCGGAGCGGCGATTGCAACTTCTTTTCTTTTGGGCCGCAAACTCAAAAACTGGGTCCGAGCCCGGCGCTCCAAGAGTCCGGAAGAGCTTGAACGGCTTCGCCGATTAGATATCCAGCAGAGGGGGCGCATAACTTCCGCGCAAATTGTAGACTTGATCGAAGATAGCTCTGGAAATGCCCCAAAGCAGGTGGTGGTTTACCGCTATGAAGTTGCGGGCGTAATGTATGAGGCGGCGCAGGATGTCTCTTCCTTTACGGAAGCCGATTGGCTGGCAGGAATTCTGCCGGGCGCAATTTCGAGCGTGAAGTATGATCCTCGCAAACCGGGCAATTCGATTATCGCCTCCGAGGATTGGAGCGGCTTGAACGTGAATCGCAAGTAGCCGGCGATCTGAAACTAAGGGACGCCAGTTTTCTACGGCCAGCCAGATTTGTGGGCAAGGGGCGCGCGAATTGCCGTTCAAAGCATCGTTCATTCAATTCATCGGCTTGACCCTCATCCTTATCTCATGACACTGCAGGAGAAGATCGAAGAACTCCGCCGCCGGAACGCCGAGGCCGAGCGCGGAGGCGGCGCCGACCGGCAAGCGCGGCAGAAATCTGCCGGCAAGCTCTCGGCTCGCGAGCGCCTTGACTTGCTTTTTGACGAGGGCACGTTTGAAGAAGTTGATAAATTGGTGGAACATCGCTGCCAGGATTTCGGCCTTGCGTCACAGCGCATTCCGGGCGATGGCGTCATTTCCGGCTACGGGCGCATCAATGGGCGGCTCGCCTACGCCTTTGCTCAGGATTTCACCGTCTTTGGCGGCTCTCTGAGCGAGGCCAATGCCGCGAAAATCTGCAAAGTGATGGATTGGGCGTTGAAGGTAGGCGCGCCTATCATTGGTCTGAATGATTCTGGCGGCGCGCGCATCCAGGAAGGGGTCGCCTCGCTCGCCGGATATGCCGACATTTTCCTGCGCAACACCCTGGCCTCGGGCGTGATTCCGCAGATTTCCGCCATTCTCGGGCCGTGCGCAGGCGGAGCCGTCTACTCGCCGGCGATCACCGATTTTACGATCATGGTGGATAAATCCAGCTACATGTTTGTGACGGGCCCGGACGTGATCAAGACCGTGATGCACGAGAATGTCACCAAAGAAGCTCTGGGAGGCCCCCTGACTCACAATACGCTGAGCGGCGTGGCTCATTTCCTGGCTTCGGACGATCAGGACTGCTTGGCGCTCATCCGCGAGCTGCTTTCCTTTATGCCGCAAAACAACCACGAAGATCCGCCCTATCTTGAGACGCGAGACCCCTTCGATCGTCAGGACGAATCTCTTGATACGCTCGTTCCGGCAGAATCGGACAAACCCTATGACATCAAGCAGATCATCCACCGGGTGGTGGATGACGGATATTTTCTGGAGGTTCAAGAACATTTTGCCAAGAACCTGGTGGTGGGTTTTGCGCGCCTCGGCGGGCAGAGCGTCGGAATTGTGGCCAACCAGCCGGAAGCGCTGGCCGGATGCCTGGATATTAATGGCTCGGTGAAAGGCGCTCGCTTCGTGCGCTTCTGCGACGCCTTCAATATTCCCATCGTGACTTTCGTTGACGTGCCGGGCTTTTTGCCGGGCACGGAGCAGGAATTTGGTGGCATCATCCGCCACGGCGCCAAGCTGCTGTTTGCGTTTGCTGAATCCACCGTTCCCAAGGTCACCGTGATTACACGCAAAGCTTACGGCGGCGCTTATTGCGTCATGTCCTCCAAGCATCTTCGCACGGATGTGAACTATGCGTATCCCACGGCGGAAATCGCCGTGATGGGCGCCGAGGGCGCGGTGAACATTGTCTATCGGCGCGAATTGCAGAAGGCTGAAGATCCGGAAACGCAGCGGAAAGCGAAGGTCGAGGAATTTCGGGAACGGTTCGCCAATCCGTACATTGCGGCGGAGCGCGGCTATATCGACGCCGTCATCATGCCGCGCGAAACGCGTCCCAGGCTGATTGCAGCGCTGCGCATGCTCGAAACCAAGCGGGAATTATTTCCTCCCAAAAAGCACGGGAACATTCCGCTATAAGCCGCTGCCACGACTCGGCGCGGAGCAACGCCAGGAAAAGGCGATCTTGCCGCAACCACGGTGTGAGGAGAAATCCGATGGCTCTGAAAAAGAGCTGCTCCTATCAGCATTACACGTGGCCTGAAATCCGCGAAATCGTTCCGCGCCAGCCGGTGGTGGTGTTGCCCATCGGATCGGTCGAGGACCACGGACGGCATTTGCCGCTCGACGTGGACAACTTTCTGATTGGCTCGATCTGCGAAGAGGCGGCGCGACGGATGGATGGCGAGATGCTGCTGTTGCCGCCGGTGCCTTACGGATTTGAGGAACACCATCTCGATTTTCCGGGCACGATTGACATTCAGATGGAGCACCTGCTTCACTTCGTGCTGGATATCACGCGCAGCGTTGCGCATCACGGCTTTCGGCGCATTCTTCTGGCGGACGGGCACGGCTCCAACATGCCCATTCTGGACCTGGCGGCGCGCCGCACCGTGCTTGAGACGGAAGCGCTCTGCGCCGCTTTCATCTGGCCAAGCCTTGCGCGCGAAGCGATCGAGCGGGTGCGGCAATCGGAAAGGCCCGGAGGCATGGCCCATGCTTGTGAGCTTGAAACCTCCGTCTATCTTTACCTCGATGAATCTCGCGTCCAAATGGACAAGGCTCAGAAGGAGATCGGAATGTCGCCTTCCCGATTTATCTGGATGGACCTGATGAGCGCTTCGCCCGTGCTGATGATGGACCACTGGTCGCGCTTCAGCAAGAGCGGGGTTGTAGGTGATCCGACGCTCGCTTCCAAAGAAAAGGGCCGGGAGATTTTCGAGGCTGTTGTGACTGGGTTGATGGATTTAGTGAAAGAGTTCAAGAACTACCCGCGCGGCTCGCGCGAGGACCTGCATGCGTAGACCCCATCGACCCTTCAATGCTGTCCGGGCAGCAAGGGGAATGGCCGCGTCGACTGCGCTGGTTAGGCCACTCGAAAGCGCGCGACGGCTTGTTCATCCAAGTCAATCCCCAGCCCCGGTTCCTGCGGCATTTCAAGGCAACCATTCTTGGCGCGGATTTTCTGGCGAGTCAGAAATTCCCGGAGATTGGTGTTTTCCTGGGCGACAAACTCGGCGATGAGCGCATTGGGAACTGAATTGAGCCAATGGAGAGCCGCGCAGACATTGATGTAAGTGGTGAATCCGTGATTGGCGACGGGCAAGCCGTGATCGGCGGCCAAAGCGGCGATCTTCATGGCTTCGGTAAAACCTCCGCATCGCGTCAGGTCAACCTGAACCACGTCGATGTTTCCCTCTTCAATCAGGCGTCGGAAAGTATTCCGCGCGCTTTCCTCCTCGCCTGCGGCAATGCGGACCGGCGTGGCCTGGCTCAGCTTCCGATAGCCTTCATAATCGTCGGGCGAGAGCGGCTCTTCGAGCCAGAAGATCCCGTATTCCGAAAAAGCCTGAGCCCGCTGAATCGCGGTCTTGGCGTCCCAGGGCAAACCGGCGTCCACCAGCAGATCAATCTCTTTCCCCAGGCCCTCTCGGGCTTTGGCAACAAGGGCGACATCCTGGTTGGCGTCCTGGCCCATCGGCCCCCAGCCAAACTTGACCGCTGTAAAGCCCTGGCCGGCGATGCGGCGAGCGATCTCTGCCGTCTCTGCCGGCGTATTTCCAAACAAGACGCTGGCGTAGCAACGGATGCTCTTTCGGAATCCTCCTCCCAGAAGCTTCCACACCGGCATCCTGAGTTTCTTTCCCTTGATGTCCCACAAGGCCATATCAATGCCGCTCATCGCGTGCAGGCCAATTCCAAAGCGACCGGCATAAATGTTGGCGCGGTACATCTTGTGCCAGAGATATTCGGTTTCAAAAGGGTCTTCGCCGATCAGAAGATGCTTTAAGCCTGAGGAAGTCGTATGAGAATAAGGCCCCAGGATCATTCCCCGAACCGCCAGGGGAGCGGAATCCACCTCTCCGATTCCCGTGATGCCCTCATCGGTGTGGACCTTCACGATCAAGGCGTCCTGTCCGCTGTCGCACTGCTCTTTGACTTCCGGCAAACTGACGTAAATCGCTTCAACATCCGTAATTTTCATGACAGGTTCTCGTTCCCTCCAGCGCGCCACATCGGATGGAAAGGCGGCGCCGATTCGAGTACGCATTCCGCAATTCTTCAGCGTCGGCGGAAGCGGAGAAACCGCAAGGTTATGCCCTAAGCTTCGCACCGCATACTGTACCCTGATGATGCTGACTCAACGCCTGCCTGACGGCTAAGGCAACAACCTTTCAGAAGTGGCCGGAAATGTCACCGAGCGGCGGAAACACTCGGCAAAGCGAACGCCGGCCTGGAGCCCGCGAAAGCCCGAGCAGATTTCCATGAACTCGATGTAGCTCATATTGTACTGGTCTTTCAGCCATTCGGCTTGACTTGCGTGGGCGGCCAGCATCCTCCTCTTGGTTTCGATGGTCGCAGTGATATCGACGTATTCCTCGGGAGAGAAGTTGATCCCGGCGATGGTGTCCATGAAATACAGGGCCGGGATTTTCTCGCACGGTGGATGCTTGGTCTTGATGTTGGGAACCGTCGTCATGACGCGAATATTCCAGAGGATTTGCCCGGTGGTCAGATGATCCGGGTGATAGTCGTGCAAGGGATCGTGTGTGATGACCACGTCCGGGCGCGTCTCGCGGATAAGATCAATATAACGATGTCGCGTTGATTCATTGTCATAGAGGAATTCATCCGGGTAACCCAGCCAGTGAAGCTCGGCTCCGATGATTGCGGCGGAGGCCCGCGCCTCCCGCTCGCGGATGCGCGCAATTTCCTCCTTGGGCAGCCGAGGCGATCCCACTTCGCCGTTGGTGGAAATCGCCATAAAGACGCGATCCCCCCGAGCCGCATATTTGGCCAGAGAACCCGCGCACAGGATTTCAAGATCGTCAGGATGGGCGCCAACGGCCAGGATGCGCATGTTCATTGCGTAAATCTCTCGTTAAAACCTCAGCCTATCGATAAAAGAACCAAGGCTATCACTGCCATGCCCACGCCGGCAATGGTGCGGGCGTAAATCTTTTGCTTCAGAACCCAGATCCCCAGTAGCACACCGACCGGGATCACCAGACCATTCGTAATAGGGTACACCACAATTCCTGCTTGAGAGCTGACACGGGCAACCGCAGCGAGCGCCGCAATCGTCAGCATGATGCCAGACCAGTGAGTTCCAGCGGCGGCCATGCTGATCGCGATCAGCCCGCGATCCCGGTTGAGAGTTCGACCTTCGAGAAGGCGGTAGGCCAGCACCAGCAGGAAGCCGATGCCGTAAAGGTAGGTTGTGAAAAGCGCTGAGAAGCCCTCCGACACGAATCGCAACAGGATGGGCAGCCACGCGTTAAAGAAGAAAGCCAGGGCGATATACTTCATCCATCCGAAAGACCGCTCTTTCGCGGTCGTCCCTTGAAAGCCTCCTCCGATCACCACAATGGAGAGAACGGTGAAGACGATCGCAATGGCTTTGCTGGCCGTGAACGTATCGTGAAACCAAAGAATAGAAAACAGAATCGGAAGGATCATCGACAGGTTCACGATGGTCCAGTTGGCGCCGATATCCTTCTCGCGGCACGCCATCAGGTAACTGCCCAGAGAACCCACGAAGGTTGCTGCGCCCAGAATGCCGAGAACTAATAAGCGCGAATCAAAGACGAGCGAGCAGGAAGAAAGCGATATCACCAGGCCAATCACGAAGCCGGTGAATTGCATATAGAGGACAACATCCCAAATCTGATAACGGCGCTTTCCAGCGGCCTCGTAGGCGACGCCCAACAATCCGTAAACTGTCGCCGCCAATAAAGCGAGCAGAATGCCCTGGGCCATGCTCAGATGATGTCCTTTCGCGAGGGGATTGGATCAGTATTGTGGCGGCTTTTGGCCTTGTCGCTCGCGCGCGATCGCATCACTCATAATGGGCCGTCACGTTCAGTTCCTTTGTCGCCGCCGGCAGCTTGATCCACTCCCTGGCCGGGTCGAATTCCTTCCAGGCGTGGCCGTTCACCGTAACTTTCTTGAGGGCGGCCTGCCTGGGATGCCTGAAGCGAAGATAGAGATTCGCCGGTGGGTTACGCCTGGGAGGATTGACTGTGGCCTCGATTCTGCCCTGACTCACGAGGGATCGAATGTGATAGGAGAGTTCGCCGAAATGGCTGGGCGCCTGGCTGACAGCGATCTGCTTGCCATCCTCCAACCACCTCCGAGGTGTGCCGCGAGCCAGAAAGAGATCGCTGCCGATTTCCATGAGGAGCATGAATCTGAGTTGATGGAAGAACCATCCCTCCTCGTGCGTCTTGTTGGGCTGCCCGCCGCCGAAATCGAGTTCCTCCTGAAAGGTCAAGGTTTGGGGATCTGAGATAGCCGCCAGAGTGTTAAAGAAGCCGCGCAGGAAGTTTGGAATCTGATCCCGCAGCAGGTAAGCCTCCTGATAATGGCAGTAGTAAGGCTGAAGCTTTCCGAAGCCGCCCATATTGAACCAGTCCGTGGCCAGCGTGTCGAGATCGACGCGCGAGGGTAGCGGCGTGAACATGAAGAAGTAGTCTTCCAGATAATTCAGCATGGAAGTCACTTCCGGACCATTCGGATCAACGACTTCACTCTTGAGGAGGTGGAAGGGGCCAATGGTTACGTCGTAGGCATAACCGTGACGGCGATCCGGATCGACCGAGTCTTTGACTTCGCTGCTGAAACCCCGCAGCCCAAGGTAAGGAGGAACAGACGGAACGGACGTGTTATCGCGCAGCCGCGTCAGCGGGGATACAACGATGCTTTCCTTGAGCGCTCTCTGAATCGCGCGAAGATAATCCTCCGCTTCGGCGGCAATCCGCGCAGCGTTTTCGGGATCGACATCTCGCAGAGCCTGGGCGGATTTCTTGAGGCCGAGATAGAAGTAGCCGTTCAGCATGAAGCTGTATTCCCAGTCTCTCGGATCGGCGACGCAGCCTGCGGGCGCCAGGCCATAGGAGAGCGGCTTCGTGCCATCCGGCAGCAATTTCCTGGTCCGGTTGCGTTCGCGGAGGATAAAATCGCAGCCCGCAACGATATGCGGAGCCGCCATGCGCAGCCAGCCCTGATCGCGGGTGTAGAAGTAGTGCTCTGCCAGCGTCCAGAGGATCGCCCCCTGATCAATTGTATAGATGGGCCAGAAGTGATAAAAACCGCCTTCTTTGGAGACGTAATCTCCCGCCGGCATCGAATCTCCCTGCGTCGAAAGCCACGCCTTCAGGCAATCCTGCACGCGCTGATCGAGGCCGCGCATTTCCAGAGCCTGCATCACCGGGCTGCTTTCGCTTCCAATGCTTCCGTAAAGCAGCATGGCCGTGTTCGGATAGTACTCTCCGCGCTTTCCATCCTTGGTAAGCGCCAGCAGGAAATGGTGCAAGCTTGCGTTGTAGACGTTCTGCAAATGAGGATCGGGGATGCTGATCTGCATGCCCTCGGCCAGCCGGTTCTTCCAATACTGCGCGGTTGAATCGTGAAGCTTTTGATAATCGAGAGCCATGAATTCCGATGCGCCAGTTGATGCCGGCAGTGGCTGGCCGGGGATTATGGTTTGAATGACGTGCTCTTCGCCGGGACCTAAAAGCACGGAGTAACGCGCGGCCTCCACCGCAGGCTCCAGGAAAAGAGCGCCTCGGCTCTGGGTGTTGACGCAACAAACGATATACTTCTCATCGTTTTCGGTCACGAGGATTGTATTTCCCTCCAGGCTCGCGGCCCAGGCGTTTTGGACGCCGGCTGGTATCGGACCGTACCCAAGATTCCCGCCGGCGGGTTTCCAGGGCTTGATGTAATAGCTCGCCAGGTTGGGGATTGTCGAGTTATTTCGAATTCTCAGCCGGGAAATCATCAAGGCGGGCTCATTGCCCATCAGTCTGGATTCGTCAAGCGGCTCTGAGGAATGCTGAAGAACGCCGTAATCTGCGCGTTCGAAAGCAAGCTCATTCTCGCTCCAGCTTGTGATGATGATGGGCAGCCAGCCCTCCTCCAGTCGTTGCTGCTTCTGCCTTTCCGTTGCAAACAAACCGGCAGTGTTCGCCGCAGCGCTGTGGAACAGCACGGGCTGCTCCGCCGTGTCGAAGTAAACCGCAAACTGAGGCGTCATGGGATGACCAAAACTGGGATCGTTGCTTCCGACCACCAGGTGTCCATCCGGGGCAATTCCAAACTTGTGATTGTTGGCCTCCGCGCCCACGAACGAAAGCGTAACGCGCCGGGCGTGAATGTGGCGGTAGGCGTTCTCAATGCTCTGCTCGGGATGATGGGAAACCGCATCGATGATTCGGGATTTCCCCTGATTCTGCCGGCGATAAGACGCTCGATCGAGAGGGAGTGAATTCTTCCGGATATAAACTCCGAAGTCGGGCGCATCGATGGGTTGCTCTTCCAACACTTCTCCGGGCAGAAATGAGAACTCGCAGGCCTTCGTGCGGAGAGTTAGAATCGAGCGGTCCACATCCATGCCGTACGCATAGAGCACCGTGGCTTCAATTCCGGCAATCTTCCCGCCGCCCGCAGAAGAAGACCAGGAAAACCGGCCAGTAAGTTGCGTTGAGCCCACGGGTCTGATTTCCAAAACTTCGCTGTTATACCTTTCGAGCTTCCCATCGTGCGCTCTCTCCGGCCCGCTGTGGCCCCACTCAATGCGAATATCTCCGCGTTTCCACTTTGAAGGCCCGTACACCGCCAGACGCTCAATGGCGACCTGCTTCTGATTCTGGAACCGCAGACGAAGCTTGCAGGTCCTTCGACGAGGGAAGGCGAAGGTCCAGACTGGCCCCTCGATCTGCGCTGAAACGCCCTCGATTTCGGTTTCGTCCAGGCTCTGCCAGGCCCCCTGCCGGGCGGTGATGCCTGTCCAGTATTCCAATAACTGCTTTCCGGGGGCAGGAGCGCTCTCCGCAGAAACGTATTGAATGACCACTCGTTCGATGGTGCGAAACTCCGGCCACTCGACGCCGAGATCGGCTTCGCCTTCTTTCCCTGGCAGGTTGGCAATCCGTAACGCGGATGAGGAGCCTGGGTGCACGATAGAATGCGCCCGCAAAAATGGAGTTGCATCAGGATTCAACCAGGATTTGAGCTCGCCATAGCTCGCAAGATTCACCGGCTGGCCCGCCTGCAAAGCGTCCAGCCGGGAAATTCCGGTGAATGGGACGCGGGGCTCGCCGGCCTGAAGCCATCCTGCGGATTCCGATAACAGGGCAACGCCTGCGCAGCTTGATAGAAACTTGCGGCGATTCATGTTTTGATTTTCCCCCAAATCCCTGGCGCACTTACTCCCGGAGCTTTGCTGGGTGCGCGAGGTGTTTTTGAGATATGCCCGAGGCGTGAGGTCGGTCAGCCTTCGCCACGAGCTTTTGCCCCCGGTGGCGCGAGGGATCGTCGAGGGACCCGGCGACGCGGCATGAATCCGATGCCTGGCAAGTCCGCCTTTGACACGCCAAGACCTGGATATTTACTGGACGGCCGCCCGCGTCAGTAGCAACCGGTATTGAGCGTTGCGTTCCCCCTTTTTGATCCTATTGTGAGCTTCAAATTGAGCCTGGGCTAATTGCTTTTCACCCATGCGCTCGTAAATCTGCGCGAGCACGTAATGGGCTCTCTCGTGCTCCGGATCGAGACGAATCGTCTCCTTCAGTTCGGCAATGGCCTTGGGATCGTTATGTTCCGCTTCATAGGCCTTGCCGAGCACGAAATGATCGCGGCTGGAGCGCGGCTCCAGGGCAACCGCGCGTTCGAGCGCCGGAATTGCGGATGTCAGCAGATATCGGTCCTGAACGCTCTCGTTGAGCAGCCCTGCGCCCACCAGATACCATCCGGTCGGATTTGATGAATCGATTGCCTGAAGCCTCTTGCCAAGCTCAACCATGGCCTTTCCGCGGCCGGCGTCTTCGTAACACTCTCCGAGCGCGCGGTAGGCAGGCTCAAATTTCGGGTTTGAGGCAATCAACGCTTCCAACAAGCGAGTCGCTTCCTCGCGTCGATTTTCCAGAATGTAACTTACCGCTAAACCGAATTGCACCTGGGGTGAATGGGGAAGCCGCTTCGCAGCCACCTGAAACATTTCCAGCGCTTCGTGGTAGGCGCGGTAATGGGCCAGGAACTCGCCAACATCCATCAGGAAATCCGTGTTGTCCGGATCAAGTTGCAGCGCCTTCTGAAGATGCTCGAGGGCCGGTTTGGGCTGATTCAACTTGAATTCCGCATACCCCAGCAAATTGTTCCAGTAAGCCGAATTTTCCAGCGGGCGTTGCGTTGCAAGGAGAAGGCTTTGCGCTTTCACGTATTGCCCCTGGTTGATTAGATCCGCCGCCTGGCTCGCCAACGATCCCCCCACGCTGAGCCACGCCTTGCGAATTTGCGGATCTTCCGGCGCCAGGCGCTCGGCGCGGTCGAGCGCCTGGAAAGCCTCTTCCGGTCTGCCAAGCTTCAGAAGCGCGGAGGCCTGATTGAACCACACCGATGGAACCTTGGAATCCAGACTGATTGACCGCTTGAACGAGGCTAAAGCCTTCGAGGGCTGGCCCAGAGTCAGATAGTTAGCGCCAAGATTATTCCAGCCTTCCCAGACTCCGGGTCTGAGCCTGACGATCCGCTCAAAGTAAGGTGTGGCCCGCTCCGGATGGCCGGACTGCGCTTCGCAAACGCCAGCGGCATTGAGCGCTCGAACGTCCGTGGAATTCATCACCTTCGCAGCTTTAGGGCTTCCGAGCGCCGCCGCGCAATTCCCAGGTTGCTCTGCCGCAGCTCCTTGAACCAAGCGCGGACCTTGAACCTGCGCATAGGCCGTACACGTTAAGATTCCGCATAAAAGGAGCCTGCTGAGAGCGTTCCGTTGAAACGCCATTGGAATTCAGAAAATGAACTTCGCCGCCAATTGCAGGATCCGGCCAGGCGAAGACCCGAAAACTCTTCCGTACCCCGGATCGTTCACGGTTGCATCGGGAAGAGCAAACGAGGTTTGGTTAAATACATTGAATCCTTCTAGGCGGATTTGCAATCTCCTTTGCTCGGAAAATATCGGGAACTCCTTATAAAGCCCCAGATCGAAGTCGCGGTAGCCGTCGCCCCTCAGGATGTTGCGGCCTGCATCGCCCCGGCGGTAAACCGGCGGACCGGGAGGCGGCGCAAAGCAGGCGGTATTAAACCAGCGCTGAGGGGTGGGGTTCGAGAGATGAGGATCGCATCCTGCCACCACATCGGCCCACGTACTCGTCCCGGTATTCGAGGGATCGCCGAAGGCCGCCGGAGTGAAAGGAAATCCTGAATGGAGCGTGATAATCGGCGCCAGAGTCCAACCACCCAGCAAGGCATGGGTGACGCCTTTGGAACCTTGGAAGACAGGCAGGTTGTAGACGGCGCCCAGCGTAAAGTTGAGTGGAAGGTCGAAGTCCGAAACTCCTCGATTCAGATTCGGGTGGTATGGGTCGTAATAGCCATCCGCATCGGTGCTGTCATGATCGATGCTTTTTGACCACGTGAATGCCGACAGAAGAGAAAGGCCGTGAACGAAGCGCCGCTCGACTTTAAATTGCATCGAGTGGTAAATCGATGAAGCGGATTGCTCGTTCCATTGGATGTAGCCGAAATCAGGATAAGGACGCCGGGGCTGAACCTCACCCGGGCCCGGCAGCGGCACATTAATTCCTCTGACCCCCTGGAGGTCTGTTCCCTTGCTCCCCACATAGCCAAGCTCGGCGGAAAAATGGCCCGGCAATTCCCTTTGCACCGAGAAGTTCCATTCTTGCGCATAGCCAAAGTCCGTCGCGCTGGGATCGTGCGCAAAAAGGGTGGCGAATTGGCTGAATGCCGAGCCTTTGGGAAGGAAGTTCTGAATCGTCCGAGTTGGAATCACCGGATCGTTCAAGATGCCGGACTCCCGTATGAGAAACGGCGCTGACTCAAATTCGCTCTCCCGGTTTCCGTCAAGCTGAACGTAGTAGATGCCGTAGCCGCCTCGAATCACGGTCCTATCTGTGGCGCGATAGGCCAAGCCGAATCGCGGCGCAAGGTGATTGTAGCCCACCGCCCGCAAATAAGTGGGATTGATCCCAACCTGGCTGGCGTAAACGGAAAACTGCTGATAGAAGGGCCAGGAAAGATTCACGGAGCTGATGGGGTTGGGGATAGCGACCGATTGCGGGGTGGGGACCACGATGGCTCCCTGGCCGTTTCGGGCCGCGGGATCGAAATTCGCAAAATGACCGTACTTTTCCGCCGTGGGCCAGTTGATCTCATAGCGAACGCCCAGAGTCAAGGTGAGTTTCTGCGTCGCCTTCCAGTCATCGTTGAAGTACATCCATTGGTTTTTCAGGCGCTGATAGTACCAGCCCGGCGGAACGTAGCGGCTGGCTGAGAAAGGAATTCCCAGAAAGTAGTCGGCAATGCCCGCGCCGGTGTTTCCCGAGCTTTCGGGATTCGTCGTGTAAGTGCCGGTGAAGCTGAACGTGCCGCTGCCTTGACCGCTGGTGGTCAAATTCTGTTGCCAGTCTCGAAACGTCTCCCCCATCTTAAACGTGTGGCGCCCGCGAACCATCGTATAGTTGGCTGTGTACTCAAAGTTGTTCGAGATGTAATTCAGCAGAAAACCCTGGGGCAGGCCGGTGTATCCGGCAATCGACATCACCGGATAACTGGGATATACGCTCGAAATGCCCGGCCCAAATCCCTGGATGCCCAGGACCTGATCGTAATCCTGGCTTAAGCCAAGATTAGGGGTATTAAACAGAAGGTTCGCCCGGCTGGCGGCAAACCGCGCCTCGAGAAGGTTTGTGGGGTTAATCACGTGAGTCCAATCTAAAACTCCGTTGTAACTATAAGGAAGCTTGGGATTCGCGCCCGGATCAACAGGGTCCAGGCCGTGATAGGGGCCGAAACTTCCATCGTTCTCGCGCGTAAACGAGAACCGGCCGGTCAAGGTATCATTCTGGCCGATCCGATGATCAATCTTCGTCGTGGTCTGATTGGAGGAAGTGGGAACGCTGAGGAGGCGCTGCAAATTCCCCGTGACCCCCGGAAGGTTGGGAAGCGGAATCCAGTTCGGGGCCAGGAAAAACTTGGAGACTGGATTGATCCGGCTCAATGGAATCTGATTGCCCGCAAAGGGGTCGCGGAGATAACTTCCGGGCTTGTTGGGGTCAGGCCGGGTGGTGGCCGGGTCGTACAATTGAGTCGGCAACTCGGAAAAATCTCCCGTGCGCATTTGCGCCGTAGGGACGGTGGCGAAAAAGGTCTCGCCTTGCCGCAGCCGCAACCCTTCGTAAGCGAAGAAGAAGAACGTGTGATCTTTCCCGTTGTAGACTTTGGGAACCCACACCGGCCCACCCACCGTAAATCCGAATTGATTGCGCTTCAAGGGCTCGACCGATGGGGCGAAGAAGCTTCTCGAATCAAAAGCGTCGTTGCGAAGAAACTCGTAGGCGTCGCCGTGGAGTTGATTGGTGCCCGACTTGATTGAAACATTCACCACGCTGCTGCCGTACCCGAATTGGGCGGACATGTTGGAAGTCTGCACTTTGAATTCCTGGATCTCGTCAATGGAAGGCCGCCAGAGAATCCCTCGTCCGTTTTGGTTTGAATCATCCGCGCCGCCCACCGTGAACAGCACCTGCCCGGGCCGTCCTCCGTTTGAGACATTCATGGTTTCATTCGTGGTCAGCGCGCTTGCGCCGGCGTTCAATCCCGCGCTCGTTTGAAAATTCGTGGTTGAAACCGTTCCGGGCGAGAGCAACTGGAGCTGCTGAAAATCGCGGCCGTTCAAAGGGAGTTGAGCCACTTCGGTCGATCCGACCACCTGGCCGACGCTGGCGTTTTCCGTATTCAGCATGGGGGGCGCGGCGCTGACGCTGACGGTTTGCGTGGCCAGGCCCACCTTCATCTGCACGTCCTGGCGCAGGGCGGCATTCACTTCCAGCTTGATGGCCGTGACTTTTGCAGTCAGGAAGCCTTGCGCGGCGACCTCCAGATCATACGTTCCCACGGGAAGATCGGAAAAGGTGTAATTGCCGGTCGAGTCCGTCTTCATCTCTCTCATGAAGTTCGTGCCGACATTTCGGACCGTGATCGTCGCTCCCGGCACGGCGGCGCCGCTCGGATCGGTGATCAGCCCTGTGATGACGCCCACCGAGCTGCCCTGGCTGAATGCCGTCGCCGGATAGAGAACGACGGCCAATAAACCGACGGCCAGCAAAGCTTCCATTCGCATTCTGAAGCGCAACATAACTCACCTCCCTGGAGATGACGATAAGCGCCGGAATTCTCCCCGCGTTCGCCCGCATGGTTTCCAAGCGTCACAGTTGCAAGACGACCTTTAAGGCTCCGTCCTTCTGATGACGCACGTAGTCATAGGCCTTGGCAGTCTCCTCAAGAGGAAAGGTGTGGGTGATCAGCCGCTTCAGGTTCAAGCGGCCGGTCTCCACCAACGCGATGACTTCATCCCAGTATTTCCGGTCGGAAAGAGAACCGTAGACGACGAGATCCTTCAGGATGATGGGTACGATTGAAACCTGCGGAAGAGGATCAGGATACACGCCGTAGAGCACCACCCTGCCTCCCGGAGCCACCGCTTCGAGCGCCTGTCGAAAGGATTCCGCAGTGCCTGCGCAGTCCATCACCAGATCCACTCCCCGTCCTTGAGTTTCCTGTTGAATGACCTGAGCCAGGTCCTCTTTGTGAATATGAATGGTCCGATCGACACCAAGCGATTTTCCCAGTTCAAGCCGCTTTCCCGAGTCGCCTGAAAGGAGCACGCAGCGCGCGCCCAAGATCCGCGCCACCTGACTTGCCACCAGCCCCGCAGGTCCCGGACCTTCAATGAGCACGATATCGCTTGAGCGAATGCCCGGCTTTCTCAGGGCGGCATAGACTTCCATATCCAGGATGGCGGCCTCTTCCATCGAAATGGAGTCAGCAATTGGATGAATGTTCTCTTCCGGCAGGACCAGCCATTCCTGGCATCCCCCATCGCGGGTGAAGCCCAATTCATAGCCTGTGACGCAGAATTGACGGCTTCCTGCGCGACAGAAATAGCATTGCCCGCAGCCAACGACCGAATCGCATGTGACGCGGCTGCCGATACGAGCGCGCGTCACCTGAGAACCCACTTGCTCGACGATACCCGCAATCTCGTGACCCAAAACCCGCGGCGGCTGCACCTGGGGAAATCGCCCATCGAGGATGTGAATATCGGTCCGGCAAATGCCTACCGCCTTGACCCGTATCAGGACTTCGGTCGGGCCGAGCGAACTCGCGTCCGGAGCAGGCGCTTCCACTAACTCCACCCGGCCATCGCCAGACCATATTGATCGTTTCATAAAAAAGCGAGCATTTAAGTTGAAATTCTCAAAACGGGCCTGCAAATTCCAATCAGCGAACGATAAAAGCCATTCGTAGCTGATTATCTATAACTCAGGCCGTACGGCCTGTCAACCACTTTTTTATAAAATGTAGTTAAGTAGGCATAGAAAACAAACAGTCCTGGCCATTTCCATTGATTACAGCGTCTTGGATCGTAAATCGGAAAACCTTTGCGTCGAAGGGGAGCGTTCCAGCCGGTCTGATCAGACCTTCCGTCGGACCGGCAACGTGCGCTGAAGGACCTTCTCTGAGACCAGGAGCGTCGAGCCGCGCGCCCAGTCAATTTCACTTAACTCTGAAAGCTCAATCGACACCTGGTTAGCGGGATTGGGCATCGCCCGTTCCTGGACCAGGCGCTGGATCGAGGGCAGCAGCCATCGCCCAATCCCCTGAATCAATCCGCCACCCAGGATAATCAATTCCGGATTCAACAGATTGATGAGGCTCGTCACGCCTGTGGCGACGTGCAGGCTGGTTTCAGAAAGCAGCCCCAGGGAGAATCGGTCGTTGGCTTCAGCCGCCCGGGCGATCGAGTCCAGATTCAACTGTCCGCCATTCTCGCGGGCAATGCGATACAACTGGCTGCTTAATCCGGTTGCCAGCGCTTCTTCGGCCCGGTGGATAAGGGTTGAAGCGGAGACCATCACTTCCAGGCAGCCGCGATTGCCACACGAGCACAGCGGCCCGCGCTCGTCAATCGTGGTATGACCGAATTCCCCCGCGAAGCCTCCCGTACCCGTGTAGAGTTGCCCGTTCAGGAAAAGCGCGGCGCCGGTTCCCGCTCCCAAGGCAAGATAAATGAATTCTTTCGCGTTCTGCGCTTTGCCAAAGCGCTTTTCAGCCAGGGCCATCGTCCTGGGCGTGTCATCCACTTCGACCAGAGTTTTAAAGCTCCGCTCAACGATGCTCTTGACGGGCACGTCCGTCCAGGAAGGGACTTTGGGCCATGACAATGTAATTCCCTTTTCGCGATCCAGGACGCCGGCGATTCCGATGCCGATACCTGAGAGTTTTTCAGGCTTCACACGGGCCTGCCGGAGAAGCTCCTGAATAAGGCTCAGCATATGTTGCAGAGCCACTTCCGGCCCTTTGTCCACCTGGCTCTTGTCGATCCGGTGAGCCAGGACGTCGCCGCTCAGGTTGGTGATCACAGCGCGGAGATTGATCGTACCCATGTGGATGCCCACCAGCCGCCCGATATCGGGATTGATGGCGAGCAACGTGGGAGGCCGACCGCCGGAGGAGACTCCAGCGCCCACCTCAACGACCAGTCCCTCCTTGAGAAGGCGTTCGGCCAGCTTCGAGACCAGGAAGGTGCTGTAGCCGGCGTAATCCGCAAGCTGGCTCCGTGAAATGCGCCCGTGGGTATAAATCAGCGAGAGAAGCCGAAGCAGGTGTGAGCGCAGCGACTTGATCTTAGGCATGCCAACGCCTTTCAGCGGTTGATTCCTGATTCAAAATCGAGAAACGTTTCCCTTCTCCCCTTGGCTCTCTGGATTTCCGCGCGCTTCACCCTTAATCTTACGCGGCGAGGGGGATTCCCTGAAGTCAAGGACCGGCAAGGTGGGGTTGCGCGACGCCAGCATTGCGATTAATCGTTGCCACGATCGTCGAGGGTGACTGCGAGCGGAACGTAAAAACTTTGCCGTTTCGGAGACGAACGTAGAAGTCTCCGTGGAGATCGGTTCCCCAATTAATGCCTTGGAGGGGAGACTGAAACGAATCCTTGCTATTGCTGGCGTGGTAGGCGATGGCGTCCTTTGTGACCACCAGCGTTCCCTGACAGGAGCCAAATTTGTGCAGGTGAGTCACTCTGAAGCTGGCGGCCTGTGCCGCCGTTGGCGCGCTTGACCCTGCAGCGGTCGCCGAGCCAAGGCTGTTTGGAGTTGCAATCACCGAAGGATGCGGGCCTTCCGCGCCCTCGGCCTTGGCGGTCACGAATGCCGTCCCTCCGGGCGAAACATTGATGCTGTACTGGTAGCCCGGAAAGCCTGGGTATCCCAGCCGAAGCTGGTGCGTTCCTGCCGCAACGTTCCTCACCACAATCTGCCCGGAATTATTGACGGTGCCCGCTTCTTTGCCGTCGATGTAAAGGATGGCGCCCGGCGAACTCGTCAGCACCAGGTCGCCTGACGGGCCGGAGGTTTCGACGGGCGCGGGGACTGAAGCCGTGCTCCTGGTTTGAGCTGGCTGAGCGGGTTGCGGTGATGCGGGTGGGGGAGAGGACTTGGCCAGAAGCTTCTGGGTCTCCGCTTTCTGGGTTTTTGGAGCCTTGGTGGCTGGGGATTGGGCTTCGGTCTTGCGTGAAATCGTTTTTGCGCCTGGCGTTTCAGTCAAAGTACTCTCGGCGGGTTTTTCAGAAGCGACGCTCGGGCTCGTTGAAGGCAGAGAAGCAGCGGGCGATTGCGCGGGCGGTTGGCCCGTCGAGTTTGGCAAACTAGCCGAATTTGCTGAGCTTGTCGAATTGGAGTTGGCTGAAGCGGCCGCGGCAGTGGTGGAATGGTGGACCTTGTAGTGCCACACCGCGAATCCACCGACCGCCGCCAACGTCACTACCAGCAAGGCCACAACCCATCTGAGACCCCTGGCGCTTGCGGCTTGGGGTGCTGAGGCTACCGCTGGCGTCGCCGCAGTCGTCGGAGCCGTTGATGCCTGAGACGGAAACGCCTGGGTTCCGGGCGTGGGTCCGGCAGCAGGCGACCGCAGGGTGGGGACGCCGCCTGCGCCTAAAACCTGCGTGGCTCCCACTTCGGCCGGAGCGGCCTGAGCCGCCAGGCCTGCAGCGTCCCCGGCTTTTGCCCCGTCATTCAGGACACCGTTCAATTCTTCGATCAGGGCCCTGCCGGTCGCCGGGCGGAGTTCCGGCTTCTTCTCCAGGCACTTCATCACGATTCCGGCGAGGGCAGGCGAAATCTGCAAATCGGGCCTCGCCTCGAGAATGGGCCGAGGCGGCGTGTTGATGTGCGCCATCAGCAATTCCATTGTGGTGTCAGCCTTGAAAGGCAGCTCCCCAGTCAGCATCTGGTACATGACGACGCCCAGCGAGTAAAGGTCGCTGCGGCCGTCGAGCTCACCGCTGCGCCTCCCCATCGCCTGCTCGGGCGACATATACTGAGGCGTCCCGATGACCACTCCCGTGCCGGTCAGCGTCATCTCTCCGGTTTCCGCAAGGTGAGCTTCCCGAAACTTGGCAATCCCAAAATCCAGGACCTTGGCTTGCTCTCCTTTTGGCGTCTGGACGAGCACAATGTTCGCCGGCTTGATATCCCGATGAATCATCCCCAGGTGATGCGCCGCGTCCAGCGCAGAGGCTACTTGTTTCACAATCGAACAGACCACAGGAACCGGCAACGGGCCGCGCGCCTGAATCCGGTTTTTCAGGCTCTCCCCTTCGATGAATTCCATCACCATAAACGGACGGCCATCTTCCGATTCATCGATATCGTCCACGCGCACGGCGTTCGGATGGTCGAGCTTGCGCGCGATCACAGCCTCTTGCTTGAAGCGCTTCACGAACAGCTCATCACTCAGCAGTTCCGGGTTGATCACTTTGAGCGCGCGCAACTCGCCAAACAGCACGTGATAGGCTTTGTAAACCGCGCCCATCCCCCCTTGACCCACCTTCGAGAGAATGCGGTACTTTCCGCGAATGATGGCGCCTTCAGACCAGGCTCCCGCTTCGACAAGAGGCGTTCCATCACGCGGGCAATGGCTGTAATCGTTGGGATAGGTTGCGCGGCAGGCGGTGCAGCTTTTCATTACCCCTCAAGACCCCGCTAACGACTTGCTGAAGTATAGCACGAGAGATCGCCT
>CADDZJ010000035.1 GCA_902812415.1 Acidobacteriota bacterium
CGCAACAGCGGCGGTTACTTCCACTCGGAAGAGACCCTGAAGCTCAAGCTGGGCTTAGCCGTCTCCCAGCTCGAAACTGGGCGCTGGCGCCGCGTCGCCTCCTCCGTCCAGAACGCCCTCGACCAATTCAACGCCATCTTTCAGTCCAGATTCGAGACGGAGGAATGAAAATCAATCTGCCAGACACAACATTCTTGACAAGTGCCGGGCAGGAGTGTCTCTACAATCAGCCCCATTTATGCTGCTCTCTCCTCCAGCACCGAAAATCGCCGCCCGAGGGCTACCGGCGATTCTTCCGAACCACCGTCAAGCAGAACGGAACGTCTCACACGCCTGCTCCGCTGTCGGTTCGCGAATAATGCAGGCTAGGATGATTTTCGTGAATTCAATGAGCGATCTTTTTCATGAAGACTTGCCGGATGATTACATTGCAGCAGTCGCAACGGTAATGGTTACTGCAAGATGGCACACTTTCCAGGTCCTCACCAAGCGCTCACAACGTATGCGAGACCTTCTCTCCACGAAACTTGGATTTGCCGCGTCCCAGCCCCACATCTGGTGGGGTGTCAGCGTCGAGAATCGCAAATACGGTTTCCCGCGCATTGAAAACCTACAATCTGCACCCGCGCGGGTTCGTTTTCTTTCGATTGAACCCTTACTGGAAGACCTGGGCTTATTGGACTTGCAGGGTATGAATTGGGTGATCGTTGGAGGGGAAAGTGGTCCTCGCGCCAGGCCAGTGAACAAGCAATGGGTGCTTTCCATTCGGGACCAGTGCCGTCGATATGGCGTGGCCTTCTTCTTCAAACAATGGGGTGGAGTACGCAAGTCCGCGGCAGGGCGCCACTTGGACGGCAGGACTTACGACGAATTCCCCAGCCGTGTCGTCCATCCCGTTCCTAGTCCCACTGAGTGCAATGCGCTGGCGGCAAGCGTTAAGTTGGCCCTTGGGAGAGCCGGTGTCATTAATCCCTCTCAGACCTGGGACGATGCGCATCGATTCCTTGTTAACGCCGTCTCAGGTAATTTGACGTAGAGTGTGGCATACATCCTGGTATTTGGAATGTGTGCACCAGTGGGGGAGACACCGGTGCCACAGCCGGTGACTTCCATTACTGGATCAATGTTCTTTGTGTAGGCTCCGGACTCAGCTCGCCGTTGCCATTTTCTTCAACCCTCACCAGGCAGGCTGCCGCCACTTGATCTCCTTCTTCCAAAGTAATCAAGCGCACGCCCTGCGTTGAACGCCCGCACTCCCGAATCTCACCTGAATCGAGCCGGGTGATTTTCCCCTGCTGCGTAATCAGCATCACTTCAGAATCCTCCGCAACGCTGAGGACGCCCACCACTTTTCCGTTGCGCTCAGTCGTCTTCACATTGATCACGCCCTTGCCAGCGCGCGACTGCAAGCGATACTCGGTGATGGGAGTCCGTTTGCCGTAGCCCTTTTCCGTGACGGAAAGGATCAATTCCTTTTCACCGACAATTTCCATCCCCACGATGTAATCGTCTTTGTCGAGGTCCATGGCGTAGACGCCATAGGCTGCGCGGCCCATATCCCGAACGTCCTGCTCCGAAAAGCGAATCGCCATGCCTTCGTGAGTGGCCAGGAAGATGGTATCGCGCCCGGTGGTGAGCTTGACGGCGATCAGTTCATCTCCCTCTTCGATCTTCATCGCCAGGATTCCCCGCGAGTTGGGGTTTGAAAATTCTGCCAGGCGGGTCTTCTTGATCAGCCCGCGGCGCGTGGCAAGCACGACATAGCCCTCGGCGGCATATTCCTTCCCATCCACTCTGACATCCTTCGGCTCGTCCGGCAATTCTTTCACGGCCAGCACCGCGGCGGTCTTTTCGCCCGAGGCGAGATTTACCAGATTAAGAATGTGCTTACCCTTGCCTGCCGCGCCCACATCGGGGATTTCATAAACCTTCAGCCAGTAAAGCTTGCCGGTGTTGGTAAAGACGAGAATATAGCTGTGGGTCGAGGCGATGAAGAGATGCTCCACAATATCCTCTTCGCGCGTCCTCATGCCTAGTCGCCCCTTGCCCCCGCGCCCCTGCTGGCGATAAGTCGTGAGGGGAGTACGTTTGAGATAGCCGGAATGTGACACGGTGATCACCACGTCCTCCATCGTGATCAGGTCTTCCAGCCGGATTTCCGCCTGCTCCTCAATGATCTGGGTTCGCCGCTCATCTCCGAATTCTTTCTGCACCTGCTTGAGCTCATCCACAATCACTTTCTTCAGCGCCTTTTCGCTGCTGAGGATTTCCTGATATTGGGCAATCTTCTTTTGCAGCTCGTCGTATTCCTCCTGAATCTTATCGCGTTCGAGGGCGGTGAGCCGCTGCAACTGCAATTCCAGAATCGCCTGCGCCTGCCGCTCGGTGAACTCAAATTGCGTCATCAATCCTTCACGCGCTTCCTTCGGCGTTTTTGAAGCCCGGATCAGCTTGATGACGGCGTCGAGATTCTGGAGCGCTTTCAGAAAGCCTTCGAGAATATGCGCGCGCTCCTGCGCCCTGCGAAGATCATAGGCCGTCCGTCGGCGCACCACCGTGACGCGATGATCGATAAAGAGCTGCAGAGTCTCGATCAGGGAAAGCGTTCGTGGCTGCCCGTTGACGATGGCGAGCAGGATCATGCCGAAAGTTTCCTGAAGCTGCGTATGCTTGTAGAGATTGTTCAGAATCACTTCCGGCTGCTCGCCGCGCTTAAGCTCCACGACAACGCGCATCCCTTCGCGGTCCGACTCGTCGCGCACGTCGGAGATGCCTTCGATTTTCTTATCCTGCACAAGCTGCGCAATGCGCTCGATGATCTTCGCCTTGTTCACTTGAAAGGGAATTTCCGTCACCACAATCTGCTGCTTCTCTTTCGTCGGCCGCTCAATCGCGGCTTTGGCACGCATTGTGAACTGCCCGCGCCCGGTGGCGTAGGCGGATTTGATGCCCGACTTGCCGTAAATAAACGCTCCGGTGGGGAAATCCGGTCCCGGAATAAGCTCCAGCACTTCGTCGAGCGTAGCCTGGGGCTTCTGAACCAGCAGGATGACGGCGCTAATAATCTCAGAGAGATTATGCGGCGGAATTTTGGTGGCCATTCCCACGGCAATGCCGTCCGACCCGTTCACCAGCAGGTTCGGAACGCGAGTGGGGAGCACGAGGGGCTCTTCGGTGGACTCGTCAAAATTCGGGACGAAATCGACCGTCTCTTTCTCAATGTCGGCCAGCAGTTCTTCAGCCACACGCGACAAACGGCATTCCGTATACCGGTAGGCCGCAGCAGGGTCGCCATCCACAGAGCCGAAATTGCCTTGCCCGTCAATCAGCGGGTAGCGCATGTTAAAATCCTGCGCCATGCGCACCAGCGCGTCATAGACGGCCGCATCGCCATGCGGGTGATATTTCTTGATGACTTCGCCCACCACGCCCGCGCACTTCGTGTAGCGCTTGTCGGAAGTGATGCCTTCCTTGTACATGGCATACAGGATGCGGCGATGCACCGGCTTCAAGCCATCGCGGACGTCGGGCAGCGCTCGCCCGATGATCACGCTCATGGCATAATCCAGATACGAGTTCCGCATTTCGTCTTCGATGTTGACAGGAACCTGATGTGACGTAGGAATCAGTTCTTGATCACCCATGGAATATCTATTCCTTTCTCAGATGCGCGGAAGAAATGATCAGGCAGGCTACCCTTCAGATCAGGTCTTTCCAGGCGCCAAACCGCATCATGCCTTGGGAGAATCTCCCCCTCACGCGACGTTGCACTTTCTTGTGAAAGCTGATGAATACAATTCGCTTGCCGTTGACGGTCAATATGAGGGCTTCGCTTAAGCAGTGCGTACCATCAAGTATACCTGCGGGCAGGGAACGTTGTCAAAATAAAGGGTCTTGTGGCTTCTTATTTCACCTGAAACGCGGCCTTGAGCGGCACGTTTTCAGACGAATCGCCCACGTAGACCATGAATTTGCCTGGGTCTACCTTCCAGCCATGTGACTTCACATCCCAATACGCGAGTGACCGGCGGTTCAGAGTGACGGAGACCCGCTTCGTCTGACCAGGATTGAGGGTGATACGCTCGAAACCCTTGAGTTCTTTGATGGGACGCGGGACGCTGGCTGAGGGATCGCCCACGTAAATCTGGGCGATTTCGTCGCCGGTAAGCTGGCCGGTGTTGGTGACGTCGAAGCTGACGGTGATCGGCTGATCTGCGCTGGCCTCCCCGGGCGTCACGCGAAGATGGTTGAAGGCAAATGTCGTGTAGGAAAGGCCGAAGCCGAAGGGGAACAGTGGCTTCACCGCGCTGTGGTCGTAGTAACGATAACCAAGAAAGATGCCCTCACGGTACACGACATTGTGAGTGCCGGGCTCTTCATAGTAGTTCTTGTAGCAAGGATTATCCTGTTGGCGACGCTCCCAACTGATCGGTAGTTTGCCGAAGGTGTCGAGTCCAAAGAGAACTTTCGCCAGCGCCGTGCCCGCCTCCGAACCGCCATACCAGCCTTCGATCAACGTCGGCACGCGATCGAGCCATCCGCTGGTTTCGACGCCTCCACCCGAGGTGACAACGACAATCGTGTGCGGATTTGCCGCAGCCACGGCTCGAATCAAGTCATCCTGACCGATGGGCAGCCTCCACGTCCGGTCGTGGCCTTCCGACTCCGTGGCGGGATCGAAACCCACAGAAACGATCGCCACATCCGCCTGAGCTGCAATTTTCTCAACATCGGGCAGCAACATCTGCCCCGCAGGAATTACTCCGAAGCCCACGCGGATGCGGCTGGTCTGCGGCAGGTAATCGAACCGGATTGAGGCAGGCTGACCGGCGGGAAGATCCAGGTCCATCCACTGCGGCGACTGACCCTCCGCGCGATGGGGAAGCGCCTGAAGCGCTTGCTTGCCATTGACGTAGAGCGTGTAGCCGTCGCCGCCCACGGCTGCCACGATGAAGCGCTGCGGACCTGAAACCTTCGGCGTGTAGTAGCCCGTCCAACGATAGGCCGGGCGCACCGGAGAAGGCGGAGCAAACTGGTTGCCTCCGAATGAATTCACATGCATCACCGTGCGCGTGCTGGAAGGGGTGCCGGCGAAGCTGCCGCCAGTAAACTTCTCCTCGCGCAGTCCGGGATGCGTTCCAGCTTCATCCACCGTAAAACTGCTCCCGGTGAAGCCGCCCTCGCCAAAAATCGACGGCAGATCACGAATGCCAGGGCTCCAATAGACTGTGACTTGCGCTCTCAGAGCGTCGCTCAGTCCGGTGAGATAGCTGACAGCGTTGAACGAGGTCACGTGAGCGCTGCCGCCGCCGGAAGCTTCCGCCGGGTAAGCGTCCGGCCCGATCAGAGCGATGGCGTGAATCCGATTGCGGTCAAGCGGCAGTAAATGACCCTCGTTCTTGAGCAGCACCAGGCTCTCTTCAGCAGATTCGAGCGCTACCTGGCGCGATGCCTGATTGTAGAGCGGAATCTTCAGGTCCGTCTGGTCGTGGTTGAGGAATCCGAAACGGAGCGCCACTCGCAGGATGCGCCGCACCTTGTCGTCGATTGTGGCCACAGAGACTTTGCCCGCCCGGATCGCCGGCAACAGGGTCTCGGCGTTCATAAATCGCGCGGAGGGCATTTCGAGGTCCAGCCCAGCGTTGGCGGCGGCGATGCCGTCATAAGTGGCGCCCCAGTCAGACATCAGAATGCCGCGGAACCCCCACTCCTTCTTGAGGATTTCGGTGTTCAGCATTTTGTTTTGAGTGGCGTGCTCGCCGTCAATGAGATTGTAGGAATCCATCACTGCGCCCACATGCGCTTCTTTCACAGCCGCTTCGTAGGTGGGGAGATAGATCTCATGCAGTGTGCGCTCATCCACAATGGAGTTTTCATTGTGGCGGTCATATTCCGAGTTGTTCAAGGCGTAGTGCTTGATGGTGGCGACCACATCCTGGCTCTGCACGCCCTCAATATAGTTCACCGCGATGCGCGAGGCGAGATAGGGGTCTTCGCCGAAATACTCGAAGTTGCGCCCGTTCATCGGCTCACGGTAGATGTCCACGCCGGGGCCGAGCAGGAAATTAACGCCGCGCGCCCGGGCATCACTCCCGAGCGCCACCCCGATCTTCCGCGCAAGCGCCGTATCCCACGAGGCGGCAAGACCTACCCCCGCCGCGTAGCCGGTGGTGGGACCCCAGGTGCGAACGCCCATCGGCCCGTCCGACATTTTCAGCCGTGGCAGGCCAATCTGTGGCATCGCGTAAGTGAACATGCCATCCACTCCGCCAATCAGCTTGATCTTCTGTTCGAGGGTTAACTTGGCGAGCAGGGCGTCGGCCTGGCGGTCAACCTCAGCAGGAGTAAGTTGCTGCGGGGCTCCTCCGCGTGGCGCACGTGCAAACAGAGAGGCGGCGGCAAGCAGGCATAAAAATGAAATGCGTAAAAGAGGATGAGTTTTCATGGCCAACTCCGGGACGATGCAAAAGTATATAACAACCGCCTCGGCCCGCAAATCGGTTCTGCGCCTGGTTTCCGGATAAGCGGGTGTTAGCGGGCAGCCGATATTCGTCTGTTCTTGGGGTTGCACGTGTCGACACATTCCAAACAACGGGAGGTATGCAATACCCCAATCAAGACTGTGCGTGCGCCCTGAAGTTGGCATGAAGACGGATTTGCATTGCAGCAGTCTCTTCCGCTAGCATGAGACAGATTATGGAAAGCGTTGTTATTGCTCTGGCTATCATTTTTGCCGTTATATTGATTGGAATTCTTCTTCTCATCCGATCGGCGCGCGGGCTGAAGCGCGCGAATAGTGAGCTGAATAAAGACTGGCTGAATATTGAGACGTTGCTGAAACAAAGAAACGATGAACTGCCTCGTCTCATCCAGACCTGCCGAAGCTACATGCCCGCAGAGCACGAAGGCTTCAAGCTCATCCCCGAGGCTCGAAGCGCCTGCCAGAGGGCGGCATCCGTTGAGGAGAAAGCGCGGGCCGACGCGCGGCTCACGCATGCCCTGCAAAAACTTTTCTCCGAAGCCGAAAGCTATCCGGATCTGAAGAGCAACAACACGTTTGCGCAACTTCAAAGCCGCTTGCTCGAAATTGAGGAAAGAATCGCCGAGCGCCGCGAACTTTTTAACGAAGATGTAAGGCTGTTTAACGCCCGTCTCCATCGGCCTCCCGGCACATGGGTTCGCGGCATGGCCCGAGTGCAACCTCGCCCTTTTTTTACCAAGCCTTCCGCCTACGATCTAGAGGCAGACCCAGAGGCTAAGACTCTCGCTGAAGCTGAAAGGGCGCGCCCGCGGAGCTAGCGGCGATTTTATCTCGCCGGAGCTTTCAATACTGGTGCGCTGGCTTCACCCCGCTCACGCGGATTCCTCAACAGCCTGACAAACCTTCTGAATAAAAAAGGCCCGCTCTTTTCAGAGCGGGCCTGGGGAAAGGAGAAAATGAGAGACTTAAAACTTATCTCTTCTTCTTAGCTGCTTTTTTCTTTGCGGGCATCAGCGACTTTACCTCCTCTCCAAAATTTCTGTAACTCACGCGCGGCGCCACTCCTTGGGGTGACACGCAACGCTGCCACTATATGTAGTATTGTTACAAGTTCTTGTCAAGACTTTTCTGAAGGTAAATTCTTTTGTTTAGAGAAATTTAATCCGAGCGTTTAAAAATCCGATGGCGCGTTTGGAAAGCTGATGCTGACCTTGCTATCATAGAACCTGGGCGAGTAAGCTGGGCGATCGCTGCTATGCTGGCTGGATTGCATTGGCAATTCGATGAAGCATGGGAGAGGAAAGTCCGAACTCCACAGGGCAGTGTGCTCGCTAACGGCGAGGGCAGGAGATGGATTCCACCGGGTTGGACGTACGTCTCCTGTACGGAAAGTGCCACAGAGAATATACCGCCTCGGCGCCTGTAGCGGCGCTGTCCGCAGCGCCGAAAAACGCCGGTGAGGACACCGGCGCTACAACGCGAGGTAAGGGTGAAAAGGTGCGGGTTGCGTCAGCAGCCTTAAAGTAAGAGCGCACCGCGCAGGCAGTGATGCCTGCGGCAGGGCAAACCCCATACGGAGCAAGACCAAATAGGAGAGGAGGAGCGGCCCGCTCCGCAATGCACCCGCGGTTTTCGGCGCACCGAAAATCAGGGCACAGATGACTCTCGGGTAGGTTGCTTGAGCCCGGCAGCAATGCCGGGCGTAGAGGAATGATCGCCGCCCGCCTCGGCGGGCTACAGAATTCGGCTTACAGGCTTGCTCGCCCCGTCCCTTCCATTGTCGTCCCAGAATCCACCGTAAACCGATCCGGCAAAAAAGCAGAAGCCGTGAGTACAGCAGCATATGGGCGCGGACGTTGTCTGCCAGGGCGCATGTCATGCGCCCCTACAGATCTGAGATCAAGTCGAGGAAGTTCTGAAGTTCTTCCGGCAGGGGCGCTTCGAGCGAGATCAAATTCCCGGTGCGTGGGTGCGCAAAGGAAAGAGCCGAGGCATGGAGGAAAGTGCGCGGAAGCGTGTTCTGTTCCCTGCCGCGAACTCGAATTCGCGCCGGCGCGCCATAAAGCGCATCGCCCACCACGGGATGTTTGATGGAACTCAAGTGAGCTCGAATCTGATGGGTGCGGCCGGTGTGCGGAAAAACCTGGAGCAGCGTAAAGTGCGCGAACCGGCGAAGCGCCTTGTAGCTGCTCCGCGCCTCGCGCGCTCGAAGCCCGCCGGTCTTCATGCGCAGGCGCCGCATGGGATCGCGGCCGATTGGTGAATTAATCATGCCAACGTCCTGAGTCAATCGGCCATGCACCAGGGCGGTATACGTTTTCTGGACGGCGCGAGCTTTAAAGTCCGCAGCCAGCTTCCGATGAGCAAAATCGTTCTTGGCGACGATCATCAAGCCGGAGGTCATCTTGTCCAGGCGATGCACAATCCCGGGACGCTCGTCTCCCCCGGCGGCGGAAAGCTGGCGGATGTGAAAAAGCAGAGCGTTGACAACGGTGCCGGAAGTTATGCCTGCGCCCAGATGCACCACCATTCCCGCAGGTTTATTGATGACTACCAAATCGTCATCTTCATAGACCACATCGATCGGCAGCTCTTCGGCCACCGCGCGCGGCTCCGGCTTTTTCTCAAGAGATATACGAACGCAGTCGCCGGCCCTCAGACTCTCGCCGGCCTTTTCGATGACGCGCGACCCGATCTCAACATGCCTGGAACGGATCAGCTTCTGCAACTGGCTGCGGCTCCAATCCGGCAATTGCCGGGCCAGAAAACTATCCAGTCGCTGGCCGGAGTCCTCAGGCGCAACCACAAGTTCCTTCGTCTCTGCCATAAAAGTATGGGCGTAGCACAGCGCGACAGGTCCGCAACCCGAAGCCAAATTTCAAATGCCAAATTTCAGAAAGCAGCGCTCACGAGAACAAGATACAGCTCGCATGACAAAAATCTTTGCGGCGCAAGAAAAATTTCGAGATGAGCCGTGCGGCTTTGCTTTCGGACCCTAAGGCCTTTTGGCAGCAACCCCAAGCGTCAGGTCCTGTTGAGCGTCGCCCTTCCGGCGATCACTCGCCTCCAATCAAGTGGATGACCAGCAAAAGAGCGCCTACTACAATGGCGCTATCCGCCAGGTTGAAGGTGAACCAGTGATAATCGCGAAAGTAAAAATCCAGGAAGTCTGTCACGCGCCCGTAACGTACCCGATCCAGCAGATTGCTGGCAGCGCCGCCCATGATTAGAGCCAGCGCGACGCCAACTTCCCACTGCAAGCGTCGGCTCTTCATCGCCACAGTAACCACCGCGGCAAGTAGAATCAGCGAAACGGCCACCAATAAGCCTGTCTTCCAGGGCGTGGGCGAATCCGAAAACAGGCCAAAAGCCGCTCCAGCATTATGTGTGTGGGTCAGATTGAAAAAATGAGGAATAACGGGAACGGTGGCATGGAGGGGAACAAACTGCTCCACCATGGCTTTCGAGAGTTGGTCTCCAATAAAAACCAATAAGGCAATGGCGGCATAGAAGAAGCGCGAATAACGATGAACGCGAATCACCAGAGGTTCAGACGTCAAATCAGTCGGCGACCGGTTGCCAGTTACGGTTTGCGAGTCACGCGGGCGCGACCCCCTGGAGCGTCAGGCTGCAGAACACTGACAACCGCCTACTCTCTTTCTCCCTCAATCTCCGCCAAAGCCTCTGAGCAGCGCTCGCACACCGTGGGATAATCTCTATTTTCGCCCACATGCTCGGAATAATTCCAGCACCGCTCACATTTTCCTCCGGCGGCTTTCGCCACTCCGATTTTAAGCCCGGGCAACTGCGTGGTGCGGACGCCGGAAGGCCAGCGCGAGTCGATTTCCACCTGCGAGACAATGAAGAGCGTGGGAAGAAACGAGCGATATTCTTGCAGCACCGGTTTGAGCATCCCCTGAGGGTCCAGATAAACTCTGGCCTCCAGTCCGCTGCCGATCAATTTCTCCTGGCGGGCTGATTCCAGAGCTTTCAGAACGTCATTCCGCGCCACAATCAGCCGTTCCCATTTTTCAAGGTTGCCCGCAAGCGAAACCGGCAACCCATGGCGCAGTTCCTGCGGCGCAATAGCCTGCGCCAGATGAACGCTCGCTTCACGGAGGTGCGGAGCCGGCATGTGCGACCAGACTTCATCTGCCGTAAAGGAAAGCAGCGGCGCCGCAGCGCGCACGAGGGCATCCAGAATCCGATAGAGGGCCGTCTGCCCCGAACGCCGCCGCCTGGAACGCTCCGGAGCAGTATAGAGGCGGTCTTTCAGGATGTCGAAATAGAAGGCGCTCAAGTCCACCGTGGCGAAATCGCATAGCACGCGGTAAACACGATGGAACTCAAATCGTTCATATCCTTTGCCAATCTGTTCCAGCGCCTGCGCGGTTCGTTCGAGCGCCCAGGCGTCAATTTCCTCAAGTTCACCTGCGGCAATCAGATCTTTTGTTGGATCGAAGTCATAAAGATTCGCCAGGCAATAGCGAAACGTATTCCGCAGCTTGCGATAGGCTTCAGATAAGCGGGTGAGGATTTCCGGCGAGATCACCACATCCTCGCGGAAATCCACGGAGGCCGCCCAGAGCCTCAGAATCTCCGCTCCGTGCGTCTTAATGACTTCCTCGGGCTGGACGCCGGTGCCGAGCGATTTTGACATCGCGCGACCCTCGGAATCCAGCACCCAGCCGTTCGTCAGCACCTGGCGATAGGGCGCGCCGCCATGCGTCACGAGCGCAACCAGCAGCGAGCTGTGAAACCAGCCGCGATATTGGTCTCCGCCTTCCAGGTAAACATCCGCCGGCCAAGGCAGGTCTGGACGATGCCCCAGCACTGCAAGATGGCTGGAGCCGGAATCGAACCACACATCGAGGATGTCGGTTTCCCGCCGCAGCTTCGTCCCCCCGCAATCCGGGCAACGGGCGCCCGCGGCGACCAGGTCCTCAATCGGATGCGTATACCAGGCGTCAGCTCCTTCCTTACGGAAGAGTTCCACGGCGGGCCGGGCCAGCTTCGCATCCATCAGAGGTCTATCGCACGCTTCGCAATGGAAAACCGTGATCGGCACGCCCCAGGCGCGCTGGCGGGAGATGCACCAGTCGGGCCGCGTGGCAATCATATTGGAAATACGCTCTTCGCCCCATTCCGGCGACCAGTGGACTTTTTTGATCTCCTCTAACGTCCGCTCTCTTAATTCCTTATGCTCCATGGAGATGAACCACTGTTCCGTGGCGCGGAAGATGACCGGACTGTGGCAACGCCAGCAATGCGGATAAGAATGTTCAATCGAGCCTTCTGAGCCCGCGAGCGTGCCGCGCTGCCGGAGCAGGTTAATGATGGCCGGGTTTGCATCGAAAACCTTTTTGCCGCGATATTCCGGCAATCCCTCGGTAATTTCTCCGGAGTCGCTGACCGGGCTATAGACTTCAAGGCCATAGCGCAAGGCCGTCTGATAGTCCTCGCGGCCATGGCCGGGCGCCGTGTGGACGCATCCGGTGCCGTCTTCCGCAGTCACATAATCTGCCAGAACGCCGGGAACCTTCCGATCAAGAAATGGATGCTGCAACTCAATGCGGTCAAGATTGCGGCCAGGGATGCGAGCCAGAACATCCGACGCTTTGATTCCCATTTCAGCCAATGCCGGAA
The DNA here is from genome assembly GCA_902812415.1 of Acidobacteriota bacterium. Classification (GTDB taxonomy): domain Bacteria; phylum Acidobacteriota; class Terriglobia; order UBA7540; family UBA7540; genus RH2-MAG17b. Next base: position 12,128 of record CADDZJ010000035.1, read on the forward strand.
CCGAGCGCCGGGATTCCAGGAGATAAGCGTCAGAGTCGCCGTTCGCAACCACGACGTATTCAAAATCCGGATGAAAGGCTACCGCCATGCTGGCAGGTAGCGTCCAGGGCGTGGTGGTCCAGATCACGACCCAGACTTTTCGGCCCCGAAGCTGCGGGCTTAGCTTTGCCGGATCAGAAAGGAGGGCATATTTCACATAGATCGAAGGGCTGCGGTGATTCTCGTATTCCACCTCTGCCTCGGCGAGCGCCGTTTTATCCTGAATGCACCAATAGACGGGTTTGCGGCCGCGATAAACGTATCCCTCTTCGAGGAATTTGAGAAAGGCCTCCGCGATGAGCGCTTCGTAGGAATACTCCATCGTGAGATAAGCGTTTTCCCACTCGCCTAAAATCCCCAGACGCTGGAAATCCTGCCGCTGGAGCTCGACGAACTTCTCCGCATATCGCCGGCATTCACGACGGATCTGAGGCACCGCCATCTTTGGCTTGCGCGCGCCCAGTTCTTTATCAACGTTGATCTCAATCGGCAGCCCGTGACAATCCCAGCCGGGAAGGTAAGGAGCATTGAAGCCGGCCAGAGTCTTGGACTTGATAATGAAATCCTTGAGAATCTTGTTCAGAGCTGTGCCCAGGTGGATGCGCCCGTTGGCGTAAGGCGGCCCATCATGAAGCGTGAAGAGCGGCGCGCTTTTGCGGGCCTCACGAATCTTACCGTAAAGGTTCATTTCCTGCCATTTTGCAAGCCGCAAGGGTTCGTTTTGCGGGAGATTAGCCTTCATGGGAAAGGCCGTTTTGGGCAGGTTCAACGTGCTCTTCAGGTCCAGAATCTTCTGCATGAAGCCTCCGAACAGGCAAACAGGTTGCTGAAAACATGGAGCAGCGGCTTTATGCCACCACCGGCACGATGGAATCGTTTGCTCGATGGCGGTGCAAAGTCGCTGCCACGTCCATCAATTAGAGTTTTTCAGCAAGCTGCTAAAACTAAGCATTATAAGAAATTGGCAAACAGATTGTCTAACAAACGCCCCAGGTAAACTTAAACGGCGATTCTCGGCAAGCAACTGTGACAGTGCACCATAAACGAAGACTCACCACAGAGGACAAGGAGAAAATGCCTCTGTGATCTCTGTGTCCTCTGTGGTGAAATTGTTGCACCTTCGCCATCGGTTGACTGTGCCCGTTGACATGCATGGACTCGGTGATCTTCAAAGCGCATAGCAACCTGCCAGGAGAGCGGAGAAATAAGGTTATGATGTATTTGTATGTTTGTGATGAACCTCAAAAGTGCAAGCATGATATTCATTTTTCTATCCGGACTCGCCCTAGCCTCCCCGCACCCACTCGTCGCTCAAACAGCGGTTCCTCATGATGATGTCACCCAGCAAAGCCTGAAATTCGCCCGCGTCTACCAGGCCTTGCAACAAAACTACATGGGCCCAATCGACCCCGACAAGCTGATTTTAGAGGGCGCGGTGCGCGGAATGCTTTCCTCGCTCGATCCCTTTTCTTCCTTCTTCGATCGCGATCAATTCAAGATGCTTCAGGAGGAGACGCGAGGGGAGGCCTTGGGTTTTGGCTCCATCCTCTACGTCCAGCCTGGCAAAGTGATGGTAATTCAGACTCAGGAAGGGTCGCCTTCCTGGCGCTCAGGCTTGGGGCCGGGAGACCAGATTGTGGCCGTAAACGGCGTGCGGCTTGATCGGCTTGGGTTTCGGGAGCTCATCCAGGTGCTGCAACAGGCGCGTTCCCACCCCGTCCACCTCAGCGTGCTTCGCCCCGGCAAATCAGCCGCTCAGGATATCTATATGAGACCGGAGCAGGTGAAACTCCCCACCGTCGATATCTCTTTCCCCTACTCGGCCGATATCGGTTACATCCATATTGCCTCCTTTGAATCCAAAACGCCGCAGGAAGTGATCGAGGCGCTTAAGAGATTGCATTATGGGAGCTTAAAGGGTCTTATTCTTGATTTGCGCAACAATCCCGGAGGGCTGCTGGACTCCGCCATCGAAGTCTGTAGCCTGTTTCTCAAGCCCGATCAGGTGGTCCTTACGGTGCGTGGTCGCGCCGTGCCCGAAAAGACTTACCGCACCGTGCAAGCTCCCTTGCAGATCCATCTTCCTCTGATCGTGCTGGTAAACGGCAACACGGCGAGCGCTGCGGAGGTAATGACCGCCGCGCTTCAGGATCACGATCGCGCGCTCATCGTGGGCGAGCCAACTTTTGGCAAAGGAGTGGTGGAAACTGTAATGCCGCTCAGTGAGGAAACCGGCCTGGCCTTGCTGACCGCCGAGTATTTCACCCCGAGCGGGCGATCGCTTCAGAAACCTCTGGCGGGCACAGCCTTGCAGAATCCTATTCGTGGAATCGCATCAGCCAGCCTGGACTCTCCCTCACAGACGGCCAGATTCCGCACGGATAATGGCCGCCCGGTGCTGGCAGATGGCGGCATCACGCCTGACGTTCAGGTTCCTACCTGGAAACTTGACCCCTGGCTGACGTTTCTGAACCAGACGGGAATGTTTGCCAGTTTTGCCTCGGAATACTTTACCTACCATAGTAAAATCGATAAGAATTTCGAGCCGACCGCAGAAACTCTTGAAGAATTCAGAAATTTTCTGGCAGGTCAGCGGATTCGAACTCCGAAAGAATACTGGGCGAAAGATCAGGAATATCTGAAAGACCAACTCAAAATAGCGCTTTTTAACCTGGCCTTTGGCCTCGACTACGGCAATGAAGCAACCACCCGAAGCGACCCACAGGTGAAAAAGGCTGCAACGCTGTTTCCGGAGATTTCAAGGCTGTTGCAGGGTCGCCGGCAACATAGCCTGCGCGCCAGCCGGATGTGAGCGGGACGCGCGGCACCGGGCGGCGCGCCTTGCCAAAAGGCATGATTGCGAGGCGGAGCCGACAGCAGTAACGCGATGAAGGCCCGAAGTCGTTGTTCCAAAATTTCTTGGAAGGGAGAATTCCAGTGGCCATAGCGGCAAGCGCGTTTGAGCCTTATGCGCGATCGGTGCTGCGCGGAATCGCAGGCTTCACTTTCTCCGCGCACGGCTGGATGAAGGATGCCACCATCTTTAGTTGGCTGAGCGGCCATTCTTCCGCCTTGCATCTCACCCCTCTGCTTGTGGTGGCGGCGGTTTTGGAGACCGTCGGCGGCGCGCTTATGCTAATTGGGCTATTCACGCGACCCGTCGCCTTCATCCTGTGCGGCGAAATGGCGGTGGCCTACTTCACGGTCCATTACTGGCGGGCGCGGCTGCCCATCCACAACGGGGGCGAGCTCGCCGTGCTCTACTGTTTCATCTTTTTCTATCTTATTTTTGCAGGCGCTGGCTCCATCAGCCTAGACGCGCTCCTGCGACGCCGGAAAGTATAGGTCAAAACCACAGTAAGTACAGTCAAGCTGCCAGAGTCCTTCGTCAATGCCGGTGGGTGATCAGGGATTTGACGACTGGTTCGAGGGTGAAAATCAGTTGCGCACCAAAGACGCGCTCACGGCGCTGGAAAAGTTCGCCAAAAGGTTCCTGTCCGCTGTAAAACCACGCCTCCAGACGAGCCACTGGCTCGCCCTTCCGCGTGGTCCACTGAACGCCCGGTTCAACGCTGATGTTCGTGCGCCAGGCAACCTCTCCGCGCGTCTGGAAGTCATCCGCAAGATAGAAGCGCCAGCGGTGACTTGAGAGCGCGGCTGGGAACCATTCCGTTCCGGCCTGAAACGCCCATCGTCCGACGCTGGGATACGTTCGCACTAGAACGCGCGGCCCTCCGTAGATTCTGACGTGATGGGGCGCATCGTAGGCGACAAGCCATTCCGCCACTTCGCGGCTGTAGTGAAAAGGCTGAAAGCCGCTGATCTGCTCGAAATCCGCGCCGAGGTGAGAGCTGACATGGTAAAACTCGAATCGGGTGGACCAGTTTTCTTTGCGGTACGAGATGGGAATTCCCGCATGAAAATCCGCCGCTCGAAGATAGAGCGTTGTTCTTTCGGAACCGAATCCCGCCGCAATGCCGCCTAAAAAGCCGACCTGCCAAGCCGAGTTCTTGCCCTCTGATGTATAGAACGCCAGAGGCAACGCCAGGCCGAAATCCAGATACTTGCCGCCGTAGCGGATGCGGCTGGCAGGCTCAGTTTGATCAGCCATGGGTGGCCGGAAAATCTGATCGCTGGCAAGATCCTGCGAGTTGCTGTTTGAGGCGGAGGATTGGGAAAACAGGCGGGGCGCCGGAACAATCAGCAGTAGAATGAGCAAAAACCGCAGCGGCATCTGGCCCATAAATCGTCTCTAAAATCACCGTCCATCCATAAAAGCTTGCCTTCAGGCGTTCACAATTTTCGCTCGGCTAATCTCTTGCGGAGTTCTTTCAGACGATTTTCTCCTAACACAATCTGCCTTTTCACTTGGAAAGGCGCAGTGCCTCCGAGCGCTTTTCGCTTCTCGACAGCGAGTGCGGGCGATGAGGCTACGCGGGCGAGGTCATGATCCCAGGAGGGAATGAATCGCCGCGCTTCAGCCTCGCTGACTTCAGAGAATCCTATTTTTTTCGACAGGCAGTGGCGCACCAATCGGCCCACTTGCTCATGTGCTTCAGCAAAAGGCAGACTGCGGCGCACCAATTCATCGGCCAGATCGGTTGCCGTCAGGAAACCCAAATGGGTTGCCGCCTCCATCTTTTCGGGGAAAATGCGCAGAGTGGCGAGAACCTGCGTCGCTACCTGAAGGCAATCCCGCGTGGTATCCACACCGTCAAAAAGCGCCGCCTTATCTTCCTGAAGGTCGCGATTATAGGCAAGCGGCAGGCCTTTGAGCAGCGTGAGCGCGCCGCTCAGCCGTCCCAATACCCGCGCCGCCTTGCCACGAATCAGCTCCAGTGAATCCGCATTCTTCTTCTGCGGCATTAGGCTGCTGCCGGTGGAATATTCGTCCGCTAACTCCACATACCCCAAGGCAGGCGAGGAATAAAGGATCAAATCCTCCGCCAGGCGGCTGAGATGAACCAGCGTGAGGCAGCAGACAAAGAGCAATTCGCCCACAAAATCGCGGTCAGACGTCACATCCAGGCTGTTGCGCGCCACGCGAGCAAAGCCCAAATCCCTCGCCAGAGCAGCGCGATCAAGAGGAAAGGCTGTGCCAGCCAAAGCGCCCGCGCCCATCGGCAGTTCATCAGCGCGATCTCGGCAGTCTTCCAGACGCCCAACATCCCGGGCGAGCATCTCGAAATAGGCCAGGAGATAGTGCGAGAACAGAATGGGCTGGGCTGGCTGAAGGTGCGTGTAGCCCGGCAGCACAACCCCCAGATGCTTCCGCGCCAAGGTCAAAAGGGTCTCCATAAGCCCGGCGGCGTCGCGCTCAAGCTTATCAATAGCGTCTTTTACGAAAAGCCGCGTCTCGGTGACTACCAGATCATTGCGGCTGCGCCCAGTGCGCAGTTTCCGGGCCGGAGCGCCTATTTCACGCTCAAGACGATTCTCAACCCAGGTGTGGACATCCTCGGCTGCCTGTCCGCGAGACCAATCCGGATGGCGCTCAACCCACCGCCGAATATTTTCCAGGCCTCGTATCAGCTGCCGGGCATCTGTTTGGCGCAATGCGCCCGCTGAAGCCAGATGCTTCAAATAGATTTGATTGACGCGGAGATCGTAAAGGATGAAGCGCTGATCGAGCGAGAAAGACTCCGAAAACCGCTCAAACAGAGGATCCCGACGACCGCGCGCAAAGCGTCCGCCCCATAGTTTCATTGGCATTTCCTGAGAATCCATAAACCAGAAGGCAGTAGGCGGAAAGCAGAAGGCGAAAGGCGGAAAGCTGAAAGCAGCGGGGAGCGGGATGGGAATTGGGGATGTTCGTGGATTTGTGCCATCGCAGGCATTCTTCACCGGGTTTGGTGGACGCGCGCCACCGGGAGACCCACCCCCCACACTGGAATTGTCTCGGCGACCCTTTCAAAACTCGTTACCATTGCTTTGCCTTGAGGTATGGCCTTCTTCACAGATGGCAACGCGAGTGAGGCGTCATGGCTGGCCTTGCTGTCCCATACTTACGTAACCCAGAGGACATTTCCGCCCGCCGCGTCTTCAGCCATCACGTAGCTGAGACATCCCGGCATCGCAGCTGCGCTCCCCTTCAGCAGCCTGATCATCGCTTCGCGTTTGCCCGGAGCAACCACCAGCTTGGCGATTAGTCCATACACGGCCTTCTCTCCCTGCGGAACCCTTCCGGCTACCGTTTTCCATCTACCGCTTTCCGCTTTCCGACTTCTGCTTTCTGTCCTTTCAACGCTTCCATCTTGAGCGGCAAACCGAGGATATTAATGAAACCTTCTGCATCCCGCTGATCGTAATCAGCGCCCATCGTGAAACCCGCAATACTCGTATCGTAGAGAGAGTAAGGCGACCGGCGATCCAGAACGCGAATACCGCCTTTATAAAGGCCCAAAGTCACCGTGCCTGTCACTCGGCGCTGAGTGACCTGGATGAATCCGTCCAGAGCCTCGCGCAGCGGCGTGAACCACTGGCCGAAGTAGACCAGTTCCGCATAGCGCAGACCCACATGCTGTTTGTAATGAAACGTCTCGCGGTCCAGGCAGAGCGCCTCAAGCTCATGATGGGCTGCGTGAAGCAGCGTTCCTGCCGGGGTCTCATAAGCGCCGTGGGACTTGATTCCCACAAAGCGGTTTTCCACCAGATCGGTTCTTCCCACTCCATTCGCTCCGGCAATCTCGTTGAGCTTTTCGAGCAGCGCAAGGGGCTTAAGCCGCCTGCCGTTTACCGAGACAGGAATACCAGACTCAAACCCGATTTCGACCGCCGTCTCGCGGTCGGGCGCCTGGCGAGGGCTGCGAGTGAGCTTCCAGGCGTCTTCCGGAGGCTCGCCAAGCTGGGTCTCCAGCGGACCGCCTTCGTGGCTCAAGTGCCAGATGTTCTGATCTCGGCTGTAAAGCGCTCTCCTGGTGACCGGCACCGGGACATTGTGCTTGCGAGCATATTCCAGCGCATCCTCGCGAGATTTAATCGACCACTCGCGCCAGGGAGCAATCACACGGAGTTGGGGAGCCAGAGCCTTGTATGTCAGCTCAAAACGCACCTGATCGTTGCCTTTCCCTGTACATCCATGCGCCACCGCATCAGCGCCGCAGGCGAGCGCCACTTCCACCTGTCGCTTCGCCAGCACTGGGCGCGCGAGAGAAGTTCCCAGCAAATACTTCCCTTCGTAGATTGCGCCGGCCTGGATGGCTTTCCAAATGTAGCCCGTAATAAATTCCTCGCGCAAATCCTCGACAAAAACCCGCTTCGCTCCGGTGCGCAGTGCCTTCTGGCGGACCATGCGGAAATCATCCCCCTGGCCCACGTCGCCCACCATGGCAATGACTTCGCAGCCATAGTTTTCCCGCAGCCAGGGAATGATGATGGACGTATCCAACCCTCCTGAATAAGCCAGAACCGCCCGCTTGACTGTTCCCAAGCGGGATTGTGAACTCAATTCCATTCGTTCAAGTCTCCTTGCTCGCCAAGTCGTCGCCCCCGGCGCACTGCCGGAGAGTGACTAGGGACGCTGCCGTTCTGAGCCCTTCGCTTGTCATTTGCCCTGAAAAATACGCCTGAAGACAAACCGCAGCGCGCGGCCTCGCGCATGGCCTTCAAGCTAAATCGGGATTCGAGAATTATCTTCATAACTCCCACAGTTTCTGGCACATCGTCGGTTCGTTTTCATCCGCTCCACCGCCTTCCAGCCATCGCGCCACACCTGGCGCGCCAGCCGCTCCCTCGTCCGCTGCTCCCACTTCCCGTCCACCTGAAATGCGGCTGACGATCCCCCAGTGGGTAGCGCGGGCCGCCGTTTTTGCGGTCCACGTCTTCTCTCCCGACCCGTGTCGGAAAGGCCGCAGACCGCCAGGGCGGCGGTCTGCGCTACTACCGCCGGCCCCCGGATGCGGGTCAATGGGTTGCCATCATTCGTCTTCATAGCGGCTTCAGCATAGCAGAGCGGAGGGAGACGGATGAGACATTTGAGACGCTTTTTTCTCTGCTTCGGCGTCGAAATTAAACATTCGATGACTTATGGGCTTCCCTCCAGGGCATCCATGATTCTCTTACGCACACGCGCGGCTTCTCGCGTTCCCGCCGTAGCGAGAAAGATCGTATCGTCGCCCGCCACGCTGCCCAGAAGTTCTGACCAGCCGGTTGAATCCAAAGCGACGGCAACAGTATGCGCGTTGCCAGGGTGGGTCTTGACCACTACCAGGTTTGACGCTAGGCGCACTTCCCGAAGAAATTCCTTCAATATCACCGAAAGCGTCGGTTGGGGCGGAGTTGCAGGCTCAGGCGCGCCAGGGAGGCGATAACCTTCACGGGTTTTTACAAGACCCAGTTCTTCAATGTCGCGTGAAACCGTCGCTTGCGTCACATGGATGCCGCGCTGCGCCAGAGCCCGGCGCAACTGAGCTTGCGTCAACACATTGCCTTTGCCGATAATGTCCAAAATCTGATTGCGTCGGTAAAGATTTTCCATGCAACTTAAAGAGAAGGAAACTCACTACTCTACCGGATTTATCAGGGCAGGTACAAGGGTCTTGCTTATAAAGGCTCACAGAGAGCGCAGAAAGAACGGCTGAAAAGACCGAGGAGTGGGCTTGCGGTTATCTCTTGGAATGCGGGGTGGTCTTGATTTCTGACTTCTGGTGATTAAGCAGTTGGACGACTTCCATGGAGAGCCCTTCTGAAGTCAGCTTGACGATCCCGTAGGGTGCGACCCGGCGAGAAGTCCAAAGATCGCCCGGAGCGCTTCCGAGCTGCACGCGATAATGGCGGCAGACAAACTTGCCAGCGGGCGTTGTAACATCAGCGCGTCCCAGAGACTCTTTAATGCCGCTGGCGATAGCTTCCCGGGACTCAGACGAGGGTTGCGCCACCTGATTTCCTGCCAATGTTTCTTCCTCAGGCGCTTGGCTTGGGCGCTGAATAATAAGCCGCAACGTGTGTGGCCGGCCTTGCTCACGCACGACAAGTTGCTTCAGGACCAATCCGGCTTCATCGCCCTTTTCGACTCGTGTCTCCACCCAATATCCCTGCTTGCCGTTTACTTTTGTTTCTCCCACGACGGCGACCGAAAACGCGCCCGAGCCGTGTTCGTCACGGGTTTCATAACGAGCTCCGGCGCCCAGGACAGGATTGAAATTCTGAGCAATCACTGAAAGCCGGGGCAGAGATTGCGGAGCTTGCGATTCCCCCGGACATGGAAAAAATAAAGCCAAAGCCATGCTGGTGAAACAAGCGAGAGCGAAGGAAAGCTTGTGCATTCTGCGGGGAGTGATGGCCGGACAAACGGGAAGGCGCGCCGATATGCTCATGGGAAATCCTTATCCACTCACTTCAAATCAATCACCAACAATTTTCCATCTGTCTCCCACGCGCCTCCGGTACCCGTTGTGCCATGGCTGAGCGGATGGGGAGGCGTCACAAGCTGGGTTGCTGCCACAAGGCCCGTATCGACCAGATCCGCGCCCACTTTCGCCCGCTCAGCATCCAGATCGGGGCTGGTAGCGTGAGAAGCAACGCCGGGATGAATGTCAAACCCCGTGTCATGCACGGCAGCCCCCAACCAGATTTCGCGCCCGTCCGCCGCTCGGGCAGGGGATCGCCAGAGCCGCAGGTGATGACGCATGGCAAATGTATTCAGCACTTTTTCGTAGGCTAGATCCTGCGATCGGTTAAAGAGATAGAGATTTGAAATTGGCGCAGTATCATATCCCCGCCCCTGGACCACAGCCTGGACGGTCTTCAGAACAGACTGGTTCTGCTTCTCGGCCGGCACATCCCACCCCGCCTTGCTGAACGCTTCGCGCACCTGCTGCTCATTCCCAACAATCACCAGATTGATGGGGTCGCCCGGGGCCCCCTTTTGGGTGGAAGAGCGCTGCGGCGCCGTCGCCAGAACCTGATCGACCGCGTTCAGAACCGGGCCCGGAAGCTCCTCAGCCACGGCGGGCGCGAAGGTCTTCTCTACCGGCACCGGTTTATCCAACATCACCTGCATATCTGTGCCTTGCGGATAGTTGATCGCTGTGTCGGGCGTTCCAACCTGTTTTTTCTCGAAGCCCCCAATCGCACTGCTCAACGAAGGAAGCTGCTGAGCCAGTTTCTCAAGCCCCTTGCTGACGTACGTTGAACCCAAGTCGCTCGCGCGAACGCCTTGAATGGTTCCATCCTTGAGCACGGTCTCGCGCGCGTTTTCAATCTTGAGCAAATGAGCTGAAACCTTAAGCGGTTTCTCGCCGGGAAGCGTCAGTTGGGTGAAGTTAATGACCATCACTGCGGGGTCGTCGGGATTGGCGCTTTGATGGATCTGCGTGATCTCTCCGTTGAGGGTTGCTCCGAGCGGCACCGCCACTTGACTACCCGCGAAGATTTGCCTCACAACGTGTGCCTTAACGGCCTGATGAACTTTGGAAGAGGCCGTGCTGACAGGCGTGTCAAGCCGAATGTAGATCAGGGTTCCAGCGGGCAGTGAATTCTGGCCCTGAGACACGGCTTCCGCAGCCGCCGGCGCTGAAGGAGTGGAAGGCGCAAGCGCCGCCTGGGCTCGCGCGTTGGCGACATCGGTCAGAAGAAGTGCAAACCCCAGGGCGCACAAAATCCCCATGAGCTTTTCCCAATGCGCTCCACGGATCATTGCAATGTCCAGATCCTGTGAAGCCTCTTCTCTTTCCATCTCATCGCCTCCTCACTACCTTCTGCGATGCACGAAACCGCCCTTTCGTTGTGAGCGGCGGCCCGGCGCAGGGCGATTCAATTTGATAAGGTTCCTTCTCCGCCACCAAGGAGTGGCGGCAGGGCCTTTTTATTGTGACACTGGGCGTTTAAGAAGAAAAGGTGGAGCAGAGTTCCTGAACAATCTCCGAAGCCGCCCGGCGGGCTGTCTCCAGATCTCCTGGGGGCAGCGAAATGGCGGCTACCTTGGCATGCCCTCCGCCTCCAAATCGCTCGCAGATGGTCGCCAGATTCGCGGGATTCGGAGCCGGATTCCACGGACTGCTCCCCACGGCAATTTTAATGCGTTCGGGAGAACGGCTGATGGATACGGTATAGATTGCTCCCGGAAAGAGGTAATAGGGGATGAACTTATTGAAGCCCTCCATGTTGAGGTCAGCCACGTCGAAGAAAAGCACGCCGTTCTTCAATTTTCCACGCTGTTGAATGACATTCATCCATTTCATGTGCTGGCTATAAAGCCTTTCAAATTCCTGCCGAAGCGGAGGCAGCGAGGCAATTTCCTGTAGAGGCTTGGAGGCAAGATCCGGGACCAGGCAAGGAACAAAGTCAGGATCGCGCGTGCCTTCAATCACTAACGTAATCTGGGTGGCAGGATCTTTCATTTCCACGGCGGTTTGTGCATCCGGATACTGCGCGCCGTCGATGAGATTCGCCCAGTAAACCAGTTCGTCCAGGTCGGGCGGGTGGAAACCAAACCGGGTTTCTGCGACGTGGGCAATCAGTTTGGTGCAGGAGCGGAATTCTGGATTATAGAACTTGCGTCCGCTGGTATCCTGGCGAAAGTGCTGGGCGTCGGCTTCACTCAGGAAAGCGCTCTGGTGATGATCAAACCACCAGGTAAGGCGGTCAGAGCTGGAATATTTGAAGTCGACGATCACATTCTCGTCGCCGACAAACATATTTTCATCAAAGAGCTGGCCTGCACGATGGACCAGCCCTCGATAGGTGATTTCCGCCGCCGCGTCAAATTTGGCGCGATACAATCGCGTAAAAAAGGCGGCGGAAGCGGCCCCATCAAAGCATTTATCATGAAAACAAATCAGGACCTTTTTGTTCGCTGTCATAGCTCAGCGTCGGATTAGTAACCTCTTCTCGCCATGAAAAATGACGAAGCTTGCTAACATGCAATTCATAGATTGAAATGTCAAGAGGAAAAAACGATTTCCCGGCCCCCTGTTGAGCCATCTTTGGCTTGATCCGCAGTTGCTGTCACTGAAACATGCAGCCATTCTCATCCTGGCGGTAGCCGACTTAAAAAGAGGATTGTAAGCTGAGTCACAACCCGGTCTGAAGTTCATGCCGGATGCTTAAAGCGATCAAGGAGGGGAAAGCAGATGAGCGCCAGGGCCACGTTGACGATCACGGTGCTGGCCAGATCAAGGGGGATAAAAGGCGGAGCGGTCTCAAATAAAAGGCGCCTGAGGGCCACCAGGATCAAGGCATGAAGGCACACCAGAAATCCGGTCAAAATATAGCGAGCTCCCAGTTGCTCCATGTCAAACTTCACGCTGGCCGAAGCCGTCAGATAACCGACAACGGCTTTTGCAATGCCGAACATCCCAATCAAACCATGAGAAAGCGCATCCTGCATAAGGCCGAGCGCCGTCCCCAGCACAATCCCGAAGACCTTGCTCCGACGGGCGGACGTATAGTAGATGGTTAACAGGAGAGGAAAGTCAAAGAGGCGGGCCAGAGGCAACTTAATAGGAAGCGATATCTGCAGAAGAAGGGCAACAAATAAACTTATCGCAAACGCCGCCCGATTGATTCTGTAAACGGCAACCGGGCGCTCCGCAGTATTAGCCATGTTGCAACCGTACGGATTCAACGACGGGCTTGCGCATCGCTCCCTGCTTTTTCACTCTGGGAGGGATTTAAAACCACCAGGACATCTTCCAGGCGATCGAGCGCGGCCGCAGGCTTCACCGTAATATTCTTGTAGATATTGCCCTGGCTCACTTTCACCACTGTTCCCACGAGCAATCCTTTGGGATAAATCTGGTCGAGACCCGAGGTTACCACCGCGTCTCCGACCTCAACCTTCTCGCCATTCATAATATAATCGAGCTGGCAGACGCCATCTCCCCCGCCTTTCAGCACGCCCTGAACGCCGCTTTTTTCCAGCATAGAGCCCACGCCGCTGGAGCCATCGGTGATAATCAGCACCTGCGCGGTATGACTAAAGACTGCAATAATCTTACCGACCACGCCTTCCGGAGTAATCACAGGAAGATCAGTGCGAAGGCCATCCTTCTCGCCTTTATCGATATAGATCGCGGAACCGCTGCCGGGGCTGGCCGCAATGACCGTGGCTCCCAGGGTGCGCAGGGGCAGGCGCTGTTGAAGCCCCAGCAGGGCTCTCAGGCGCTCATTTTGCGCGCCATCCTGAGAAAGTTGCAGAATCCGCGCGCGCGCCTCAGCTAGTTGCTGTTTGAGCTCTCTGTTCTCCCGCTCCGCTTGACGAAGATCGTGGTAAGAATACCAGGCGCCGGAAGCGCCGTCGGCAAGCCCGCGAAATGAACGTTCAAAGGGATCAAACGCTGCCACGGCCCAAACTTTAATCAGGGGGACATTATGTTTGCTGGTCACCTGCAGGGCCAGGAATAGAAGCTGCGCCAGTAGCACTGCAACCAGGATGAAAAAAGGCGCATGGCGGACGATAAAAGCCTGTATCACCTGCGGGCCTTCCTTGGCGCGAGGTGAATGGGGTTCGGTGGTTTCCAGGGGGTTGACTCTGAGCATTACAAGCTTGCCAGAACCTTCAGGCATGTTCTCGGACGCAAGGATTTTGCCGAGACTGGAGACCTCACTCGATGGCAACCCTCCGCAACAGGCTGAAATCCGTCAGCATCCTCCCTGTGCCGAGAACCACGGAGGCTAGCGGGTCTTCCGCGATTGATACTGGCAGTCCGGTTTCTTCGCGGATTCGCTTGTCCAAATTCTTGATCAAGGCGCCGCCGCCGGTCAGCACAATGCCGCGATCGGAGATATCGGCGGAAAGCTCAGGCGGAGTCCGCTCCAACGCCACACGGATGGCGTTGAGAATGGTCGCAATGCATTCAGAAAGCGCGTCCCGAATCTCCGTATCGTCAATCGTGACCGTCTTGGGAATGCCTTCCAGCAGGTGCCGGCCCTTGATCTCCATGGTCAGTGGCTTTTCCAGCGGGTAGGCGGACCCCAACTCTATTTTGATCTGCTCGGCGGTGCGCTCGCCGATCAGCAGATTGTATTTTCGTTTGAGATAGGCGGTGATGGCCTCGTCCATCTCGTTGCCAGCCACTCGCACCGAGCGGCTATAAACAATGCCGGAGAGAGAGATCACGGCGATATCGGTGGTGCCGCCGCCAATATCCACGATCATGCTGCCGGAAGGCTCTGTGATGGGCAGCCCGGCGCCAATGGCCGCCATCATGGCCTGCTCCACCAGGAACACTTCGCTGGCCTTGGCCCGCATCGCGGAATCCTGCACGGCCCGCTTTTCCACCTGAGTGATCTCGGAAGGCACTCCGATGACAATCCGAGGGTGGACAAACATCTTCCGATTATGCGCCTTGTGAATGAAGTAATTCAGCATCTTTTCCGTAACCTTGAAGTCTGCGATCACCCCGTCCTTCAAGGGCCGAATTGCGACAATATTGCCGGGCGTGCGTCCCAGCATTTCCTTGGCTTCGCGCCCCACGGCTTCGATGGCGCCCGTGACTTTATTGATGGCGACGATGGAAGGTTCGTTCACCACAATCCCCTTCCCTTTGGCGTAAACAAGGGAGTTCGCGGTGCCAAGATCGATGGCAAGATCCGAAGAAAACATGCTGAACAAAGAGCGAAAATTCATTCCCAATGGGGGCTCCTCATCTAGTGCGCCGCCAGTGACTTTCACCACGGGGGCCGCAAAGCTGGATCACCTTCAAGGAGGGATCACCATCCCCTCATTCTGGTCTCATCTTGGGTGTGCTGGGGACTCAAGCGCTTGGAAACAACCGACTTTGAACAAGGAGGAAGCTTATTGTCGACCAACTGAACGATCCGGTCAAGTGTACTCTGCCACTTTCAGCTCTTTTTTGCCATTCTGCGCTTTCTGCTGCCCGGTATTTCATCCTGAAGCATCTCATGGCCGGTAAGTGGCAGAAGCTGTATCCGTCTCCCACACCGTGACGGCCTGAAGCCGAAGTCCCTGATCCTGAAGCCGATCGCGCAATCCATCGCCCAGATACTTCGCAAGGTTTTCCGCTGAGGGATTGATCTGATCGAAAGGTTCGATTTCATTTAGAAACCGATGGTCCAGCCGATCGACCAGACCGCGGAGGCCCGCTTTCAGATCGGCAAAATCCACCAGCAGGCCCGCGCCGTTCAGAGCCTCGCCGGCAACAGTCACCTGAACGCGATAGTTGTGACCGTGAACATTCTCACACTTTCCCTTATAGTTTCTCAGGGCGTGGCCTGCGGCAAAAGAATATTCGACGGAAACCTCGAACATGAAATCCTTTCTGATCAAATCATCCGTTGATTGATCCCTTGAATCATTCCCCGCCAACTGTCACCCGGGTGCAACCTGCGCTGAAGACGGCAACCGATTCGAAAGTCAACGGGGGAGGCAATGCTGCAATGGATCAATCCCGTTCAGTATTTTTGCATGAAACCTCTTACTTCATCCAGCCGGTTCGCGCGCCGGTACGCAGGCAAACTGTCAAAAAAAATCCTTCCGTAAGGTTTGCGGACCAGGCGGCTATCCAGGATGGCCAGCAGGCCATGATCTTTCTCGCTGCGAATGAGTCTTCCGAAACCCTGTTTGAGAGCAATGACGGCCTCAGGAATCTGATATTCGAGGAAGGCGTCGCCGCCTTCCTCATTCACCTGCCGGATTCGCGCCGCCACGACCGGGTCCGTAGGGACGGCAAAGGGCAAGCGATCGATGATCACGGCGCTCAATTGCTGCCCTTGAACATCCACGCCTTGCCAGAAAGAACTGGTGGCAAAAAGCACGGCATGGGGGGTGGAACGGAACTTGCTCAGTAAGGCTGGGGCCGGCGCGCTGCCTTGAATCATCATTGGATAGCGAAGTTGTGGGCGAATGCGATCATAAAAGTCTCGCATCTGGGCGTAAGAAGTAAACAGGACAAACGCCCTTCCCCGCGTTGCTTTCAATAATTGCACCACTTCCGCAGCCGCTGCCCGCGAAAAGTCAGGACTGCGAGGGTCTGGAAGGTGTCCGGGAGTGTAGAGCAGCGCCTGCTCCTCAAAATTGAAATGCGAGGCAAGGACTTTCTCGCGGGCATTGTGAAGTCCCAGGCGCGACTTTACGAAGCTGAAATTCCCCGCTACGGCCAGCGTGGCAGAGGTCAGGATGACGGTCTCAACGCGGTCGAAAAGATGCTCGCGGAGCAGGGAGGAGATATCGATCGGGGTCGCCTCCAGAAACACGCCTCGTCCCCGCCGCTCCCACCAGAACACAAAATTCCGATCCTTTCCTTCCAAAACCAGCTCAAAACCCTGTCGAAGCTCGCCCGCGCGCCGGGCCAGATTGACGAATTCTTCGGGACGATCTTTTACGCGGTTTAATTCCGTCTCAAGCCGGAGCAAGGCATTGAGCAACGTCGAGTACGCCCCTCGATGCACTTCCACAAAATCGCTGCGCGTCTCAAAGCCAAATCTCCCTTCCGTGGACGGAAAGAGGCCAAAGAAAAGCTCCGCCCGATGCCGAAGCTCCGCCAGCGCATCCGCGATTTCAGGAATCTGAAGCTCCTTGAGCCGCTCCGCTGCTTCGGTGTCTCGCGCGAGTTCCTCGACGCGATAATTGCTCACCTGAAGGCCGAAATAGCGCGTTGCCACATCCTCCATTTCATGGGCTTCGTCAAAAACCACCGCGGTGTACTCAGGCAACAGGCTGGCATAATCTGTCTGCTTCAGGGCCAGGTCGGCAAAGAAAAGGTGATGATTCACGATGATCAGATCCGATTCCGCCGCGCGCTGGTGCATGAGCGTGATGAAACACCGCTCGAATTGCGGGCATTTCTGGCCCGTGCAGGTTTCGCGGCGAGCATCGATGCGGGGCCACAACTCGCTGGTATCGGGGAGGTCCTGGAGTTCCGCCCGGTCGCCGGTCTCGGTTTTGGCTTCCCACTCCCGGATGCGAGCGTATTGGTGGACCTCTTCCATCCCGCTCAGTACCGGCTGCCTCTCAAGATCGTAAAGTTTCTGCCGGCAAAGATAATTTTGGCGGCCTTTCATTAAGGTCGCGCGGAGCCCCGGAACCAGTTTCTTCAGGAAAGGAATATCCTTAAAAAATAACTGTTCCTGAAGGTTTTTCGTTCCGGTGGAAACCACCACTCGAAAGCCGCTGCGCAGAATCGGGACCAGATAAGCCAGTGTCTTGCCCGTTCCTGTTCCCGCCTCAACAATTAAATGGCGATGGTTTGCAAGAGCGGATTCCACCTCCTCTGCCATCGCAAGCTGGCCCTGGCGATATTCATAGTGCGGATGATTCCTCGCCAGCCAGCCTCCGGGAGCAAAAATCTTCTCCAGAGAGGTTTTCTTCTCCACCGTTTTGTGACTTACTCCGGGCATAGATCTGAAACTTGCCGTTAACCCATTCTCTCTCGCACCCAATGCGGGGCAGCGGGAACCGCAAAGCGGCGGATGAGGACCCTAACGGCTTTGAATGACACCTGTCCTCTCGCAACATCTTGACTTGCGAGTCAATGGGGCCCCTCGGAATCCTCAGGACTCCTGGGCCAGATGAATTCCGAGATCTACGAGTTCTTCCATTTGTTCTTCGTAGAGATCATCCAAATGCAAGGTGGGCTCTCGTAAACGATCTGAGGCAATAACCCCTCGCTTCATGAGCACTCTCTTTTCCATCCGAATGAATAGCTCAAGATGCTCAACGGCAAACACCAGGAAGGGCAGCAAACGATAAAAGAGGGCCTTGGATTCCGGGACCCGCCCCTGTTCATACAACCTGATGATTCGCACATAGACGTCAACCAGACCCGTCCCGGGCATAATGCCGGTAGCGCCATGAGCTAATCCATCAAAAAGCCGAAGACCACCCCACCCATACAAAACCTGGAGTTGGCCCTGGGAACGCCGAAGAATCTCACGACACCGTTCGCCCGGCAAGACGTTCTCGAGCTTGAGAAACTTTAAATTCGAACAGCGTTTCGCCGCCTCCATGAAGAAATCTACCGACAGCCCGCTGCCTGCAAAATCAGCGTCCTGGAGCATCACCGGAATCTTGATGCTTCCGCAAACGGCCTCGAAAAACGGGGCCAACTCCCGGGCGCCCAAAGGAACCGCGCGCGGCGGAGCGATCATGATTCCCTGAGCCCCGCAGGATTCCGCATGTCGCGAGAATGCGACCGTCGAAGCAACTGAGCCCGCGCTGGCGCTGGCAAACACCGGCACGCGACCGGCGGTCTGCCCCGTCACGATCTCCACAATCTGGCGGCGTTCTGCATCATCGAGTTTATAATACTCGCTGCCAAAGGCCGGAGCGCAAATGGCGCAAGCTCCGCCCGCAATCGCAAAGTCGACCGTCCGGCGGAGCGACCCCTCATCGATGCCGTCATCAGGCTTGAAAGGAGTTGGTATGACAGGGATTACTCCGTGGATTTGCATAGGATCAAGAATACTCCGAACAGGGCCTTGCCGGGCAACTACATCGCCGTATAGCCGCCATCAACCATCAGATGGGTTCCGGTGATGTAGGATGCCTCTTCGGATGCGAGAAAGAGAATTGCGCGGGCCACTTCCTCAGGCCGCCCTACCCTTTTAAGCAGGGTCTGCGCGCCTTGTTCGGCGTCAAACAGCTCCGGAGTCAGATGGGCCTCTTTCATGTAGCGATAGGAGGCAGAGGTCAGAATGGCGCCCGGGCATACGCAATTGACTCGGATCTTGTACGGTGCAAGGTCCATAGCCATATTGCGCGTCATTTGAAGCAGGGCAGCCTTTGTTGCGCTGTAGGCAAAGAACTTAGGCTGCGCAATCCAGCTTGAGACGGAGCTTACGACCACGATTGCGCCGCTGCCATTTCCCCTCATTGTCTCGGCCGCATACTTGGTCACGAGGGCTGTCCCGATGACATTCACCGACAACGAATGCTGCCAGTCCTCAGCCGTGGCATCGAATCCCTTGAGGACAAAAGTGGCTGCATTGTTCACCAGGATATCGATAGAGCCGAATCGCTCGACAGCTTCTTCCGTGATCCGTCGCGCGTCCGACTCCACAGAGATATCAGCCTGCACAAAGATTGCGTTTCCGCCCTTCGCTCGTATTTCCCTGACCGCGCCCTCGCCGTCCTCAAGGTTGATATCGGCGATGACGACCTTAGCGCCCTCCGCGCCAAATATTAAGGCTGTCTCCTTGCCAATTCCCGCCGCGCCGCCCGTAATGATTGACACTTTTCCATTAAGCCTCATCGATCCACCTTCGAATGACGATTTCTTCTGCTTTGTGAAAGCGTAAAAGCGATGATGATTCGGTTTCTGAAGAGACGCCTTTAAAGGGCGCTCGGAGGGGCATAACTCTGCAAATAGGGAATTGCTGCAGTCTCTCTCCGCGAGACCGCCCTAAAAAATCAAGGCTACGTTCTCTTGATGGGAGAGCACTTCTTCATCCAGCTCATAGCCGAAGCCAGGAGCTTCGGTCAGTTCGATGAAGCCGTTCTTGGGTTCCGGCTCGCCCCGCAGGAGAGAACGCCCACCCTGGGCAAAGATATCCACAAACTCGGCGCGCGGCGCATTGAGCGTTGAGATCACGAAATGGTAGGTAGGCGCGCCTACGCCGTGAGGGATGACGGGAAGGCCGTGTACACTGGCCATTGCTGCAATCTTTTTCAATTCCGAAAGGCCGCCGGCGCGATAAATATCCGGCTGAAGGATGTCAACGGCCTTCTTCTCAATCAGATCGCGAAAGCCATAACGGGTGAATTCATGCTCGCCGCCGGTGATCAGCATTTCCGGAATGGCATCTTTGATGCGACGGTAAGCGTCCGGCTGATCGGGCGGTACGGGCTCCTCCATCCAGAGCACCCGAAATTCAGAAATAGCCTTGGCCAGCCTGACGGCATACGGCACATCAAGAGCCATGTAGCAATCCAGCATGATGTCGCCGTCGGGGCCAATCAGCTTGCGCGTCCTTTCGACCAGAGCAATATTTTGACGCAGCCCGTCGGCGCCGTCGGCCGGTCCATGTGGCAGCGCCAGCTTCACATGCCGAAATCCCTTGGACAGGTGCCGCTCCGTTAAATTACCGGTGACGTAGACCGGAATCTTATCTCGAGTTTTTCCACCCACCAGGTTATAGACCGGCTGATGGAGGGCCTTGCCAACAAGATCCCAAAGCGCCAGGTCAATGCCGCTGATGACTTCAATCACTGCGCCCTTGCGCCCGTAGAACTGCGAGGCGCGGAACATCTGCTCCCAGAGTAGTTCAAGATTGAAGGGATTTTGCCCGATCAGGAGATTCCTGAACTGTTCCTCAATCACAATCGAGGCAAGTTTCCCCTTGCCGCCTCCAACCACGCCCACGCCTTGAATGCCCTCATCCGTCTCAATTTCCACGATGGCGGAAGTCATAGGGCCGTACCAACTGGAGCGCTTTTCGCGGTAGCGCGGATAGATCGACATGGGATTGGCAACCAGGCCCTCGCTCAACCATGAGGAACTCATCGGAATGGGATGGACCTTAATGCCAGTAATTCGCACTATTCACCTCCCGCACTTCACGCCGCGAGCCTCATCTCTTGCCATCAACTGAGGTCTGTAAATTACAGCGACAATATTTCCTGTGGCGGCGCTGTCCTCAGCGCCGAAAAAATCGACGGTGGGGGGCGCCAGCGCTACAGCAGAGGTTGTCACTATAACTTTCAGTCATCAATAAGTGCCGGTGGGCGGCATAAAGCTGCGGCCACATGTTTTCAGCAGCCTGTATCCTTGTCACGGCTGCACTGTAATAACCGCCACGCCCAGGCGTCCGAGCGTCAACGTATTGCTGTTTAAATTCGCAGTCTCCGGCGGTTTGAAGCCTGTCGTCTCATCGACAAATTCTTCCTGCCCTCCGGAGATTCCCGGAATCGAAACCTGAAATTGCCGCTCCCGCTTGTTCACCAGCAAAATCTTGCGGCGCCCGTCTTTTCCGATGAAAGCCTGCGCATAGACATAAGGCGTGCTGGCATTCGCCTCCACCAATTTATCGCCGGGCCCTAAATGGTCGTGAATCAGCTTTAAGACCCAATAACGAGCGTTCGGCTGACCGGTTTTCCAGTCCACCATGCTGACGCTCGGGAAGAATCCAGGGAGTTGCGCCAACGCCGACTCACCGACAGCATCAATTCCAAGACGAGCCAGATTCCCATAGACATAGGCATAAAGCGCAGCGCTAAGGTTCCAGTAAGAATCGGGGATGGGTCCGTGAGGCACGGCGTTATCGTCATAAAGGAAGCTGCCGACTTCATCCGCCGTCGTCCCGGTTTCGGGGGAGAGGCGGCGGCGAATAGACTCGATGTAGCCGACCTCATCCACGAAATAGTCCGCCAGAGCGAAAAAGGTATATTGCTGCACCTCAGGGGTCTGGTCAGCCGTTGGGGTGGCGTAGAAGTGATAGGAGATCATATCGAGCGGAATCCCCGGCTTGTGGTTCTTGTGGTTGAGAAAGTATTCGAAAAAGGCGGGGGCCATGCCCGTGACAGCGGCATTGGGGGAAGTGCTGGCCAGCGCCAGCCCGACAAACTTCATGTGCGGATCCACTTTCCGGATTGCGCCCACAATTGCATCGTAGAGCGCGGTGTAAAACTGAGGCATCATAAAGTGCTCGAAATCCACTTCGTTAAGCACTTCCCAATAGTCAATTTTGTAATGGTGATTTGAAGTGTGTTCGTGGCCATATTCATCTTTAAATCCGCCCTGGGTATACCAACTCACCAGACGCCCATAGTAATCCGCCACTTCCTTCATGCTGGGATCGCGCAATTCCCGGCCTTGCTCATATTTCCACGTCGCTTGATTGGGATCGGAGGGATAAGGAACGGGCTGCAGGGTCTTAAACATCCACTGGGGGATGGTGCTGAAGTTCCAGATGGTGGGGTGCCCTTCGGTTGCTTGCGCAAAGTCTTCGGCAAACGGATCGATGAGTGAAAAATCCCAGGACGTTCTGCCGTTCGCCGGAGGCTCAAGTTCAGCCACCGCCAGCTTCGGATAGGGAAGCCATGGAACATAGCGCACATCGCCGGCGCCCAGATCATGGAGAGCCGAAAAAATCCGATCATGGGTGGGGGTGCCTCTTGCCATGAGCGGACTGACCACGACCTGGAGTGTGGCATTCGTGTTTGAAACCCGAATGACCTTGTTCCAATCCACGGTCACGTGAGTCTCCTCTTGCACCTGGGATGTGACCTGAGCCGGCCTGCGGGAGCAGGCAGCCAGAATTAATGCGCATAGCAAAAGGCCGATCTGGATTTGTCTCAAGGTTTGTTCCCTCCACGAAGTGGATTCACGACCGGTCGAACAGCCGAGCCTAAAAAATCAGCTTCAAAGCAAACTGAATTTCGCGTGGCGCGATCAGCAAAGAGCCGATCCTTCCAAACTGGCCGCTCGTCAGGCTGAGGTTCGGCGGACCAAATTGCGCATGATTCCAGGCATTAAACATTTTCGCTCGGAACTGGGCGGAAAGGCGCTCGCCGATCCGGGTGTTTTTGATGATGGCCAGGTCCCAGTTATTGATTCCTGGAAACTCAATGCTGTTTCGAGCCGCATCGCCTTCCACATGAACGCCGTTCGCACAGCGGGTGAAAGAAGGGCATCCAGGAGTTATAAAGGCGCTGGGTATTACCCAATTTTGATAGGTCCGATTGGCCGGCGCAGGATTTCCGATCCTGTCGGGTAAAGATGTGCTGAAAGCGCCCAGGTTTGTCCAGCCGAATCCCAATACCGGCGTTCCAAACTGCCCCATTGAAAATGTGGTGATGCCTCTTAGCTGCCATCCACTGACCAGTTTATCGGTGAATCCCGCCGCGCTCGGCAGAAAGCGCTTACTTTTGCCGAGCGGAAGCTCATAGACGTAACTCAGCGTCAGCCGTTGTGGAGCCATGTAATCCGAATTGCCTTTATCCAGCACCTTGAAGCAGCAAGAGGCGATTGAGAAATCGTCGGTTCCGCCCAGGTTTAAGGCATGTTCCCAGGTATAGGAAGCCAGAAAAGAAAGCCCTTGAGAGAAGCGCTTCTCAACCCTTGCCGTCAGCGCATTGTAGCTGGACCATCCACCGTTGTATGCCAGCAATATCCAACTCAAGTTGGGATATGGCACGCGCTGCTGGATGGGTATTGTGCCGGTGGAGTCGGGCCGAGCAATATTCTGATTCCTGCGTTGTGGAAGTTTTTGTCCTGTATCGCCAATGTAACCCAAATCCACCAGCCAGTTTGTGCTAAAGGTATGCTGGACATCAAAATTCCACTCTTGCACATAGGGGGTGCGATTGCGCTTGTCGGTGCTGAACGGAGTCACGGTCCCGCCGATGGTGGCGGGTGGGAACAGGCGGGATAAAGAAAGGGTCGGCGTAACCGGATTTGAGTTCAGCGTCTGGCTGGAATAATACGGCGGTCCGAGCACCAGGAAGTCGAGCTCGTTGTAATTATCGGTCGCGTAGAAAACCCCAAAAGACCCGCGGAATGTGGTGTCCTTCAGGAATGCGGGAGAATATGCAAACCCCGCTCGAGGGGCAAAATTGTTGTAGTCCGGGTCCACCACGCCGTTGCGCACGCCACCGCTTGAGGAAGTCACAACCTGGGCGACCGCAGGGTCAAACCATTCCGTTCGATTTCGCGCGTCGTACGGAGGTTGTTGATATTCATAGCGGATTCCAAGATTAGCGGTGAGACTCCCCGTAACACGCCAGTCGTCCTGAAGATATCCCGCATAGTAGTGGGTTCTGAGGTGCTGGGAGGCATCTCCAACCGAGGTGCTGGCCTGAAAAGGCGTCCCTAACAGGAAATCTCCCAAGGAGGCATGGGTGAACCGGCCATCGAAGACCAGGCTCGGTATTCCCGCAAAATCGGCAAAGTTGAATATCGGCTCATACATATAATCCATGCCGACCTTCAAGTTGTGGTTTCCGCGCACGATGCTGAAGTTATCGACAACCTGAAAATTGTTGTCGATGTTGCCGATCGATTCGGGAAATGATCCCACACTGTTGAAACCGGGAATGCTGGCGGTCGGCACTCCGAAATCGAAGGGGTTAGTCGAGGTATTGGTAAAGCCAAAGAGGTTAGCGGCGTAGTTAGGCCCCAGCGCCGCTTGCGAAACCAGGAAGGTCTTGTTGCGGTTGTAGCCCAATCGGAGTTCATTCACCACGGTGGAGGAAAACGTGTGAGTCTCGGTCAGCGTTACGAGCTGCTCGCGGAAGGGATACTCTACGCCCTGCAGTGGCATAACGGAGGGCACAATGTGCGGCCTGTCGTCATACGAATAACTTCCAAAAATCTGGTCCTTTGGGGTGAGGCTGTGGTTCAGAGTGATGTTGAACTGATTAAAGTCATTGCGGACCACCGGAGAGGCCGTGTAATTGAAAATAGGATTTTGCAACAGCCCCTGCGGAACGGCCACATTGGGAACGGGAATAAAAGAAAGCCATTTTTGAGACACGGAATTCAGCCGGTTTGTCGGAATAACATTGCCCGGAAAAGGCTGGCCCGTTGTGGGGTCAATCACGTTAACGCATTTCGACGAACCGGAATTAGCCTGACAAAAGGCGGAATTGACAGGAAAGATGCCCGTGCCGGCTGAGTTGTCAGCCAGGTCGCCCGCCAGTTGTGCGCGGCTTGGAAGCAAGGCAATTCCTGTGAGGCCCTGGCGGGACCGAAAGCCTTCATAATTGATGAACCAGAAAGTTTTCTCATGGCCGTTGTACACGTGAGGGATTACTAAGGGGCCTCCGAGACTGCCGCCGAAATCATTCTGCACGTAATGAGGAATGGGAGTTCCAACCAGATTGAAGAAGAAATCGTTGGCGTCCAGATTATCGTTCCGAATGAACTCAAAGAGCGTGCCATGAAGCTGGTTGGACCCCGACTTTAAAGTGGTGTTGATCACGGCCGCGGAGCGTCCCGTTTCGGCAGAGAAGTTATCCGTTTGCATCTTGAATTCCTGAATCGCGTCAATCGACGGGCGCAATCCGACGCTCCCAAAGCGGGAATTGCGCGTCTCAATTCCATTCACGAGAAAGCTCTCGTCTGATTCTCGAAGCCCTGCAATGCTGGCCGTAACTTGGCCGGAGCCCGCTCCCGTCCAGAACGAGGCGGGCGAGTTTCCACTGCCAATGGGACTTACTCCCGCTGCCAGGGTTACGAGTTGCATGAAGTTGCGCGTGTTTAAGGGAAGATTCACAATCGTCCGGTCTTCCAACACCTGACCCATGGACGAGGTTTGTGTATCCAGCAGTTGGATGCCGCCCGCGTTCACATTGACCGTCTCGGTCACCGACCCCACTTGCAGCACTACATCTACGCGAGGACGCTGGCCGACTAAGAGGTCGATGTCTGAAACCGTCGTGGACTCGAATCCGTGCTTTGAGACCGTGAGGCTGTAACGATTAGGTTTGAGCTGCGCGAAGAGGTAGTTGCCTCCTGTGTCTGTTGTAACCATGAATTTTGCGCCCGTGGTTGTCTGTGTTAGCACCACTTTTGCGCCCGGAACGACGGCTCCGCTTGCATCCCTTATGGTGCCCAGGATGTCGCCAGTAATAGCTTGGGCTAACAATGTATCGCCCCTCATTGTCAGTAAAAGCGCGGTTGCCGCGACCGCCAATGTCAAAGATCGCATTGATTTCATCTTCCACCTCCAACAACAGAAGAATCCTTAATGCAACCACAGGAGGATGGCAAAGAAAATTTTCCTAAATTCGTACATTTCGTTTAATAAAACATTGATCGGCACTGCGAATTTGCAGTAAGTTATTGATATTCAATGAATAATTTCAATCATCTTCTCTGATGTGTGGATAAATTATCAGTGGCTTTTTCTCGCACTTTATTTCACGAAATGATACATTTAG
>CADDZJ010000036.1 GCA_902812415.1 Acidobacteriota bacterium
GCGCAGCGAAGAATCTTAACCCCAGTGATGAGTGGGAAAGTGGCGAGAAAGAAGCATCCCAAGCGCAGCAAGCGATTCTTTCTGTAGCGGCGATCTGGGATCGCCGAAGCTTGCGATCTGGGATCGCTGGGTTTTTGTTTTCAAAAACTTCGGCGAACATAGTTCGCCGCTACAACGGCGTGGATTAATTTATTTACTCCTTCTCGCTCGTTACTGCCTTTCAGACTCTTCGTTGTCTTCGGCTCCTCCGACTGACAGAGTGGATGCATTTTCGGGTGGTCTGCGCTTTGAAACCTAAAGGAGCATTTCGATGGCATTTTCTGAAGAACGCCGGGTCAGCGCCCGGCGGCGGATTTGCCTATCGCGCCACCGCCCAAAATCCACCAACCGCTCCGGAAAAAAAGAATGTTTAGGTTTGATGGGCGCAAAAAAAATCTATCGCATTGAAAGTAGCTAGGCTATTGGCTTCTTATTCAGACACCTTTTACAAACAATTTCCAAAATTTCTTCTATCTAAAAGATTCTAAATGACTTAAGGATTTAATTTGTTCGTTGAATACTAACAAATAGAAAAGAATAGACTTAGCTGAAAAACAGGGAAATTGTTCGTATTTTTGCGGCGCACAATCAGGCCAAAAATAGAACGTATGGCATGCGCCCTAAGCCAGAGAAGGCGAGCTCTCAAACCTATTGCAACTTTGTTTAACTCAGTCTATGATTCGAGCCGTTGGACGTTGACCGGGTAGTCAGGGCATCCTCAGCTTATAGGGACATGATTTTATTCGCGGTGCGACGCACCAAAGCGCCCCTGTAGCATGTCAGTTCTGCGCTGCCGGATGCTCCAGAACTCTGGTCAGGTTGCGATGCATTGCACTTTCAACTTAAGGGGGAGAATTCATGTCTCGCATATTCCGTACGCTTTTGGCGGGGCTTGTGGTGGTTGTTTTCGCCGCGAGCGCCACGGCTCAGCAAAAGAAGCGTGTGGCGGTAATGAACTTCGACTATGCGACAGTCCGCAGCTTTGTCGCCTCGATCTGGGGAACTGATCAGGATGTAGGAAAAGGGGTTGCGGATTTGTTGATCACCCAACTGGTGAAAGACGGGACCTATACGGTGGTTGAGCGAGCGGCTCTCGACAAGATTCTGGCTGAGCAGAACTTTTCCAACAGCGACCGCGCCGACGCCACAACGGCGGCGAAGATCGGCAAACTTCTTGGCGTCAATGCCATCATCATTGGCTCGGTCACGCAGTTTGGCCGCGATGACCAAACGCGAACCTATGGTGGCGGAGCGATTGGCGGACTTACGGGCCGTTTCGGAATCGGCGGCATCCAGCGCCGCAAAGCGAAGGCGGTGGTCGGGCTTACGGCTCGCATTGTGAATGTCGATACCGGTGAAATTCTGGCCGTTGCGGATGGGAAAGGCGAATCAACTCGATCCGGAGAATCGCTTCTGGGCGCCGGGGGCGGAGGCGGCGCGGCGGCAGGCGGCGCGGCGGATATGTCCAGCTCAAACTTCGCCAACACGCTCCTGGGCGAGGCCGTGCATCAGGCGGTCAACTCTTTATCGCAGCAACTGGTTTCGGACGCCTCCCGCCTGCCCACGACGACGGTCAGCATCGAAGGGCTCGTCGCGGACGCCTCATCGCCCAATGCCATTATCCTGAATGTCGGGTCGAAGGCTGGAGTGCAAACCGGAGATCGCTTTGAAGTGAGCCGGAAGGTGCGGGATATTCGTGATCCGGCGACCGGGAAAGTCATTCACACGATCACGAACACCGTGGGGCAAATCACGATCACGTCCGTCGATGAGCTTTCGAGCGTGGGAACGTTTACCGGCAGCGCTCAGCCCAAAGTCGGCGATATGGTGAAAAAAGTTCAATAGCGAACAGCGTTTGCAGAGGGGGCTTTATGGCCTTTCAAGTGGGGAGCACTGTCGGAGACTACGAGATCATGGCCGCGCTGGGCTCAGGCGGCATGGGCAAAGTCTACAAGGTGCGGAATGTGATTTCCGACCGTATCGAGGCCATGAAGATCCTTCTTCCCGATCTCGCCACCGAGCCTGAACTGGCTGACCGCTTCGTGCGCGAGATCAAGGTGCTCGCCAGCCTCAATCATCCGAACATTGCCGCCCTTCACACAGCGCTGCGAATTGAAAATCAGCTTGTGATGATCATGGAGCTGGTGGAGGGAATTACGCTGGAGGAGCGCCTGAAGCAGGGTCCAATTCCGCTCGGCGACACGCTTCGCTACATCGATCAGGTTCTGGCGGCGCTCAGCTACGCCCATGCGCGGGGCATTATCCATCGGGATATCAAGCCTGCCAACATGATGCTGACCTCCGACGGCGTGGTGAAGCTGATGGATTTCGGAATCGCCAAGCCCGCCGGAGATCGCCGCCTGACCATGACCGGCACCACCATGGGATCGCTCTATTACATGCCTCCCGAGCAGGTGAAAAGCGAGACGATTGACGCGCGCGCCGACCTCTACTCGCTGGGGGTCTCGCTTTATGAACTGGTCACAGGCCGGCGGCCTTTTCAGGGTGACAGCAACTACGCCATCATGGCGGCGCATCTTCAGCAACAGCCCGCGCCCCCGATGGAAGTCGCGCCGAGCCTGCCGCGTGGCTTGAATGACCTTATTCTCATGGCATTGGCTAAGGACCCCGGTCAGCGGTTCCAGTCGGCGGATGCATTCCGCGCCGCGCTTTCGAGCGTCAGTTCCAGCCTGGGCTCCATCACACCCGGCGTGCCAGCCGCGGCCCCCGAACCGGCCGGCGTTTCCAGCGCTTCAATGTTGATGTCGTCTCCTGAACCTCTTCCGTCAACCTCTGCTGCCACAACCCCCTTGCCTCCTATCCCAAACCCGGCTGTTGTTCCCACGCCCGCAATTACGCAATCAGGCGCAGGCCATCGTGGGCTTTATATGGCGCTGGGCGCGGCGGTGGTCATTGTGGTTGTCGCTCTGACGGCGATGGAATTGCCGAAAACGCTCAGGAAGCGCTCGCCCGGCAATTCCAGTTCATCTCCGGTCAGCGTTCCTGCCGCCCCTCCATCTTCGTCTCAGGAAGTTGGGCAACCTGCCTCTCCCCCTGCGGCCTCCACTTCTACAATCCCGGCTCCATCACAATCGGCTCCAGCTAGTGCTCCGGAGGCGGAATCTCCGCGGGCCACTCATCAAGCCGCGGAAACCGCCGGAGCCACGGCGTCAGCTTTATCTTCGGCGCAGCATGCTGTCTCTAAGTCCGTTGCCAATCGCCGTCTAAAAGAGCGAGCGGCAACCGCGGCTGAGTCGAGCAGCGGGCAGGGAACGGCTGCGCAAGCCAGCCAGCCGGTTTCCTCGGCGCCACCCGCGCCCGACGTGAGCGCGGCGCAGGCGGAAAATCTCCAGAAACTCAATGACCGCATGACGTTGCTGGCCGCGCGCGCCAACGCCGTGAAGAGCAACCTTGAAAATCTCGAGCGCCAGCAGCAGAGCCAGGGACTTTCCTTGCGCGGCGATATCGCCGCGTCGCTCAGCCGTATGGAAGCTTATATGGACGCCAGCGACAAGGCTCTTTCCGCCGCCAATGCAGAATCCGCCGGCAGAAATATGGATCTGGCGGAGCATGAAATCGATCGGCTGGAAAAGTTTCTGGGACGATGATGAGGGACCTTGATGAGTGAAGAGTGGACCGTCGAATGGTGATGCGGGTCGCCCTTCGCTTCGGATGGGTCACAGCCTTTCACGCCCGCTTAAGCTGTAAGTACTCCTTCAGTTCCGGATCCTTCCGGACTTTCCAGATATGCCCGTCGATCCAGTAATGCAGCAAGCCGGGAGCGGCGAAAAATGAGAAGATAATCTGGTTGCGCAGGTTCGCGTCGCCCGGGCCGATATGGGGCTTTAAAACAAAATCCGGGACGAAATCAAAGAGGAGGGCGTAAAAAAGCGCGCAGGCCACATAGGCCAGCCAGCGGCTGTTGACGAGGGTGGCCAGGCCGAACCGTTTGGCGAGACTTTCGTTCTGGCCGTATTTGTTGTGATTGTAGAACCATACCAGCCGGTGATACTGAATGTTGTGATAAATGGTGACGGCAGCATAGACGCCGATCAGCGGCATGGCGCTGCGGAAGAGAAGATAATTCACGGGAATCGCCGCCGCAAAGAGAATTTGCTTGGGCCAGTTCAGGGAAAGCCCTTCGCGCCATTTCTGCCATTGTCGCGCCAGATAGACGCACCCAATCAGGATCAGAACGAAGAGCAAAGCGTTCTCAAAGATCATGGCGGCGCGATGAGGGATGGGGAAGGGAATCATTTCCGCGGCGTCTTTGTTGTGCAAGGGATAAGTGAGGAACGGGAAGTAAAAGGCGGCGGCGAAGAAGAGCTTATCCAGACGATTGTCTTGAGGGTTCAGGTCGCTGTTTTTCGCTTTATAAATCATCATGAAGCCGTAATGCTGCTTGAAGATGTGATAGTAGCCCCAAAGCTCGGTGGCCAGCTCCAGCCAGTCTCCCAGATGCAGGAAGATTAGGATGGGCCCGATCGTAAAAAAGAAAGCCAGGCTGCCCCAGAGCCATCGGCCTCGGCGTTCCCGTTCCTCCGCATCGAGGTAGGTGCGCGAGATCGTGGCGAAGCCATGCGTTTCATCGAAAACGATCCCCCAAATGGCTACCAACAACAGCAGGGGAATGCTCGTATAACGCCAGAGGGCCCAGAAAATATAACTGGCCGCGACGCCGCCGAGGGTGAACCATGCGAGGTCCGTTTTGCTCGAAATAATCCAGCGCGTCTGGAATCGCGCTTGAGCTTTAGTCTGGATAGGCGTCCTCACCGTCGATGCCATGAATCCGAACCTCCTGAGTCAGTCTCCGATACCCTTGCTCCCGGGCGCTTTCTTCAGCGCGGCTTGATGATGGGCCGCGACTGCTGTGGTCTTACAGTTCAGAATGTCATCATTGTTTCATAAAAGTCTGTACGTCAAGTCGCATTTGAGTCAAATTTTCGTTGCCTTGCTCTCTCTGACGGGAGAGGATCACAGAGCGGCAGGGCCGCAACCCATGCGCCGCGCAAGGAAAATTTGTGCAAGCCGCAAACATTTTGATTATGAGTAAGACAACGCGGCAGGTGAGGATTTTTGTTTTGTAAAAAGCTGCTTTTCGGTAAATTGATCTGGATTGCCGAATGACTTTCTCTTCGGAGCCATTATGACTCGATATCGGTTGAGTGCGCTCGCATTATGGATCGGGCTCATTGCATGCCTCAGCGTTCTTTTTCTGACAGGTTGTGGCCATCGCGCTGTGAAGCAGGGCGGGGAAGAAGCCTCCTCAGCGCCGCCAGGGAGCATGCTGGATGCCGCAAATTTTCAGGGCTCGCTCATCGGCATGCAGTATGAAACCTGGTTCACTTCCAAAAATGCGACATGGGACACGGCGGAAGCGGTTCCCATTTTAGGGAAGTACAGTTCCTATGATGTGAACGTCGTCAAGAAACACGCCGAGTGGTTTCAGAATCTGGGAATCAACTGGCTTTTGATTGATTGGAGCAACATGCTCTGGATGCACCCTGCCTGGGAGGAGCACACGGGCGCAACTCGGCAGTTGGAGGAAACCACCGAGCTGCTTTTTGAGACCTACAGCCAGTTGCAGCAGCAGGGTCAGAATCCTCCGAAGATTGTTCTTCTTTTAGGGCTTGAGAACGGGCCACCGGTGGAAAACGGAGTGGAAAGGTTATCCGGAATCTTCACCTGGATTGACGCGCACTTCCTTGCCATTCCCAAGTATAAGAACCTCTGGCTATACGACCACGGCAAACCTCTGATCACGATTTTGTACAATCCTGCCCATCCGTGCGAGCAACTTGAGCAGGTTCTGAAGGCCCATCCTCTTCATGAGCCGAAGTGGAGCATCCGCTGGATGGCTTCGCAACTGCAACTCAATCATGCCGAGCAGTGCGGCATGTGGTCGTGGATGGATGGAACCATCCAGCAGGTAGTGACAACACGCGACGGCAAGCCGGAAGAGGTGGTGGTGACGCCCTCGTGTTTTGCGCCGGATGGTTGGCTGGCCCCTGATGCCACGGGAAGGGACAACGGAGCGCCCTATCTCGAAAGCTGGGATGTGGCGTTCAAGGCCCGCCCCAAGTTTATTCAGATTCATCAATGGAATGAATTCGCCGGACAGAAAGAGGGGCAGGGCTTCGGCCCCAAACATCGTGTTTACGTCGATGAATACAACCTTCCCTTCAGCGATGACCTGGAACCCACCGAATTGCATGGCTGCGCCTATCGCGGATGCGGCGGGTGGGGATACTACTACATGAACCTCACCAAGGCCATCCTCTCGCTCTATCGCGGGGAAACGCCGGATATCACCGTGATGGCGCTTTCCGGTCCTTTCGAGCCTCAAGTGGTGAAAACGACCAGGCTGCCGCTCACCTGGAAAACCCTGGGTGAGTCGCCGGTCAGCTACACGCTGAAATTGGATGATAAGACGATCAACGATGATCTTCACGGGCAAACCTATACGCTTGATCTTCAGGGCGTATCTTCTGGAACGCATCGCGTGACGCTGATCGCAAACGGGGCGCATACTTACTTTGACTTGAATCCTGAGAAACAGACTGAGAAATCGGCTGCGCCTTTGCCGGTGACTTCCACCATCGAGTTTCAATATCAGCCGTCGCATTCTGCGCCACATCGTCGGCCCCGGAGTCGCAGGCATCGGTAGGGGTTGTAGCGGCGCTGTCCCCAGCGCCGAGACAATTGAAAAATAAAGCCGGCGGTGAGGAGACCGCCGCTACAAGGACGGTTTTTACATAGACGACGTCGGCCCCTGCCGCTGGCCCGGCTTCTTGGTCGGCAAAAGGAGGAATCTTGTTCAAAAAAACTTTGGGGTGTCTCGCTGCATTCCTGCTTATAGAAGTGATACTTTGGCCCAGCTATCTTCCCGCGCAGAATCCTACGCCGGTGGATTTGCAGGCGGTGCGTGTGGGCTGCCAGGTGACGGATTACACCATGGAGCCTGGTCAGGTGGACCAGGCGGTGGTGATCAAGGACCCTGCGGGCGAGCAAACCGTGCTGTTTGATATTACGGAGGGTGGGGCGATTGTTTCGCTCAAGTATCGGGGACTCGAACACATTTGGGGATATAACGGCGGCGGCCTTTTGCAAATGGCTTTTCATAATGCCCGAAAGGTTGGGAAGCTGACGGGTGACTATAATCCCACGGAGGCGGGCGATGGCTCGGCCATGTCACCGGTCACCGGCGTGGCCTGTCACGGAACGGATTCGGTGGACATCCTGACCATGATGCTGGATTTCAATCACAACAATTCTTTTTATCTGAATCCTCTCATTGCCGTCTGGGGCGGGCGGATGAACAGCAGCGTGCCGCTCAGCTATTTTTCTCCGTATACGCTCGAGACGCGTTCTCGCTGGGTCCGGAATCCATCAGGAGAACCGAAATACTACCTTCGGCTCGATGAACGCTTCACCCACCTGACGGACGAAAAGATCGGGCCGTTTGATTACGATTTCGCGGACTACGAGCCCTGGGAGTTCAGGTTTCGAGCCGTAAGCCCGGAGCATTGTCCGTGCGCTTCCTCCAGCACTACTTACATGGCGGGCGGATGGTATCGGGATGAGGCGCGCTCCTCAGGTTTGGCGGTCGCCATGCCGAGCAGCAACTTCCCAGGCCGCAAGGTGAATGGAGGGTTTAACAGCGACTACATTTGGCGCAATCGCAACTTCCATTTAGAGGCTCAGGAACCCCTGGATGGAATTGCCTCCAAGAGCTTCGTCTGGTATGTGATGGCGGGCTCGTGGCAGAACGCGCTGAGTTTTGCGCGCAACGTTGCGGGAAGCCGGGGAGGCAGCCATGAAAATTAGTCGCGTAATGGCTTTGCTGCTTGCTGGAGTTTTCTCCTTTGTTGTGAATCGTGCGGCGGCGCAAAGCTTTCCCAACGTTCGTTGTCATGTCGAGGACTACGCCCTCGACGCCGAAGCCGATTGGCAAGTGCACCAGCCGCTGCATAGCGTGGAAGCGGTGGTGTTGCGGGATCCGGCTGGTGAGCAGGAGGCTCGCTTTGACCTGATGCACGGGGCCTCGTTGATTTCGCTGAAGTATCAGGACAAGGAGTTGTTGTTTGGCCACAGCGCGGGCGCCGATGTGAGCATGTATGTGATTCGTCACGGAACTGAAGCCGAGTTGAAGGGTTTAAGCCCCTACTGGTCGGCCTTTCATCCGGATCAGGGAGGCACCAGCATGCGGGTTCCGGCAACCGTCGCGGGCGTGGGCTGTCGCGGCGAAAGCTCGATGCGGGCCTTCGCCATGATGATTGACGCCGGGGTCGATAGCGCTTTCGAGCGCGAGCCTCTGATTGGCGTGTGGAAAGGCCGCATCAGTGAGAATTTTCCGCCCGGATATTCAACGCCCTACACGATCGAGACCGATGCAAGCTGGGTGCGAAATCCGGGAGGCAGCCCCCACTACTACCTGAAGCTCGATCAGACGGTGGTGAATGTGCGGCCTGAAAGCTCAGGCCCCATGCAATGGTTCCTGCTGGGAGCGGCGCCTTGGAAGTTTGATCAGGAAGCAAGCTTCCCGGAGTCTTGCCAGGAAAAGACCCCTTGCACAAGCCAGAATACGCCCGCCATTGCAGCAGGCCGCTATCAGGACGTAGCCCATACCGAAGGCATTGCGATAGTAGTCTCAACGACTGTCTGGCATACGCAGGCGCTCTATCTGGGTGAATCTGTGAACCCTTATGGCGGCGCGCCCGTGGTGCGCAAGCGCTCCTTTGGCGTAATTCTGAATCATCCCCTCAGCGGCCTTACCGGCTTCCATTTCGCCTGGTATTTTTGCGCTGGAAGTTGGAACCAGGCAAAGGATTTTGCCGGGACTGTTCGGAATTAATTGGTCAGGGTATGGTGCTGTAGCGGGAGTGTCCTCACCGCCGGTTTTTTTGATCTATCCGATGATGAGAACCTGCCCTGTATCGGGCGAAGAGACAACACCGCTACAAAGTGATTTTCACATTGACTACGATGCAACCCCCAACAAAATCGCTGATTCTAGCTTTGGCCACGGCGATTGCCGTGGCTTTCGTCGTCCGGATAACCGTTTCCGGCGAATCCTCTGCGCAATCGGCTGCAAGTATCACTATTCAATCAAACAGGACTGACATCGGCGAGGGCGAGAACGTGGTGATTTCCGCCATAGCTCGCAAAGCCGACGGCAAACCGGCAGCGGGCATTCGCCTGCACGCCCAGGTGAATGGAAAGGATTGGGGAGCGGAGTATCTCACCTTGCCTTCCGGCGTAGCCCATTTGACGCTGCCTTTGCCCGATCGTGGCGAGAACAGCATTGTGGTTACGGATGGGACGCATACTTCCACTCCCGTGACGGTGCAGGTTCATCCTCGGCATTTCAATATTGTGGATGACCCGAACCACCTGGTGATTATGGAGTACGAAACTTGGTTTGGTCCCGGTTACGCCCAGTGGGGCAAGGAAGAAGCTGTGCCGGTGCTGGGGCTTTATAGCTCGCTTGATGCGCGCATCCTGCGCCAGCACGCACTCTGGTTTAATGAGATGGGCTTCAACGCGGTGGAACTGGACTGGACGAATAATCTCACTCGGCCGTTCCCCAGCCCTCAGGCCAAGGAATGCATTGCGGCCACCCATCTTCTGCTTCAGGTATACTCCACCATGGTGCAACATCCGAAAGTGCTCTTTCTGGTGGGGCCGGAGCACAATTTGTGGCGAAATCAGAAGGATGTTTATGCCGGGCCGTGGTTTAAAGAGCAACTGGACTTTCTCTACGATCATTACATTCATAATCCCCGGTATCAGAACATGATGGTGACTTATCTTGGAAAGCCCCTGATGCTGCTTTACTTGAACGGGCCTCGCATGGGGCCTCCCCCGGAAATTCACGATCCGCGCTTCACCATTCGCTATGTGGGCGCTTGGTTGCAGACGACGCATCAGGAAAAATACGGCGTCTGGTCGTGGTACGACCAGACGCCCACTCCTGTTTATTGCCAGGGCCATGTCGAAGCGCTGACAGTTTGCGACGGATATCCTGCCACGAAGCCGCCAATGAAAGGCATGGACTACTGGCTCTCGCCGGATGCCGGCGGCAAAAATTACGGCGAGACCTATCGGCAACAATGGCACGCTGCGATGAAATACAAGCCGCGCTTCCTGTTTGTCAATCAGTGGAATGAGTTTGAGCCGCCTGACCAGTACAATGTGAATCTCAGCAATGATATGGAACCTACGCTGATCACCGAACGCGGCGACTCGCGCCCAAGCGGCTGGGGATTTTATTATCTTGATTTGACCCGCGCGGAGATCGAGGCTTATCGCCACGCGCTTAAATTCAGCGGAAACGATTGAGAATTAACAATGAGTCTGGGGCCTTGCTGTAGCGGCGGTGTCCCCCACCGCCGGTTTTTTCAATCCATCCGGCGCTGGAGACAACACCGCTACAGCTTGCTCTCCCTTCTTGGCATTGAGGGGAGCTGCAGCCGGATCGATTGGAAAATAAAGACCGGCGGTGGGGACACCGCCTCGACAATGGCCTGTCATTCTGGGCGGCAGCGAAAAATCCCTGCGTTTCTGTTCAGGATAAACACCGTGGGGAATCCCAAAGGCCGTGATGAGTGAAAAGTGACGAAGGAAAAAGCCACGGCGCCGAAAGCGAGTTTGCTCGTCACTCATCTCTTTTCAGTGCCTTTCAGATTCCTTATCGCCTTGGATTCCTCGGAATGACAGACTGGATGAGCTTTGCAGATCTTAAAGCTCGCTCTGAATTTTCCGGAACTGATTTAAGGCTTCAGCGGCCTGGGCCTTTTTGCCGTCTTTCTCATAGAGATGCGCCAGCAAGTACCAGGACTCTGCCCTGAAGGGGTCTTTTTTCACGCTTTGCTCAAGGTCGCGCTCGGCATTGACCTTGCGACCGAGCGCGTTTTCAATCTTGCCGCGCAGCGCCAGCGCTTTTGCTGCAAATTCCGAGTCTGATGCTTTCTCTCCCGGTGCTTCGGTCATTTGCGCTGCCAGATTGATATGAGTGAGGGCGCTCTCGATTTCTCCTTCATTCACTTCAATCTGGGCCAGCGTGTAGGGGGCCAGCGGGAAACGCAGATGATGACACGTCAGCGCTTCAACCGCATCGAGCAAGGTCCTTCTTGCCTTATCATTCTGTCCCAATCGCCACTCGCAAAAGCCCAGATAATAGAGGCTGTGGAAGTCGTGAGGCTCGGTGGCGAGGACAGCGGAAAAGTCCTTGCGGGCCTGGCTGAAGCTTGCGGAAATGAATTCAAGTCGACCACGCAAATAAAGCGCCAGCGTATTCTGCGCGTCAAGATGGAGCGCGCGTGCGATAGCATCCGCCGCGAGACTCCGCTGGTTCAGCAGGAAGTAATCGACAGCAAGCAAAGTTTCAACCACGCTGGTATCCTTGATGCGGGCGGATTGTTCCAGAGAGCGGATGGAGGCGAAAGTTTTTCGCTCGTGGAGCAGCAAAGCTCCTTCCCAAAGCCAGCGGTCGGCGGAGGGCGGTGTTGGGTGCAGGAGATTTTCCGCCTGAGTGAAATTTCCAGTTAGGATGGATTGCCGTATTGCGTTCCACGGCTCGGATTGAGCGGCCGGCAAGCCCAGGTTGGCCGTGAACGTGACGGACGGATCATTCGACGTGCAGGGCTGTGAAGCTGGCGCGTGCGTATGCAATAGGGTGAGCGCTGCCAGAATAAATAAGCTGATTGCCATCTTGCCGGTCATGGATTGTCGAACTCTCTGAAATTCATGATGAAGAAAATCATCGCGAATGGTCTTGTCTTGGCGTGTCTTTTGTCGCTCGCGGCTGGCGCTGCGCTCTTTCTTTCGGTGCGAGTGCAATCCCAACTGCTCCCCAATCATGCTGCCGGAAATCCTCAGCCTCCCGATCTGGCTCGCGCCAATGAGTCCCGCTCCCCGCTTCTCGCGGGTGATTTTGCCAGCGCTTTGCGAGCGCTGCCTGCGCAAATTGCCTCTCACCCCGGTGACGCAAGATTCCCTTATTCGCTGGCTACAGTTTACCTTCGTCTGATGCGCTACGCGCAAGGCATTCCATATGCGCTCGAAGCCGCCAGGGATGACCCTCTGGACGTTCGTTATCGCTGGATGCTGCGGGTTCTGACGATTCTTGCCGGAAAGCCGCTGGATAGCATTCCGCTGCAATATCGTCTTGTGGTCCCTTCGCCAGCCCCTTCGCCGGTTCACTTTGTCAATGTCACGCAAAAGGCAGGCGTGGCTAACTTTGGCCTGGGGCGCGGGGTGGCCTGGGGAGATTTCGACAATGATGGCCGCGATGATCTGCTGGTGTGCGCGGAGCGCGCGCCTTTCCGCCTTTTCCGCAATCTCGGCGGCGGGAAATTCAAGGAGGTTGCTGAGCAACTGGGCCTTCAAGACCCGGTGGGTCTGGGCTGCTATGGAGCCTATTTCGTTGATTACGACAACGATGGCTTTGAGGATATCTTCCTGACCAGCAACGGGTGGGGAGGCGATAACCGGCTGTTCCTGTTCCACAATGATCACGGTCGTCGTTTTGAGGATGTCACGGCGAAAGCCGGGCTCGCCGGGAAGATCAATGCTTTTGGAGCGGCCTGGGCAGACTACGATGGCGACGGATACCCGGACGTGGCCGTTGCCGCGGGGATTGCGCACCCGGAAGGCGACCGGTTGCGACTCTATCACAATCAGCGCGATGGAACTTTCTCGGAAGTGGGACTCGAAGCCGGGCTTGCGAAGAAGGCTCGCTGGATGTCCGCCTGCTGGATTGATGATGACGGTGACGGCCGCCCGGACTTATTCGCCGTGAGTTTCGATTCCGGCTGCGCGCTTTACCATAATCTGGGCCACGGGCGATTTCAGGATGTCACCCAAAAGGCAGGACTCCGATGCCCGATTTCAAATTACACCTGCGATGTTCTCGATTACAACAACGATGGGCGACCCGACATTTTCGTTTCAACCTACCCCGTGGCTCACCTGGAATTGATGATCGCCCACCAGATCAGCGGAGCGCCTGCGCCCCCAAATGATCGGCAGCTTTTGTTTCGGAACAACGGCGACGGCACGTTCTCGCGCGCCACTGAAGAAGCAGGCATCATGGGCTTGCACGGCGCCATGGCCTCGCAAGTGGCGGACATTGATAATGACGGCTACCCGGATATCGTGCTTGGGACTGGCAATCCCGCCTTGGATTGGGCTGAGCCGAAAGCGCTCTATCGCAATGACGGCCGGGGTCATTTTGCCGATATCGCGCAGTCTGCCGGATTAATGGATTTTGGAATGTTGCACGGGACAGCGTTTTCTGATTACGACAAGAGCGGTAATCTGAGTTTTTATGGCTCGTTTGGCGGCTTTTACTGGGGTTCACGGGAAGAAGCGCGCCTGTTTCGAAACTCAGGATGCAGCAATCACGCGCTGGAAGTGAAGCTGGTCGGGACGAAATCGAACCGCGACGCCATCGGAGCGCATCTGACGGCTGCTGCCGGAGATCAAAAATATCATGCATGGGTGGATGGCGGGTCAGGTTTTGGCAGCCTGAACTCACGGGTGGTGCATCTGGGCCTGGGTAGCCACCGGCAGGTTGATTTATTGGAAGTCGATTGGCCAAGCGGCCTTCATCAGCGTTTTGCGCGCATTCCCGCCGATGAGCGGATTGAGATTGTCGAGGGCGCTTCGAAATTCCATTTGCTGACGAAATTTTGACGGGTTGCTGAAAACCTGTAGTGGCGGTGTCCTCACCGCCGGCCTTTATTTTCAATCGTTCGGCGATACAGACACCCGCCGCTACAAGAGCGTTCTTCGGCATCCTGCCAGGACGGTGGCGGTCATGCGGTGGAGAAGAGGCTTTGTGGATCGTCGGAAATCTGAAGGCTTGTCTCGGCCAGCGCAGTGGCTTTGCTGGGTCTTTATGGGTTTGCTTTCGCTTGCGGCAGTCGAAGCGCAAGCCGCGGAAAATCCGCAGTCGTCCGCGCCTGACGCGGTTTTTGAATTTCCCAATACGCCTAACGGCCCGGAAGCCCGGAGCCGCGCGGAGTTGGATGCGTTCGGCCGGGTGATGGAGTCCACCACGGCGGCGGAAGTTATCAGCGCGGCTGAATCTTTTGCCAGTGGCTATCCCGATTCTCAACTGCTGCCCATGGTCCGCCTCCGCGAGATGCGGGCTGAAATGGCAGCCAATTCTTATGCAGGCGCGGTTGCCATCGGGCGCGAACTGCTCAGGAAAAATCCTGATAACCTGGAGGCTTTAGTCTTGATGGCGGAAACCCTGCCGGACTTTCCTCCATCTTATTCCTCAAAGCGAGAGGCCATTCTGGCGGAGGCTGAAAGGGATATTGGCTCTGCTCAGAAACTGTTGCAAGCATTTCACCTGCCGCAGGGAGCCTCCACCGCGGAATTCCTGAGGAATAAGTGGCGCCTGGTCGCGTCTCTTGAAGAAGCATCGGCTTTTGTCGATCTGGTTGCCGGTCGTTATCCCGAGGCCGCGCGGAAATACGAGCAGGCTCTTGAACGTAGCGATGGCCGTTCGACGGTGAGTTTATTTCGCCTGGGGCTGGCCTATTATCGGATGGGCGACCGGCAGAAGGCGCGCGCGAAGCTTGAGGAAGCCATGCGGTCAAATTCTCCTCTGATTCGCCAGAAAGCCGCTGCGCTTCTTCGGCAAATCGATTCATCCCAGAGCGCAAGTCGCGCATCCGCTGCGAAACCGTGAGGATTATGACCTGGGTCGCACATCGAAGTTTGCTAAGTCTTCTGATGGCGCTGCTTCTTGTCACGGCATTGCCCAGAGCCAAGGGGCAAAACTCCCCGGACGCTGAGGAGGCTGCGGCTTTTGCGCAGGCCCAACAGGCTGAACGCGCGGGTGATTTCCAGACGGCGGAACAGATTTATCTTGAAGCTCTGCGCAAGCATCCGGGTGAGATGACGGCGGAATTGAATCTGGGGCTCGCCTATTACATGGATCATCGGTATGCCGAATCAAGAGAACACCTGCTCGAAGCCCTACGCGTCAATCCGGCCTTGTTTCCTGCGCTCATGGTGGCAGGGGTAGATGAGCTGAAACTCGGCAAGCCGAAACGCGCCATTCCCCTCTTGCGGCGCGCCCGCACCTTGCGACCCGACGATGAATACGTCAATCACAATCTGGCCAGCGCCGAATATCTGGCGGGCGATTACCTCGGCGCCTGCGCGGATTATGTGCGGTATTTGCGTCTCACAGGGCGAGTCAGGGACGTGCCTGCGTGGTATGGACTGGGAGAAACATCGCTCATATTAAGCCGGCAAGCTTCCGCCCGGCTCGGCATCCAGCCTCCTTCCAATCCCTATCGGTTGCGTCTGCTAGCCATGGTCTACCGCGATCAGCAGGAATGGGACCTGGCGATCTCGCGATTGAGACAATTGGAAACCCAGCCTGCTTGGAAGCATTGGGCGGAATTGCAGATCGGGGATATCGAGCTTCATCAAGGTCAGTTCTCTAAGGCGGCTGCGACATTTCGCCAGGCGCTTAGCGCTCAACCCGATTCAGCCCGCGCCCATTTCGGCCTTGGGGTCAGCCTGCTGTTTCAAGGAAACATGGCAGAAGCGCTGCCCGAACTGGTTGCCGCCTCGCAAACTCCCTGGCTGTTTGCTCATCCGGAATCGCTGATCGCCGAGGACGGTGCGCGACGGGAAGTCAAAATTCAGGACCTTGGGCGCGCAAAGAGCGGATCGGCGCTGGTGGATGCATTTCTGAAGCTGATTGGGCAAAGCCTATCGGGGAAAGATAGAGAGGTGGCGGGCGCTTTCAACCAGGCTTTTCAAGCGGCT
The DNA here is from genome assembly GCA_902812415.1 of Acidobacteriota bacterium. Taxonomy (GTDB): domain Bacteria; phylum Acidobacteriota; class Terriglobia; order UBA7540; family UBA7540; genus RH2-MAG17b. The sequence goes on from CADDZJ010000036.1 coordinate 15,838, forward strand.
TGTGATCGGCAACACGAGGCAAATGAGGCTCGCCTCCAGCAGGCGCTCAGAGATCATTCTTCTTCAAGAAATTTAATCTCGCTGGCCGACCAGTTTGTAGCTGAAGGCGATGTCCAGTCTGCATCTGACGCTTTGTCACACCTTCAGCCTGAAAGCAAGCCGGCTTTAATTTTACGGGCCCGCGTTCTTGCAGCCCAACAAGATGCGCTGGGGACGGCTGCAACACTTGTGCGGCTTTGCAAAAATGGGGAGGATCAGAGATCGCCCGAAACGGACTGGTGGGTTTCAACGCTCTTCCTGAAGGTTGCGGAGCTTACGCTAAACCAGGTTTTGACCCTTGATCCCGGGAGCGTTCAGGCCCATTTGCTGCAGGCGCAAATGGACGATGCCCGCAATCAAACGGATGCGGCAATCCACCAATTTCAATTGGCTGCTCAAATGAATCCAAGCGATCCAATCACCCATTTCCGGCTGGGTGAAGAACTCTGGCGGGCGGGCCGTTTTCAGGAGGCCATTTCGGCGCTGAAAGACGGGCTTCGCCTTGATTCTCACAACGCGGCCGCCTACTACCAGATTGGAGATAGCTACTTCAGTCTTGCTGAACCGGCGCGGGCGCTGCCGTTTTTGACCGCGGCTCTGAAGCAGGACCCTGACCTTTATGCCGCCTATAAAGACTTGGGATCGATCTACTTGAACCAGAATCAATTTCAACGAGCGGCAGAGTTGCTAGAAAAAGTGGCGGCGCGCGACCAGGACGGCTCCGTGCATTACCTGTTGTTCCGCGCCTATTCGCGGCTGGGGCAAACGACCCGCGCGGCTGCCTGTTTGCAGCAATTCAGGAAGCTCAAGTCTGCGGCTCAGGATCGTGACCTTCTGAATGCCAGTCGGCCCGAGCGGGAGGAATGAAAAGCAAGCCTTTGTCTGCCTCATCTCCCTAGCATCTGTTGAAACCTTCCCTCTCACGCTTCGATGGTTTCGATGCCCTCATCCCTCAGCTCTTTCAAGACGAAGAAATTGGCCCGCGAAAATTTTTCCCACAATTGACTTGACAAAAGAGGACTAGTTGTGTAGCCTAATTGAGGGGAGCAACAATCTCTCCTTTGGCATAGGGGAGGATGAAGATCTGAATTCAACACGCATCGCGCCGGAGGAAAGGGTATGATATGTGTCCAGACGGCGTCCACAAAACACCTTCAGGCCAATACACAAGACCCGAGGGGGCGCAATCGTTAAAGTGGGTGCCTGTCAGTTTCAAAGAATCTTTATGGACAAGCCTCAGAATGCACACCCGAAATCGCGGTAAGTAACTGAAAACTTACAGCGGCCAGACTGACCTTCGTTTAGGTTCCGAAGAGGTCTCAGGAAGACTTCTTCATCGGCAGAACAAACTTGCACCTATCGGATTGACGCTCCATGGCTGGATTTGATCTCCAGAGCTATCGCGACCGCTTTTCTGAGGCGAGTCGCGCCCTTTTCGGGCGGACCTACAGCTTTCAAACCCTGGAAAAGAATTTTGCGCACTTAAGGCGGGAGTCGAATTGGCTTACGATCGGTCACATTATGACTCTCTACGATTCGACACAGACCCCATATGCGCGCTATTGGCCCCGGCCGGACGCGAAACATCTGGATTTGGCGCTTAAAAAAGAACGGGTGTCGCTGGCATCGCCAAAGGGATCTGATTGGGAAGTCGCGCAGAGAGTCTTGCGTGTTCTCCACAACTTGGGCCTGGCTTCGCTGGTGTTGAGATTTACTTACCCCGAGCGATTTGCTGTCTTCAACACATCGGTAGCCAGTCTGCTTCAGGTGCAGCGGCCGGGAACGCTGGATCTTTACATCGCTTTCTGCAAGGAACTGAGTGAGTGGCAACAGCATTTTCGAATGGCGAACGTGGCCGAAACCGAAATGGCCTTGTGGGCCTTTTTCCATCTCTCTTCAATGACCGATCAAAATGGCGATGCAGCGGGAGCTCGCCAGGCCTTTGACGCTGACATCTGGATTCAGCGGCGGCGTCTGTCGCAGGCGCTGGGTCCCTTTCTGCGAAGGTACGGCCCTTTGGAATTGGCGCGGTTGCTGGCCGAAGAGAATCCCAAACTCGCTGGTAAGCTGGCCGGCGAAGAGCATGAGCGGCTGCTCCACTGCGCGGCGCGCCAGTTTTACCCTCATTTCAATACGCGACAGAAAGGTTGGGCGGAAACTTTGTTAAACCTTTTGGCGCAGGATAACCGCATCTCTCTGGAAGAGAAAATCGTATTGCGAAAAGTCTGGAACGCGCGCAACCAGGCGGTCCATCCCGAGGGGAAGTTGGATGCTTCCGAAGTGGAAAACATGATCGACGCGATTGAACGCATCTGCCGCCGTTGGGAGAAGGAGCGCTGCCGCGAGATTTATTGAAACACGCTGCCCGGCGGCTTGCCTCGTCATGGGATGGGGCCTGAAGAATCCTGCAAGATGACCAGCTTGCGCTTGCGCAGGTGGAGATACACAATGCGCAGCACCGCGAGGGTTGGTACGGAGAGAAAGCTTCCGATGATGCCGGTGAGTTCCGCCCCTGCCAGGACGCCGAAAATGATGACCAGGGGATGCAGCTTCATTTCAGCGCTCATAATGTGTGGCGCGATCACATAGTCCTGAAAGAGGCGGAAAATGGCCATGAAAACCACAATCCAGAGCAGGTGATGGAACCCGCTGAATCCGGCCACGAGAATAATAATGACGAATCCCACAAACGGCCCGACCATCGGGATCATCTCAAGCGGAAAATCGATGGCGGCCAGCAAAATGGCATAAGGCGCCCGGATCAGAGAGAAAAACACCCCGTAGGCTGTAAAGGTCAGGGCGGCCAGAATGATCAAGGCCCGCATATATTGCGCCAGCAGCACGTGGAGGTCTCTGCCTATTTCCTGCAATTGCTTACGGCGGACGCCCTCGGGAATTAATTCAAGAAATGAGCCCCACATGAAGTAACCATCTTTCAGGAAAAAGAAGCTGAGGATCGGCACCAGAATGATGAAAACCAGATTTCGAGCTGCTGAAATCACCTTCACAGCGGCTGTGGGAATAAAGGAAAAAATCTCCCGGGAATGCTCTGCGAGTTGCCTTTGCAATTCGAGAAGGATCATATCTCGAACGGACTGGACGGATTGGAGGGACGGCGGGGCCTTTGCCTGCTGTATTTTGGCCAGCAGCTTGGGAAACTGCGTCAGGAGCGCCTGAGCCTCAACGACCACGCGAGAGCCAATCTCAAAGATTCCGAAAAAAAGCAGGCCCATGAAGACGATGTACACTATCGCCAGGGCGGGAGCCCGCGACCTTCCCGGAAGGCGGCGATCGAGATAATTAACCAGCGGCCAGAGTAAATAGGCAAAGAGAAGCGCCACGATGAAGATGAAGAGCGTATCAAAGATGCGATAAAGGATGGCTAGAAGCAGAGCGATGAGCGCTACCGTCCAGGCATAACGCGCCGCGCGATTGTCGATGCCGATCATGAGGTCCTTGTTACTCTGTAGTTTAAGGCAAAAGTTGAGCGGAAAATGATTCTGACTACCAGAACTTTCAAGCCGAAGTTCAAAAACCCCGCAGTCCGTAATTCAGTAATTTACCTTCTCCAGAGGCTCGGCGTAGCCTGTCATTTCGAGATAGCCGACGCCTTTTAACGGTTTTCCGGCTTCTTTCCCGTTCAGGTCAATGGCTCCTTCCCAGTAGGTCGGCGAAAGGGCATTGCGGCTTACCAACTCTTGTGAGTCGAGAGTTGTGCTTGCGCTCAGGTGGAGTTGCAAGGACGGCACATCGATGCGCCATTGGACTGGATACCGGGCATGCGTGCGGGGACTCGTCCAGGTCTTCCCTGGGATCAGGCTGAAATCGCGGGAGTTAAGAAAACGAGAGTGCCCGTCGGGCGCGACGTAAGTGCCGGAGGAGTAAGGGCTGATGCCGCCCTGCTTCAGCCGCAAGCGGTAGAACATAAACTCAGTGTGATTCGCAAGCTGAAGACAGAGCCAGTCCCAGCCGGTAATCGAGGGATCGAGTTGCTGCGTGAAGAATTCGTGGTCCATCCAGGCTGATCCCGAGACCTGATAGGCTGTTCCTTCCAGCGTTATCTTGCCTGTGGTTTGCAGCCGCGTAAGTGAAATGTAGTAGGAAGCCTCTCCACGCTGGGGTCCCTTCCGGCTGATGCCATTCTGTCCATTGATGACTGGCGGCTTCAGCGAGGTCAATCGCAAATCCAGGGTAAACGCGTCCGTCACAGCCTGAAGGCGCTGATCTTCGGTGAGCCCGCGGACGTTCCAGTTGCCGTTCCAAATCAAACGTCGCTCAAAATCGATGCCGGCAAATCCAGGACCTGCGCGGTTCAAGCGCTCGCGGTAAAAAAAGCGATGACCCGTAAGATCGCTGAGCGCGCAATGCGACATGTAAACATTGCGGACCGCCCAGGATGAGTCCTGTTGAGGATCATGCGAAGCCCCCAGGCGAAAAAAAGTAAGCTCAAAGCCAAATCGATGGCCGTTCGGAGCGCGCAAGTTTCCGGTGTAGTACCACCATTCAGTCTGAAATTGAGGATGGTTAAAGAAGTCGCGTGGAAACTGATATTGATAGCCTGGCGTCGCAATCCGATACTGGGGGAAAGCAGGGCAGGCCAGAAGAAGAATCCATAGCCAGCGCTTCATTCTTCGTGGACCACCTCAATCGGATTGAGATTCATGCCGAGATGAGCGGGATAGAGTCCCGCCGCCAGCGTCGAGGTATAGACGATGAGCATGGCGCCGATGAGGGTCTGAACTGGCCAGTGGAATTCGATAGTCCAGCCAAAGCTCTGTTTATTGATCACGAAGATGAGAATGAAAGAAAGCAACACTCCCAGAACAAAGCCGACCCAAACAGATAAAACGCCTAGGATGGCAGCTTCGGAAAGAATTATCCTGCGAATCTGACGGGTGGAAGACCCGAGAAACCGCAGTAGACCGATTTCCCGTCTTCGATCCACCACCAGCGCCACCAGCGCTCCTGCCATTCCGATAACGGCCACGCACAGCGCAATCGCCTCAAGAGCATAAGTAATTCTAAACGTCCGGTCAAAGACCTGAAGCGCCTGATCGCGAAGAGCGCGGTTGGAAAGCACCACAACCTTTCTGGGGACGCATGACTGCTCAATGGCCTGCCGCGCGACGTCAAGGTTCACGCCGGGCTTCAAATAGACGGCCAAATTTGAAGGAGCGGGATCCGGTAGATATTTCATCAGGGTTTCGCGGTCCATTACGACCACGCCACGCGGATCAGAGTAATCGTGATAAATGCCGGCGACGCGAAAAGTCGCAGGGCCTTGCGGCATCTGCAGGCGAATCACACCGCCGGCATGGATTCCATGCTTCACCGCAAAAGGCTCGCTCACAACCACGGCATGGCCTTTCTCAAGTTCCTTGAAAATTTCACGAGCGTTTTCGCCAGGAAGAAACGAAGGGCGGCCATATTGAGCTTCGACGCGGGTTGTGACGCCCGCCAGGGTGGCTGGTAAGCCTTGATAAGTGATGGAATAGGCGCGAAGGGCGTCAACCGAAGCCACCTGGGGAAGATCTGCGATGCGGGGGGCGAGGTCCGGCGAGAGCGTGGGATAGCGATCTACGGCATTGGGCTCCGCCGGCTGCACGTAAAAGTCAGCCCGCAATTCGTTCTTCAACCAGGTAGCCACCGTTTCCCGAAAACTTCCCACCATAATGGCAACGCTCACCACCATCGAGATGGCAGTCGCCAGTGCGGCCAGCAGGACAGAGGTGCGCCGAAGGGAGGCGGCAAGGCCGTGCAGCGCGAGAAAAGCTTCCGATCCGGCGACTCGGAGCAGCGAGCGCGAGGCGAGGGAAGCCAAGGCTGCCAGCAGCACTGGAATGGCGAATACGCACGCGGCGACCAACAACAGGGATGCCAGATATCCAAAAAGCGGCTTTCCACCTACCGCCGGCAGCTTAGAGACTGCGGCCCCTGCCAGCCCGCAGGCCGCAGCCAACAGCAGAAGCCGGACTTTGTTGACTCGCACTCGATATTCGCGCTGGGCGCGCGCCATCGCTTCAACGGGCGTTACCTGCGAAGCTTCGCGGGCCGGAAGCAGCGCTGACAGCAGTGAGACGCCGACCCCAACCGCAAAGGCGAGAAGAATGAGGCCAGGCGTGAGAGCTAGGGGCGCGGGGCGGCTGGTGAGGTAAAGTGATTCTACGGTCGTGGCGATCAATCCCACCATCCCTTGTGCCAGCAGCCTGCCCAGCACAATGCCCAGGCAAGCGCCAACCATTCCGTAACAAACCGCCTCTCCCAGGAATCCTGCGCTAATAAACCTTCGGCTGGCCCCTAAGGCGCGCAGAATGCCGATTTCGGCGCGGCGCCGGACGACCGAAACCGAGAGATTGTTATAGATCAGAAATGCGCCCACGAGGAGCGCAATGTAGCCTAGCACGCGAAGATTCCAGCGGAAGGCTTCGAGCATCCGCCGATTCTCTTGAGCCTCGGCGCCGCGCGGTTTCAGGAGAAGGCCCGGGGGCAGGGCACGCCGCAGGATTTCTTCCCATTGCGCCGTACTCGCGCTCGTATGCCCGGGCGTTGTGATCAGAACACGATCGACGCGCCCGCGCCGGTTGAGTTCGGTCATGGCGAGGTCGATATCCATGACGATGGCATCGCCGCGTTCGCTTGCGGCAAAGCTGTGGGGAAGAATCCCGCAGACCGTAAAACTTTGCAGGCGATCGTTAATCTGCAATTTCAGGCTTTCCCCTGGCTTTGTGGCAAGTCCCGAAGTGACCCATACGCAGCTCTGGTCTTCAATCCATCGAGGATTAGTCATGCTTCCGGTTGCTTGCGGGGCGTTGGCTACGAGATCGATCCCAAGAAGGGGCACGAGCTCATGGCGGTTTGCTGCCACGGCATAATCCTCAATGCGCGGCTCGACCTTGAGCGGGTAGGGGAGCGTCACAAGCTTTGCGACAACCTCTCCAGGCACGCCGCCCGTGGCTGTGACTTCAAAATCTGCTTTGCCCGCGAGGCTCTGGACGGAGGAAAGGAACGATCCGGTCGCCGCTCCGCCGGCTAGATCGATAGCCAGGACGACAGCAACGCCGAGAGCCACGGCAAGAATGGCGAGCGAGGTTCGGAGCCGCTCGCGGAGCAGCGGTCGGAGGAAGAGCCGATAGAACAGAGGAAGGCTCATGGTTTTTGGGAGTGGCGAACGCGTTCACGCAAACTCTACGGTTCCTGATTCACTTCAATGCGGCCATCGCGCAGGTGAAGAACTCGGTTCGCAAAAGCGACGGATTCTGAATTATGCGTCGCCATCAAAACCGTGACGCCTTGCTGCCGATTCAGGCGGCTCAGCAATTCGAGGATGTGATGGCCCGTCTGGCTGTCCAGATTCCCCGTCGGCTCGTCAGCCAGCAAAAGCCTGGGTGAGTGAGCCAGGGCGCGCGCGATGGCCACCCGCTGCATTTGGCCGCCTGAGAGCTGATGCGGCAGCCGGTTCGCCAAATCCTCCATCTCGACCCAGCGCAGACGGTCTAACGCCGCTTCGCGGGTCTTCTTCCTTTCGCCCGCAAGAAGCAGCGGCAACTCAACATTTTCAAGGGCGGTCAATGTGTGCAGAAGCTGGAAAGACTGAAAGATGAAGCCCACCTTGGTGCGGCGAAGGCAGGTGAGCGCCGGATCGTCCAGGTTGGACGTGCAGAGGCCGTCCAGGACGACCTGACCTGCCGTTGGGAAGTCCATGGCGCCCGATAAGTTCAGCAAGGTGGACTTGCCACATCCACTGGGGCCGATGAGAACGATGAACTCCCCATCTTCAATCTTAAGAGAAACACCGTCGAGCGCCCGCACCCCCCTGCCGTCATTAAGGTAATCTTTAATCACATGATGGAATTCAAGGACTGGCACAATATTTCACAACGCTCAGTTCATTATGCATTGAAGAGGAAAGCGTTGCCAACGCGCTGACTGCGGCTATCACTCGTTCCCGCTGGCCCACTTTTTCCAAAGAGCGGCGTGGGTAAGCATCCTGATGTAGATTCCTCCCACCACGGGCCGCGCCTGGAATCCCACCTGCGTGCCATCCACCGTCCAGTACCAGTCGCTGAGCGGCACGCGGGTGGGAGTGGCATTGGCGAAGTGGTAGAGTCCTGAAAAGAGCGAGCGAAAAAGGATATCCGATTCTGCCAGGCTCGCAGACCAGGCTTCCCAGTCGAGCTTGGTGAAAGCCGAGCGGCTATCCAGGGGGAAACCGAAAGCTGTTGCTTGTTTCCGGTAATAAGTCAGTTCCTGGCGGGCAAGACTCTCCGGAAACAGCTTCAATCCCAGCACGCGATCCCAGACCAGGTTGTACTTCTGGCTCCAGGTGTGAGGACGATCAAAGGCGAGGCGCGTGTGCCCGGCATCGGCAGCCATTCGCATCCATTTCAAAGCATAGTCTTCGGCGGTTTTGCGATACGTTTCCGCCGTATGTTTTTTGCCCAGCATCCCGGCCAGCATCGCATAGGAACCAAGCGCCTCAATGGCTTTTAGAGAGAGGTTGGCATTGTGCGCGAGCAGCCCGGTGAAATCATCGGTACAAAGCTGATTGCCGGGATCAAGACCATGGGCTTTGAGGTAGTCTGCCCATTTCGAAAGCAGTGGCCAATATCGGTTCGCAAAGGAAGCATTCCCTTCCGCTTTCGCAATGGCGGCGATCATCAGAAGCATATTCCCGGATTCTTCCACCGGCATACTCTCCATTTTGGAAGGCACGCGGGCGTTATCGATAGGATAAGTTCCGAGATCGTGCGGGGCGTAGGGATAAGGCCATCGATTCGACCGGGCGTAGTCGAGCAGAGGGATGAGCGAATATTCCAGAAGCTTGGGATTCAGCAAAAGCAGGATGGGCGCTTCAGGATAGATCACGTCGGCCGTCTGAGCGCAGCCGCAACTGGAGATTTCTTTCAGGAACATCAAAGGCTCATCATTCGGCCCGAGTGCCAGCTTATTGGCGGCAAAGGCTTGTCGATAGGCGAGAGCGGCAACTTCAGCATATGGCTCGCCGCCAGTTCGCGTAAGGTCTGCCATCAGTTTCTGGTCAAAGGATTTGCTGCGCGCGTTCAAGGGGTTGTAGTCATGTTCCGCGCTTTCCAGAAGATCGCTGATTTTGGCATTTTGGTGTTGCCAGTAGGGACGCAAGCGCGTGTGAAAATATTCGATAGGGTAGATTTCATCGTAGGCCAGAATCAGGTGACGCGAGACAGCGGAGCGTCCGACGTTGCCAAGATTGAACGCAAAGGCGATTACAGGCCAGTGATCATTTGCAGGGCGTGGCATGCGCGTGTCGCTTGTAGCCGGCAGGCTGCCCGTTGAGGTAAAAGCCTGAATTGCAGCTCTTTCGTCGAGCACCGCGTTCTGCGTTGACTCGCTCTGCGGCGCGGCGACATAAAGATAACCCCAGTCGATGCGGATACGATCTCCAGCCTGCTTCAAGATTGGCTGGTCGGCCGTTCCCATCCTCAGAACGCTCAGATTCGTCGCGCTGGCCGCGCCCCAGACTACTTTTTCGTCCGGAGTGTTCACCACCAACTCGGCTGTATTGTCGTAATAGATTGCAACCTGGTGACGCTTGCCATCCGTTGAACGCGCTTCCCAGGCGAGGTAGGTGACAGGGCGAGCCAGCACATCCAAGTCCTGAGGGAGATCAGGAGTTAGAAAGACGAGTTGAAGCCGGACGCCGCCTGCCTGGAATGCATAAACCGTGCGCGTGGGAAGCACGTTAAGGTTCAGTTGCCGCGCGGGAGTCACCTTGGAAGGCTCATTACCCATAATGCGATAGGTTTTGCCGTCCACTCTTACGAGGCTTTGCATCGTCATGCGCTCACCGGTCCAGTGCCGCGTCGCGTCATAAGTTAAATGGTCTGCAAACGACCAGATGCTGAAATAGGGATCGACAGCGATCAAGGGGACGGCAGGCGGCCGGAACGCGTTCTCGGCTGATCGCGCCGAGACGAAGGCGCAAGTTATGAAAAAAGGAACCATGAACGCGCGCAGTCGAAATTTCATCAGTTCAGCTCCTAAGGTTCATTAAGCGTTTTAGGATCACACAATGATATCGAAAGGACTTCGGTCATGGGAAATCCTGTTGTGAGGTTTCTTTCTCAGGGCTCGCCTTCGTCCGCCACCCCGATTTTTGAGAGTCGATATCGTAAGGCGTTCCGCGAAAGGCCCAGCAAACGCGCCGCCTGGCTTTTATTGCCGTTGGCGCGCCGCAAGGCTTCCCGGATGATTTCATCTTCAAACTGTTCAAGCGTCATGCCTTCAGGAGGGAACGGCACGCCTGAACTGGTGAGTTCTTTGGGAGCGATGGAAGGTGAGAGGTCCAGCCGGATATCGGATTCCTCAATCTGCGGGCGGCTGGTGAGCGCCACGGCCCGCTCGATGATGTTTTCCAATTCCCGCACGTTGCCCGGCCAGTGAAATTCCATCAGTTTCTTCATGGCGGCGGGCGTGATGCCGCTCACGCTCTTTCCGGCTTCCCCGGCAAAGCGTTCGATAAAAAGATGGACAAGATCGGGTATATCTTCCTTGTGCTCGCGGAGCGGGGGAATGTTAATCGGCACGACGTTCAGCCGATAATAGAGGTCTTCACGAAAGCTGCCCTGTTCGAGAGCGGCGCGAAGGTCGCGATTCGTAGCGGCCACCAAGCGGACATCGACCTTCAGGGTTTTCGTCCCGCCCAGCCGCTCGAATTCGCGTTCCTGAAGCACGCGAAGCAGCTTGACCTGAATCGAGGGCGGGACGTCGCCGATCTCGTCGAGAAAAATGGTTCCTTTATCCGCCAGCTCAAACTTGCCGGGCTTGGCGCTGACCGCGCCGGTAAAAGCTCCCTTCTCGTATCCAAACAGCTCGCTTTCCAGCAGATTCTCCGGAATGGCGGCGCAGTTGATCTTGATGAAAGGCCCGGAGGAGCGCCGCGAATGCTGGTGGATGGCGCGCGCGATCAGGTCCTTGCCCACGCCGCTTTCGCCCCCCAGCAGAACGGTGGAGTTGGTGGGAGCCACGCGGTCCACCACCGCCAGCGCTTCCTGCATTTTGGCGCTGCGCGCGATGATGTTCCTGAACTGATAGCGTTTTCCCAGGGCTTCCCGCAGATCGCGGTTTTCCTCCTGCAGCCGCAGGACGTTGAGTTCCTTCTTGATGATCAGCTTGATTTCTTCCAGCGAGAAAGGTTTCAGCACGTAGTCGCTGGCGCCGGCCTTCATCGCCTGAACGGCGGTTTCAATCGTTCCAAAGGCTGTCATCAGAATCACGGGAATGCGCGCATCGGTCCTTTTGACGGTTTGCAGAAATTCAAGCCCGTCCATGCCGGGAAGCTTGAGGTCGGTGATGGCAAGATCGAACTTTTCCTGCCGGAGCAGGCGCAATCCCTGTTCCGCGTCGGAGGCAGAGCGCGTGGTGTAGCCTTCCTCGGCAAGGCTGAGCTGGAGCAGCCGTTGCATCTTGGCTTCGTCTTCAACGATCAGAATGTTGGGCATAGCGAAAGTTCAAGGCCAAATTTCAAATTCCAGATTCCAGAAAACAATCCTTATGAAACAAGGGGACGCGGCTCGCATGAAAAAACTTTTTTCGGGCTCAGAATGACAAGCGAAGTAACCCGCATGGCATACGCAGGGAGTTTTTTTATCGCTTGGCTAAACCTCCTGCCTGCCGCCCACAGACTTCTGCTTTTTGTCTTCCGCCTGCTCCGGCTCCCCCGGCAAGAACAGACGAAAACAGGCGCCGCTGGAAGGAGTTCTCACCAGCTGAATCCATCCATGATGATCATCCACGATTTTGGCAATAATTGAGAGCCCCAGCCCCAGCCCCGTCTTCTTGGTTGTGAAGAAAGGATTGAAGATGTGCTCGCGTTGTTCTTCCGGGATTCCCGGCCCGGTATCTTCAACCTCGATCCTGACTCCGCGACGGCCATCCGATTCGCCCGGCTCGGCCACTATGTGAAGTTTACCGCCTTCCGGCATCGCCTCGTAAGCGTTCAGAAATAAATTGGTGAACACGCGCTCGCAGAGTTCACCATCCAGAGGCAGGAGCGGCAGACTCCTATGGAATCGCCGCTCCACTTCGATTTTAGGATTCGGATGCTGTTCCTGGACAGATTTCAGCGCGCGGTCGATGATGGGAGTAATTTCCTGGACTGCGGATTTCAGTTTCAGCGGGCGGGCGAAATCCAGGAATCGCCCCACCAGGTTGTTGAGCCGTTCGACTTCGCTTGAAATATATCCGGCGAGTTCAGCCGTGATGGGATCGGCGGGCTTCAACTTCTGATTCAGGATTTCGGCTGAGCCCCTGATGACTCCCAGGGGATTGCGAATCTCATGAGCCAGCCCCGCCGAAAGTTGGCCCAGGGCCGCAAGACGCTCCGAGCGCCTGGCATCTGCCTGAGCCTGCTCCAACCGTTGATTGGTCTCGCTCAGAGTCTCCGCCAGCTTCCGATAGCGAACAGCCTGCTGGCGGTTTACTGATACAAAGCGATTAACCACCACGGCTACGAGGAAGAAAAACAGATTGCGGATTGCAAGTTCAGTAGCGCCGCCAGCCGTGAGCCGATAGAACTGCAAAGCCCACACCAGGAACGAGCAGTAGGCGGCGCATGAAGCCAACGTCCAGAGAAGGGTAGCCCAGCCGCTATAAAGCATGGCCGCGGAGACCACGGGCAAATAATAGATGGGGTAATAGCTGCTGTTAATGCCGCCGGTATGCGCTACCAGCAGGCTGGCCAGCAGAATCTTGATCAGCACGCTGTAAATATTCCGGCGCGGAGGCCCAACCGGCGCGAGAATCTTGGTCTCGAAGATTTGAAAAAGGCCGATTCCTACCAGGATCATCTGCTTATGAATCTCAAACAGCGGCGGCAGAACGGCCAGCGCGGCCAGGAAAATCAGCCAGAGGATATCAATCCAGCGGAATGTGGAGGGTTCCTGATCGACCATAGTTCCCGGAGGAAACACAATTCAACGGGCATGCCAGGGGGTTTTGTCACGCCGAGGGCGCGCCCGCAAAAGCCTCAATATGTTGACACTTCTGCATTGATAATGCGAATGTATTTGACTGATGGCTCCGAACGCAAGAGCAACCATGACGAAGGATCGCTCTGCACTCTCAGGTCCCCAGGATATTTTGTCGCTGATTGGCAACACACCGTTGCTTCGCTTTAGTCGGATCACGCGACAGTTTCCAGGCGTCGAGATTTACGCCAAAGCGGAATGGGAAAATCCGGGCGGGTCTGTCAAGGACCGCCCCGCGAAAAATATCATCCTGGAAGCTGAGCGGGCAGGGTTGATGAATCACGATAAGATCCTGATTGATTCCACGTCAGGCAACACCGGGATCGCTTACGCCATGATCTGCGCCGCGCGCGGCTACCGGCTGAAAATCTGCATGCCGTCCAATGTTTCGGCGGAACGAAAGCAGATTCTGGCAGCTTATGGAGCGGAGATTATTTACACTGACCCGATGGAGGGCTCAGACGGAGCGATTCGCAAAGTGCGAGAGATGGCGGCTGAGAATCCGGAGCTCTATTTTTATGCCAATCAGTACGATAACCCCGCCAACTGGCGCGCGCACTATGAAACAACCGCTCCGGAAATTTTTGAGCAGACTGAAGGCCGCGTGACGCATTTTGTGGCTGGGCTTGGCACCAGCGGGACATTTATGGGCACGTCGCGGCGACTCAAGGAATTGAACCCCTCTATCTGCTGCATCTCGTTTCAGCCGGATTCCGCATTCCATGGACTGGAAGGCCTTAAGCACATGGATACGGCGATCCTGCCGGCAATCTACGATCCTACGTTGGCGGATGACGATTTGGCGATTTCAACCGAGGAAGCCTATGCCATGACGCTGCGGCTGGCCCGCGAAGAAGGCTTGCTGGTGGGGGTTTCAGCCGGCGCCGCGATGGTGGCGGCCATGAAAGTGGCTGCCACCCTTGACGAAGGTGTGATCGTCACTATTTTTTCGGATAGCGGCGACAAGTATCTCAGCGAGCGATTTTGGACAGAAAGAGTGAAGTGAAAGGCGCTTGCAGGCTTTGATCGCGAGTCCCGCTGGAACCTGTCCAGCCCATGGCACATCTAATGCATTGACACTTATGGCTCTGCGACTAACGCAAGGTCACATCGATTCCATCGCTGCGCATGGGGCGCAGGAATATCCCAATGAATGCTGCGGGGCCATGCTCGGGGTGGAAGTGGATGGGGCCAAGGAAGTGCGGCAACTAGCGCCGCTCAGAAATCTGCGCCATGACCGGGCCCGGGCGGAAGAGTTGTTGCCGTTGAGCGAGCCTGAGAAGGAATCGGAGAAAAATCGCTTCCTGATCGATCCTGAAGATATGTTGCGGGTTGAAAGAGACGCCCGAAAGCGCGGCTTGGACGTTGTAGGTTTCTACCATTCCCACCCCGACCACCCCGCTCGCCCATCACGTTATGACCGCGAGCATGCGTTTCCGTGGTACTCTTATGTTATCATTTCCGTAGAGGCTGGAAAGCCGGGAACCTATACCTCCTGGACGCTGCAGGAAGACCGCTCCGAATTTGATCAGGAACTTATAGAGGTTCTTGGAGTTAATGTGCCTCAAGGGGCTACGGCGATTGCGGAAAGCAGACGACAGGGGTGAGAATTGCATTTTGGGTAACCCTCTGATTGCGAGAGGGTAAGCAGGCAAGCGTTAAAAGGAGACTTGATGGCGGTTAAAGTGATTATCCCGACTCCCCTTCGGCAGTACACTGAGAAGCGGGATGCGATTGAGTTGGAGGCCGGCACGGTTGCCGAAGCCCTTGCCGGACTTACGAGCAAGTATCAAGGATTGCGCAAGCACCTTTACAATGAGGAAGGCAAACTGCGCAGCTTTGTGAATATTTATCTGAACGACGAAGACATTCGCTATTTGCAAAAGGACCAAACGCCTTTAAACGAGAACGACATCATCAGCATTGTTCCCTCCATTGCAGGCGGTCAAAATCTTCAGTGCATCTGTAGCTAGCCTGGGTCCGGCAAGCCGGAATCCCGGGCATCTTTTCACCCGAGACTTCAATCCATTAAACCCGATCATCCGATACGGCAACGTCAGAGCGCTGAACAGTGATGCGCTCAGCAGGCCGTTGCCATGATCGGCTAAAGCTATAGACACTGGAGATTAAGGAAAAGCGTATGGCTACATTGACGATAAGTCCCACGGCGCAGTTGAGCAAAGATGAAATTCTTCGCTACAGCCGCCATTTGATCATGCCTGAAGTTGGCATGGAAGGCCAACTCAAGTTAAAGCAGGCGCGGGTGCTTTGCATCGGAGCCGGAGGTTTGGGGGCTCCTTTGGCCCTTTATCTGGCCGCAGCGGGCGTCGGCACGCTGGGCATTGTGGATTTTGACGTGGTGGATTTTACCAACCTTCAACGCCAGGTCATTCACGACACGAACGACGTGGGCCGGCCCAAGCTTGAATCGGCGCGCGACACCATCCTGGACATCAATCCGAATGTGGAGGTCATTCCTTACGAAACCCGGCTCACTTCCGAAAATGCGCTGGATATTTTCAGGGATTTTGACCTGGTTGCCGACGGCACAGATAATTTCCCCACCCGCTACCTGGTGAACGATGCCTGCGTTCTCCTGGGTAAGCCCAACGTTTACGCCAGCATCTTTCGCTTTGAAGGTCAGGCGTCTGTTTTCTACGCCAAGGAGGGGCCGTGCTACCGCTGTCTCTATCCTGAGCCGCCCCCGCCCGGACTCGTGCCGAGCTGCGCCGAGGGCGGAGTGCTGGGCGTGCTGCCGGGCATTATGGGTTGCATCCAGGCGCTTGAAGCCATCAAATTGATCCTTGGCAAGGGTGAACCGCTCATTGGACGCTTGCTGATTTTTGACGCGCTGGGCATGAGATTCCGCGAATTGAAACTGCGTAAAAATCCGGAGTGCCCGGTTTGCGGTAAAAATCCCACTATCCATGAGTTGATCGACTACGAGCAGTTCTGCGGCATTCGTGGCGAAGAGCACAAGCCTGACGTGCGTGTGCCCGAGATCACCGCGGTGGAACTCAAGGAACTTATGGATGAAGGCCGGACGCCGGTGCTGATTGACGTGCGCGAACCGCATGAGTACCAAATCTGCCGCATTCCGGGGTCAAAACTCATCCCGCTGGGGGAGGTTCCGGCGCGCATGCACGAGCTGAACTCCGCGGATGAGATTGTGGTTCACTGCCGCTCCGGAGCGCGAAGCGCGCAGGCGGTGGATTTTCTGATGAAGTCTGGATTTCGCAAGATCCATAATCTGAAGGGTGGAATTCTGGCTTGGTCAGATCAGGTGGACCCCACCATGCCAAAGTATTAAACAGCAGCGTGTCGCACAGCGCGGTTTTGCGGCCAGAACCAGGGGAAATGTCATTCTGAGTGAACCCTTCGGCTTCGCTCTTCAGGAACTCAAGGGGAACTCGTGAAGCGAAGAATCCCTGCATTTGTAAAGCGAAATACGGGGATTCTTCCGCCTCGCTTTGCTCGGCGTCAGAATGGCAGATGCAGGACTCAACCCCTTACAGAAGAGCTAAAGTTACCCCCTCCACCGAGCGCTCGATCCAGATTGAACGCGGCGCTGATCAATCCCAAATGCGTGAACGCCTGGGGGAAGTTCCCCAGGGCTTCACCGCAAGGTCCGGTTTCCTCACTGAACAGCCCCAGATGGTTCGCTTGCTTTAAAGACTTTTCAAACAACAGCAGAGCTTGGCCGATTTTCTGAGGGTTCGTCCGGCCCGCTCGTGTTAACGCCTCCACGTACCAGAAACTGCACATATTGAAGGTTCCTTCGCATCCTTCGACGCCGTCTTCGGTTTTTCCCAGGTCGTAACGGGCCACTGCGCTGTCTGAGAGCAGGCCGCCCTGTTCTTTGCAGTGGCCGATGGCTTCCAACGTTTTCAGCATCCGGGGGTCTGTGGGCGACATGAAGAACACCATGGACATCAGCAGGACGGAAGCATCAAGAGCGTCGCTGTCGTAATGTTGCACAAAAGTCTGGTGTTTTTCGTTCCAACCCCGGCTTAGAATCTCTTCATAAATCGCGTCGCGGGATTTCACCCACCGATCAAAGTCCGCTGGAAAAGAGCGTTTATGCGCCAATCGAATTGCGCGGTCCAGGGCCACCCAGCACATCAGTTTGGAATAGACGAAGTGCTTCGGTCCTCCACGCACTTCCCAGATTCCGTTGTCGGGCTGCCGCCAGTTGTCGGACACCCAATTGGCCATTCGACGCAGATATCTCCAGAGATCAGAGGAAATGGGTTCCACATATTTGTTGTAGAGATAGACGGAATCCATCAACTCGCCGTAAATATCCATCTGGAGTTGCTGGCAGGCGGCATTGCCGATGCGCACCGGGCGTGAATCCTTGTAACCCTTCAGATGACTGAGGGTTTCTTCCGTCAGAGAATGGCGGCCATCGATGCCATAGACCGTCTGCAAGGTTCCATTCGGCTCCATCTCGCGGCATCGCGACTCAATCCAGCTCATAAAGCGGGTGGCCTCATCCGCAAGCCCGACGCGGAGAAGGCCGTAGACGGTAAAGGAAGAGTCCCGAATCCAGCTACAACGATAATCCCAGTTGCGGACGCCGCCAATATCTTCCGGAAGGCTGGTGGTGGGCGCCGCGACAACGGCTCCCGTAGGCTCATACGCCAGCAGTTCCAGAACCAGCGCTGAGCGATGAACCATCTCCCGCCAGCGCCCCTGATAGGCGCATCGTGAGAGCCAGTTGCGCCAATAGTCCACCGTTTGCCGCATCAAATCCAGCGCGTGCTCCGGCGCGAATGGCTGAAGTGGGTCGGAGGATGAGATGCCGCGCAAAAGAAACGCTCGCGTCTCTCCGGCCTCGATCGAGAACTCCGCAGTCACCGCGGCGCCTTGGGGCTTGAGTTCGCAATGAGTGATTAAGGCCAACTGCTGGCTAGGCGCGCAAAAGAATACGCCTTCGGGCCGAAGCTTGATCTCGTGTTGTTCGCGCGCGTAGTTGAACGCTGGCCGGCACTCCATGCGGAAGCGCATGCGCCCGCGTGTGGCTTGAACCACGCGGATCAAAGGCCGGGCCTCTTCCAGAGGCTGCTGGGCGAGCGACATCATGGGCATGAAGTCAATGACTTCACCTGAGGCGCTGGTTGAACGGAAACGCGTGATCAGAACATTGGTTGCGGGCCAGTAAAGTTGCTGCGATGAGAAGGGTTCTGTGGCTGGAGCAATCCGAAAGAATCCGCCCTTTTCGTCATCCAGAAGAGCGGCGAACACCGAGGGTGAATCGAAACGAGGAAAACAGAACCAATCGATGGACCCCGCTTTGCTGACCAGGGCTGCGGTGTGCATGTTCCCGATGATTCCGTAGTCTTCAATACGCTGATACATAGATTTTCATGATCCTCCCATTCTTATTGAAGAGACTCGCGCGGCGCGCAATCACTCGCTGGCATGGGCGGTGATTCGATGGTCTGAACAGAGGATGTTGACAGCGGTCTCTGCGCGGAAAAGTAAGCGCCCCACAACATGACGATCGATCCTACATAAGCCCAGAATAACAGGGTGACGGGCACGGCAAAGGGCCCGTAAGTCTCATTGAAGTGCAATAGCGGGAGCGTTAAGAAATAAACCAGCTTGACGATTTCCGTGCTCACCCCAGCCAGCACGGCTGCGGGAAAGACTTTAACGGCCGGAACTTTACCGTTCGGCAACAGATAATAAATCATGAAATAGATCGCAATCATCAGCGGGATTGAAACAGCCTCCAGGACAATGCGCGAAAGGATTGCGACCAGAGTATGCCAGGGAAGCCAGCCAAAAAGAAATGCCACAGCTCTGACCAAAGCTCCGGCGACGGAGACAGAAAAGAAGGCGAGCACTCCCAAAAGCACGGCCAGCGCGAAAGAAATGAGCAGGTTATGGGCGAGCGTTCGGTTGCGACCAAATCCCCAGACTTTATTCAGAGCGACTTCAAGCGGCAGAAAGACTCCCGAACTGGTGTAGAACATCAAAAGCACCGTAATGATTTCCACCCGGCGCCTGCCTCTGACAAGCGCCACAAGCCCGCGAGTGACGAAATCTGCTCCTTGCGGCAGATTGCTATTGACGAGTTGCAGAATCGTGCCATAGGTTCCTTGCCAATGCAGCCAGTGCTGGCAGATATTCATGAGAATAAGAACGAACGGAAAGAAGGCAAGCAAGGCGTTGGCGGCAATCGAAAAGGCGTAGACGTGAGACTCGGAGGTGAGCAGATAATGGAAGCTTGGGAGAAATTGGCGAAGTCCCCACGAGGCGCGCACCTCCTCCCAGATGCTGGTTCTTACTTCCGCGTACTTTCCCAGAAAACGGTCGCGGAGTTGCGCTGGAAGTTTCTGAATTTGCTCGCCATATTTTGAATGCACAATTCTATATTACCAACCGCCTGTTCCCGCATCATGTTTTCGGTGGTCTTCCCGAGATACGTCGAGCCCATCGAGGCGACAGTTTAACGATGTCCTGCGCGTTGGCGGGGTTTTGAGGTTATCGTGACTGCCCACTTGCGGAATCCACAGGTGAGACAGCATGATATGCTTCGTTAACTGGAGGGTTGCAGGCGAGACCTTCCTCAGGAGAAGCGGCAAGGTGCGGGTGGTGCCTTGATTCGCTTGACTATCCGTAGCTCAATTTTATCTTGCATCAAAAGGAAGGCTCTTTCATGAAAACTTTTGTGCTTTTTCACTTCCGGCATTCTGCTCTTGGTATAGCTCTGCTAGTCTTTCTTTGTGTGGCCGGATATCCGTGGATTCTGTCGGCCCGGTCGCCCCAGGCTGCACCGCCGCCGAATCAGGCTCCGGCCAGTCCCGAGCCAGACGCCCGTTATAAAGCGGATATCCTCGTGGTGGTTGCCCATCCTGACGATGAAACCGAGATTGCGGCTTATCTCGCCCGGGCCATCTTCGACCAGCACAAGCGTGTTGCGGTGCTTTTTGGAACGCGCGGCGATTCAGGCGGAAACGTGATGGGCTATGAGCAGACTGCCGCACTCGGCGCCGAACGCGAGATTGAAGCTCGTCGCGCGCTGGCCTCGCTTGGCGTCAGCAACGTCTGGTTTATCGGCGCGCCGGATACGCCGGGGCAGAACGTTTTAGCCTCGCTTGAAACCTGGAACCACGGCAATGCGCTTGAAGAGACGGTGCGGATTGTCCGACTCACGCGCCCGGACGTGATTCTCACCTGGCTTCCTGATTTTGTGGTGGGTGAGAATCATGAGGATCATCAGGCCGCCGGCGTGATTGCGACGGAGGCGTTTGACCTGGCAGGCGATCCCACAAAGTTCCCCGAGCAAGTCACTTTCCCCCGCGATCATTCCGGCATCGGCAATTTCACGGAAGGCCTTCGGCCCTGGCAACCTAAAAAGATTTATTACTTCTCGGACGCTTCGAATAAAGATTTCATGGCGGGCAGGGGGCCGGAATACTCTTCGACCGAAATCTCACCTTCACAGCACGTTCCGTACTATCGCCTGGCAGCCGTTGAGACCAGCTTCCACCTGACTCAAGGGGACACGGGCCAGGTGGGAAAAGAGGCGCTCGAAACGGGGAATTTCAAGGAATTCACTTCTCCTGTGCGTTTTGTTCTGGGAAAGTCCCTGGTGGGAGGGTCGGCCACAAGTGACATCTTTGCTGGAATCAGCCCGGGCTCCATTCCCTTCGTTCCCGTACCCGGGTATCGTCCCCAGGCGAGCTCGACTCTTTCACTTGAGTTAGGCGGGCCGTGGGCCTTTTATCAGAAGTTCTGGAAGGCGCATGGCATCGACCAGCTTGCGCAGTTGATTCCAGTTCCGGAGGTGGGCGTTTATCCGGGAAACACGCTGCACGTGCCTCTCCTGATTCATAACCATACCGATCAGGAGCAAATCGTGCGGCTTACCGCAAGGCTGCCTGCCGGATGGACGGAGCAGGCCGCGCCGGCGAACTATCCTGTGCGTTCTCGCGACGTCTATCCCGTTGAGGTTGTACTGACGCCGCCCACGAATGCGCAGGGGAAGTGGCAGGAGATTACCTGGCAGGCGGATACGCAGGGCAATATAATCGGCACGGTCACGATTCGCGCCTACGTCACGCCGGCGGCCATGCCGGAATGAAGCCGGGTTTTCTAACGGGGCTTTTCAAAGAGGAAGTAAAACTTCTTTCCTTCCTCGGGATTCGTGAAGCCCGGTTCCTGGCGCACAAAATGAAAGCCCGCACGGGTGAGGTCAGTGCGTTCCATCTCTTCCGGCATCCGGTGGCGCTCGTAGTAGTAGGATCGCGGATGGCCGGGCGGCGCAACCCCATCGATGAGGCCAAAAAGTCCTCCGGGTTTCAGGGCTTCGTAGAGATGCTTCAGCATGGAGTCGTATTGCCGCCATTCATGGAAGGTATTCATCGCCAGCACGGCGTCCAGGCTATTGGGCGGGAGATGCGGGTCGTCCGGCGAGCCGAGAATCGTGGTGATCTGCTTGAGTCCTTCTTTCCGGACCTCGCGGTCGATTTCATCCAGCCGCGATTGCAGGATATCAACCGCATAGACATGGCCGCTGGGGCCTACGCGGTCGGCGAGATGGAAAGTGAAGTACCCCGCACCACAACCGACGTCGGCCACCACGCTGCCTGCGTGAACTTCAATAGCATCCATCACTTCTTCCGGATGCTGCCAAGCATCGCGCGCCGGACCGCTATCCTGTGCAAGCGCTCCCCAGGCGCAGATGATCGCTGCGAGAAGCGCCAGGTGCGCGCGTGCGAGTTGCCGTGAACGAGGTTGCTGAGAAGTCGTTCTGACGCCGAGCGCAGCGAGGCGAGCGAATCCCCGTAATTCGCTCAGGATAAACTCCGCAAGGAATCTCGCTCTGTAAATAAAAGACTTACGAGATTCCCTGTCTCCTGTGGCTCCCCAGAATGACAGGATGCTGGAGTTTTTCAGCAACCTGTAACAGTACTGGGGAAATCGAGTCCATCGCATGGTGTAAGGAATCATTGTCGTGATTTTCCAGCTTTTCTGCCCCGCGCCACTGCCTTTTTCGTTGGAACCTGCGGTTTCGC
>CADDZJ010000037.1 GCA_902812415.1 Acidobacteriota bacterium
GCGAGTTGGGCGTATCCTGTTCGCTGATGGTGCGTCCGCGCAGCAAATGCGTGCCGATGGTTTCAAAATAATGCGGCCCTACGCAGACGAACGAAGCGCCGTCCCGCTCGTCCGGCGAACGGCCTTCAATATGGAAGTTGAAGCCCCAATTAGCGCCCCGCATCGGGCTGTAAGTTGAATAGCTGGCGCTGAGCACGCCCGGAATTTGCGGCAGGCGCTGTTCAAGCTGCTGGTAAAGGCCATAAAGCTGATCGGGTTTATATCCGGCAAGGGCGGGATTCACCCGCACAATCAGGCGGTTTTGAGGCGTAAAGCCAAAGTTCTGATTCTCGACGTTGCGCAGGCTTTCGGTTAACAGGCCCGCGCCAATCAGGAGCACTGCCGAGAGCGCGACCTGAACCACGACGAGGGATTTTTGTGGCGATGAGGAACGGTCATGTGTGGAGCGCCCCGCGCCGCGCAAGGCGTCGGCAGGGTCAGCGCGCGAAGCCACCCATGCGGGCGCGGCGCCGAAAATGACGCCTGTCGCGAGTGAAAGCAGGAAGGCGAAGCCCAGCACCGCAAGCGACGGCGTGGGATGGATGGGAATGTCGTGCGCGCCTCGGAAGGCGATCAGCAGTATGGCGCGAGCGCCAGCAAAGGCTACAAAAAGTCCAGCCACTCCGCCCACGACCGCAAACAGAACGCTTTCAGTCAGAATCTGGCGGATCAGCGTTCTTCGAGGCGCGCCCAGCGCCACGCGAATGGCGGTTTCTCCGCGCGTCGCGGCGCCCCGAGCGAGAAACAGGTTTGCAATATTGGCGCAGGCAATCAGCAGCACCAGTCCGGCGATAATCATCAGCAGGCGAAGGCCCGACTTCGTTTGATCCTGCATCTGGGTCACGCCAGCCCCGCCGGGGGCAATCGTGATGTGCTGCTTCTTGATCTGCGAACGGTCGTAGGCGGTGAGGTCCGGTCGCGCGCTGAGCCATCGCTGAAGCTCAACGGTAGCTTCCGATTGAATGTTGGCGGCGCTTGCGCCGGGCTTCAACCGTCCGATCACGTGAAGCCAATGCAGGCCGGGATTGCTCAGGATCGAATTCGGTCCCTGGAGCATGGGTTCTGTCGCAAGCGGCAGCCAGAAATCCGGCGGGTCGGCGCGCAGTGTGTCTCCGAAAAAGCCGGGCGGCGCGATGCCGACGACGATGTAAGGCATGGTGTTGATGGTAAAAGTCGAGCCGATCACCCTGGGATCAAGGCCAAAATGCGTTTGCCAGGTGCGATAGCTCATCACGGCTACGGGCGGGGCGTTGGGTGTGTCATCCATGGGCGTGATAACTCTTCCGGCAAATGCGCCGACGCCGAACATGGAGAAGTAATTGCCTGAGACGAACTCTTCGCTGTAGGCCTGCGCCGGCCCGGTCGACCCGCTGCGGCGCACGCTCACGTTTTGCGGAGCCGCCTGGAAGGCGGCCATCTGACTGAACTGAGGTGTGTGGTCGCGGAGTTGTTTGTAAAGATCGTAGGAATAAATATCCCAATTATCCTGCATCCCACCCAGCACGCAGCAGTTGTCGGCGTTCCCGACACGATAGAGCTGGCCGGGGTCGGTTACAGGCAGGCTCTTAAGCAGCACCGCATCGACCAGTGTGAAGATTGCGGTGTTCGCCCCGATTCCCAGGGCGAGCGTAATGATCGACACCAGCGCGAATCCGGGCGAACGGCGCATGCGGCGGAATGCATAGCGAAGATCCTGCATCAGCGTGGACATGTGAACGTCTCCTGGCTGTTACTACGACAACCGCACCCCCGTAGTTCCATTAAGACGCCTGAAAATCAAATCCGTTATCATCCACGCTGTCAGTCTTGGCCTGCCTTGATAGAACAAGGCCGCCCGGACGGTGACGCTAGTCGCATGTCATATAAATACCTGGACTGAACCCATGGGCGGGACGCCCGTGCTACGGTTGTAACATGGTCATCCTGGCCATGACCACACATTGTCCAGAAACGCTAATGACGCATGACTGGATTGTAAAGGCGGACGGCATCATCCCAGCGAGCCAAGGCGCATGCCATGTCTCCCCAACGCCCATTTCGTGTCATCGAATGGCGAACAATTTCCCCATTTTTCAGTTAAGTCCATTCTTTGCTGTTCGTTAGTATGGAACGAACAAATTAAATTCATAAGTCATTTGGAATCTTTGAGATACATGGGATTTTGGAAATTGTTGGTAAACACCGAGTGAATAACAAGCCAATAACCTCCCTGCTTTCAATAAAATAGCTTCTTTTTTGCGCTCATCAGACCTAAACATTCTTTTTTTTCCGCAGCGCACCAGCAGATGAGAACCGCGGCTGTCATCAGGGCGGATTTTGACTCTGCCGGGAGTGCACTCATCCGCCCATTGACTGTTCTCACCTTTCCCTACAGGGATGCTGGTGAGGGGAACTCGTCGGCAGATTGCCCGCGTATCGGTTTCCAATTTCATTCCGGCCTCTGGCTGCCCTTCTTCCTGGCCACCGTCGCGGGGTCTCGTGAAAGGGTTGCGTTGGAGAGTGTTTTCAAGCATTAGCCTATCATAATAGCCTAACCTCGTCAAGCCCGAACACCCCACGGATCGGCCGGTTGCCGCATCGGGAAGGAAAAACTACAGCCTCGCGCCAAAACGCCAAGAAGAATTCATGAATAGGTGGCTGAAAAACCCTGAGGGCCTGTCATTCTGAGAAGCCGAAGGCGACGAAAAGTCCCGGTATTTGTTTAAGTCTAAAAATGCAGACGATCGTAAATAATCTCGGACCGGATGAAACGGCGTCTTGAGCCGGCGCGTATATCACTTTGGAAGGCCCGTGAACGGAGCAAAGTAAGGATCGTTCACAATGAAGACAAGTTAAGGAGTAAAAGCTATGGAAATCAGAGCAATAAAGACGCGGTCGATGATGACTGAAAGCCAAATCGAGGCCTGGAGGTGGCGAAGGCGGATGGAAAGTCGAAGAGCACAGTTTTTTTCTGCGGGGGTATTTCTGCTCGCGGCAATGGCGCTCATTTTTCTTTCCATCACTCCAGCCTTTCCGGCACAGCAGGATCAGCCTGCCAGCCAGCAGGGAAATGCGCCTCAAGAGGGGATGCATCGGCGGCGCGGCAATGAACTGGATTGGCTGAGCCACACGTTGAACCTGACCGACCAGCAGAAGTCGCAAATTAAGCCGATTCTCGAAGATCAACGCAAGCAGATGATGTCTTTGCGGCAGGACACCTCGCTTTCACCGCAGGAAAAGCGCGCAAAGTTCATGGAAATCAGAAGCAAGACCCTCGATAAGATCCGGCCCATTCTGACCGAGGAACAGCGAGCCACGCTGGAGCAGATGCAAAAGCGGCGTGAGGAGCGAATGAAGGCCTGGAGAGAAAGACGCCAGGGGAGTCAGGGATCGTCGGCTCCGCAAAGCCAGTGAGGTTCGTCGCGGATCGCAGCACAGGTAGTCACCGCGAGTGTTTTTTCCTGACCCCGGCTCGTCATCGCACGAAGAACCCACGATCAATCACAAGCCGATGGACTGGGGCTACCCCCCTTACGATGAGAGGGGGGCGTTTCGGTAAATGTTCTGTCAATGAACGGAAATCAAGGGCTTGGTCTTTTCAATCGCCGTTCCAATTTCGCGCGCTGGGATGCGGCGATCCTGGAGATCAACCAGTAACCGAGCGGCGTCGGAGGGAGAGCAGGAAAGAAGCAAGCCCCCCGAAGTCTGGGGATCATAGAGGAGGTTCCGGACAGGCTCGGGGATGCCGTCTGAAAACTCGACGCATCCGGAGACGAACTCGATGTTGCGCTTGAGCCCGCCGGGCAAGTGTCCTTCGCGGGCGGCATCGAGCGCGCCGGGCAGGAACTCAACTTGTGAGGAATCGATGACGAGGCTCACTCCGCTGCCGGCCGCCATCTCGCGGGCATGTCCGAGCAACCCGAATCCGGTAATATCCGTCGCAGCGTGTACCTCGTACTTTAGCGCCAGCTCACTGGCCTCGTGATTCAGCGCGCACATCGATTCGACGGCCGCGCGGACGGATTCCTCGCTTGCGCGGCTTTTTTTGAGGGCGGTTCCAATCACGCCGGTGCCGAGGCGCTTCGTCAAGAGCAGCCGGTCGCCGGGGCGCGCGCTGGAGTTTGCGAGGATGCGATGGGGATTGATCAGGCCGGTTACCGCGTAGCCGAACTTGATTTCTTCGTCGCCAATGCTGTGACCCCCGATCACGGTGCAACCAGCCTCCTGCATCTTGGAGAGGCCTCCCCGAAGAATATTTTCCAGGATTTCAAGGCTTGCACCGGCGTTAGGGAAGCCAACAATCGAAAGCGCCGTCAAAGGGCGTCCGCCCATGGCGTAGATGTCGCTCAGCGAATTGGCGGCTGCGATCTGGCCGAAGGTAAACGGGTCATCGACGATAGGAGTAAAGAAATCAACCGTCTGGACAAGCGCAAGATCGGGCTGTCCGGGCAG
Organism: Acidobacteriota bacterium; assembly: GCA_902812415.1. GTDB lineage: Bacteria > Acidobacteriota > Terriglobia > UBA7540 > UBA7540 > RH2-MAG17b. Next base: position 4,471 of record CADDZJ010000037.1, read on the forward strand.
ACGATACACTCCGGCGTCGTCGGCGGTATCAAAGCCAACAACGACATTGGGATCCATCTGCCGGGGCAAGCGCGATAGAACAGAGTCCAAAATACCTGGACTCAATTTGGCCGCTCAACCCGCAGCTTTCACCATGCCCGTAAGCCGTGTGCGTTCATCCATAGAATTCATTATAGGCCGAGTCGGAGCCGGCCATGCGCTACTCGCGTTTCCGGAGAATGCATGGTCATGGCCAGGATGGCCATGCTACAGTTCTCACTCCACCCGCACTTTGAAAGAGAAGATCGGATCGATATCCACGGGCACGTCGCTTGCGGCCTTGAGCGCCGTCGCGAGCTCAGGCGGCATGGCATCGTAGCGTTTGAACCAGGATTCCGCTCGCGCGCGGTCGCCGGTGGCTTCGATTTCAAGCAGAATGCGGGCTAGGCTGGCAAAGGCTTCAGGCATCCGCGAATAATCCACGCGGTAACGGCCCGAGCTTCGGTCACGGCGGATCGCATTCTGCCCGGAAAGATAGTTGAATTCCATCATCTCCGCCTGCCCGTGCGCCTCCGCAGTCCCATAGCGAATCGTGCGAAAGAGGCCCGCAACGTAGGAAGCGTAATAGCCGTCAAGGTCGCTTTGGGGAAGCGCGCCGTGATCGGTGAGCCATTTCAGTCCGTACATTCCCACGACGTCCGCCTTGGCTTCTTCGAGTCCTGAGAAGATCGGCCCAATGGCCTCACGAATATCCATCTGTCGTCCGTTGCGATGAGCGTAATTCGGGCCGAGGCCGTGAGAAATCTCATGCAGGATCGTGAAAGTGAGGTAGCCTTCGCCCGACGCCTTGGAAGCCTGATCCGGCTGCATCAGGCGCCTGGCGAGCGGCAGGATCACATAATTCACGCGCGCATCCATAAAGTTCTTGAAGAAAATTTTCTTCGTGCCTCGTTCGACGTGAATGCGCGGATCGTTGGGCAAATTATCCGCCACAGCCTGATAGCCGTGCCGCAGGTCGCCGGCGCGGAAGGGGCTATCCACTACTTCCATCGGATTCAGATGGCCGCGCTTGGAAGGCCGGTATTCGGGCGGAACCGGCAGGGCGTTTTGGATTTCCGGCACGTATTTCTGGTAGAGCGCGAGCTTCCTGCTTTCAGCCTCATTGCGAATCAGCACCGCGGCGCCGTAGGACGTCTTCACGCCCAGAACGTCATCAAGATAGGTTTCATAGGGGGCGAAAATTACGTCGAATTTGGGGTTCTTTAAATCAAGCCAGGCGAGGTCGCTGGGGAAATAGTTGTCGTTCAAAAGCGCTTCGGCGCGCAGGCGAAGGAATTTGGCAAAAGCGGGGTCTTCGCTGTGGGCCGCTGCTTTCCGCAAGTTCTGAGCCGCGCGCTCGAGAAAGGGCCTGTAGGCTTCGGTGTAAGGAATTGCCACGAGCTTGTCATCGCGGCGCCGCACGATGGTATAAGGGCTGTAGATGGCGGCCTTCTGCTCGGGATGCTCGCGGACGTATTGCTCAACCTCCTGGCGCGTCAGACCCTTGGGATAGAGTCCGCAGTCCGGCGAATAAGGTTCATCGCCGACAAAAGGCGCGTTGTCGTCGATCAGGTCAAATCGCCCGCCGTTGATCACCAGCATCCGCCGGATTTTATCCGCGAGCGGATTGGCATTTCCTTCAAGCTTTTTATAAAGCTCCAGCCCTTCAGGATCGCTCTGTCGCCAGTAGATGTCGTCCAGTTGCTGTGAGGCTTCGACCAGCTTTTCCACCAATTGGCGCTCGCGTGAAGTGAAACGCGAGGCGTCGAAGGGCATTTTGACAGGACGCCACTTGGCTAACCGAGCATCAAGGTCCGGGGCCACCGGCGGAAGTTTTTGAGAAGTCATCGATTTGGATTGAGGCCTCAGGCCGCTCAGGGTCGAAGTTGCCAATAACAATGCCGCCATGGAGTTACGCCATAAAACACAGTGATTCATCGTGTAGAGTATGACTTTTCCTCAGCCTTGCAGGTTGTGGGACGGATGCTACAAGCGATTCATGACGCTGGCGAGATAGCCGGCGCCGAAGCCGTTATCGATATTAACGACGGCGATGTTGGATGCGCAACTGTTGAGCATGCCCAGCAAAGCCGCAAGGCCGCGGAAACTTGCGCCGTAGCCCACGCTGGTCGGAACCGCGATTACGGGAACGCCGACCAGCCCGGCCACGACGCTGGGCAGGGCGCCTTCCATGCCGGCCACGCAGATAATGATCCTTGCCTCGCGCAGCAGGCGGCTCTCCCCGATCAGCCGATGGATGCCGGCTACGCCCACATCGTAGAGGGCTTGCGCGCTATTTCCCATAATTTCCAAAGTCACCAGGGCTTCTTCGGCCACCGGAATGTCCGTGGTTCCGGCTGAAATCACCAGCACTTTGCCTTTTCCGCGAATCGTGCGATCCAGCCGAATCGCAATGGCTCCCGAGAGAGGATGGAATTCCGCTTTCGGAGCGAATTTACGAATTCGCGCGAAGAGTTCTTCGTCACCGCGCGTAATCAGAATATTGTGACGGCGAGGAAGCATTCGGCGCACGACGCCTTCCACTTGTTCGGGCTTCTTGCCGCGGCCAAAAATCACTTCCGGAAATCCCTGCCGCAGCGACCGGTGGTGATCGATTTTCGCATAGCCCAGGTCTTCGTAGGGCAGATCACGAAGCTTTTCCACCGCGTCATCCACGCTGAGCGAGCCACGACGCACCTGCTGCAATAGTTTTTTGATTTGCTCAGAAGTCACCTTTTAACCTCGCAAATATTTGAGCGGAGAAGAATGCAACGCCCGAACGAGCTTCCCAGTATATCAGGCCAGGGAAGATGTGTCCGAGAGTTTCGGAAATCGATTCCCAACATGCTGTAATGCATTCTGATGACAAGACTTCTTCTCGAAAAGGCGCTCTCCATATCCTTGACAAGGCTCGATGGGAACCTATAATCTAGGGTTTCTCGCTCGGGGTGTGCCATGTTGATCACGCGGGACGAGTTAGCTCTCCATCCGATTACGGTTGACGAGACTTATCCCGCAGGGGAGATCGACGAACGCGGTGGCCGATTCCACCAGGCTCAGCCGCTCGAAGTTCATGCCCTGGCGGAGCTTTCAGGCCTGGAAATTCGCATACAAGGGCGTCTTGAGACGCGGCTGGAAGTGGAGTGTGATCGGTGCATCACGCTGATGGAGTACCCCGTCAAGCGCAATTTTGATTTATATTATCGTCCTGTTTCAAGCATTGCGCGCGAAGAGGAAATTGAAATTTCCCGGGATGAATTGGATGTTGCATTCTATTCGGGAGAAGGAATTGAGCTGGCCGATCTGGTGCGGGAGCAAGTGATTCTCTCGCTGCCCATGAAGATCGTCTGCCAGCCGGATTGCCGCGGTCTCTGCCCTATTTGCGGGACCAACCTGAATTGGGAAACTTGCCAGTGCCAGCGGCTGGAGAATGAGTCGCCCTTTGCTTCGCTTCGCGGCCAGTAAGGCCAGAGGTCGGAGTCCAGGCGATGGTTTGCATTTTTAATGAGAACACCCGGAGCTTGTAAAGAATATGCCCAATCCCAAACGAAGACATTCAAAAGCCCGTCGGAATCGGAGGCGTTCTCACGACCGCTTGGCCCAGCCCGGAACTTCAGAATGCCCTCATTGCCATGAGGCGAAGCTTCCGCACCAAGCCTGCCCCCGCTGCGGGTACTACCGCGGAAGAGAAGCCATTCTGGTTGAAGAAAACGCCTGATTTGCGCATTGCGCGCCATCAACCGCATGGGGTTGTGTGCATAAAATCGCAAGGCATGAACGGCGCCAGACGCGGTTGGGCTTACTGAAAGAGGCGGGATTTTCGAGGCCGCGAGGGACGCATGCCGCGCCCTCCAATCGTTCATCACAACGACTCAGTGCTTTCCGCTAAAGCTATGCTACGCATTGCCGTGGATGCGATGGGGACTGATACGGCGCCGCTTTCCGAAGTGGAAGGCGCAATTCAGGCGTCACGGGAGGGGCTGGCTGAAATTGTTCTGGTCGGTCCTCAGGATCTGTTAAAGCGCGAGTTGGCGCGAAAGGGAGCTCAAAGGCTGCCGATTGAGATTGTCCATGCCAGTGAGTCGGTGACGATGGGGGATGCCGCCGCCAAGGCGTTTCGCCGCAAACGCGATTCCTCCATGCAAGTGGCGGCGCGTCTGGTGAGGGACGGCAAAGCGCAGGGCATGGTCAGCGCTGGGAATACCGGCGCGGTGATGACCAGCGCGAAGATTATCCTCGGCGCGCTGGAGGGCGTGGACCGGCCGGCGTTGGCAGCGGCCTTCCCCACTTCCAAGGGCCGCGCTTCGGTGCTCCTGGACGTGGGCGCTAACGTGGACTGCAAGCCGCAGCATCTCGAGCAGTTCGCCATCATGGGCGAGATCTACTATCGGGTGATCTTTGGCGCTGAACGCCCTCGAGTGGGGCTTCTTTCGATCGGCAGCGAGGATCAAAAGGGCAATGAGCTGACGCGCGAAGCCTTTCTTCGGCTGAAGGAATTGCCTCTGAAGTTCGTCGGCAACGTTGAGGGGCGCGATCTCTATAATGGCCGCGTGGAAGTGATTGTTTGCGATGGGTTCATCGGCAACGTGGCGCTCAAGATCAGCGAAGGGTTGATCGAAGTGATCGCGGCGTTGCTGAAGGAATCGCTTTCAAGCACCCTCACCTCCAAGATGGGCTACATGCTTTCGCGCAACGCCTTCCGGCGATTCAAGAAGCGCGTGGACTATACGGAATACGGCGGCGCGCCGCTGCTGGGCGTGCGCGGCGTCTGCATGATCGCGCACGGCAGCTCGAACGCCCACGCGATCAAGAACGCCATCCGGGTGGCGGCGGAATTTGTGGAAGGGCGCGTGAACGAGAAGATTGAGCGGGAACTGGCGGGCGCCATCCCAGCCCGAAACTGAGAAGGTGTGAATGAATTAATCCGCGCAGTTGTCGCGGCGAACTATGTTCGCCGAAGTTTTTGAAAACAAAGACCCGGCGATCACAGATCGCCGCTACAATGAGATTTTTTCACAACTTCTGGGGAGTGGAAGCGTAGCTTTCGTGTCTTTCGGTACTATCCAATCTTGAGACCAAAGACTCAATCAAGGAACAATATGAATATTGCAGGCATTCTGGGGACCGGATCGGCGTTGCCCAAGAAGGTGGTCACCAACTTTGATCTGGAAAAGCTGGTGGATACGTCGGATCAATGGATCACCGAGCGAACCGGAATCAAGGAGCGACGCCAGGCAGCGCCGAATGAGACCACGTCCACGCTATGCATTCAGGCCGCTCACAAGGCTTTGGCGATGGCGAATCTTTCGCCGACCGATCTGGATATGATCATCTGCTCAACCATCTCCCCCGACATGCCCTTGCCCTCGACGGCCGCCTTCATTCAGCGCGGGCTCGGCGCCCGCACAGTCCTGGCGTTTGACCTGGCTGCTGCGTGCTCCGGTTTTCTTTTCGGCATGACCGTTGCGGAACAGTTCATCCGCACAGGCAAGGCGAGGTATGTGCTGGTTGTTGGGGCTGAATTGCTTTCCCGTTTTTTGGATTACCAGGACCGCGCCACGTGCGTGCTTTTTGGAGATGGGGTAGCGGCGGGTATCATCGGACCGGCTTCACCGCCCTCGGGGATACTCGCGACCGAGATGCATACGGATGGCGCGTTTGCGGAGCATCTTTACATCCCCGCCGGCGGCGCCGCCAAGCCGGCATCGTGCGAAACGGTGAGGGCGCGCGAGCACTATATCAAGATGCGGGGCAACGAGCTTTTCAAGGTAGCGGTGCGGAGCCTGGAGGAGGTCTCGCGCCGCGTGCTGGAAAAAGCCAACGTCAAACCCGAGGATCTGGATCTGTTCATTCCTCATCAGGCCAACCAACGGATTACCGACGCCGTTCGGGAGCGGTTAGGGGTGGCTCCCGAGAAGGTCTATTCCAACATCTGCCGCATCGGCAATACTTCCTCCGCATCCATTCCCCTGTGTCTGGATGAATGCGTGCGAGGCGGGCGCATCAAGAAGGGCGACCTGATTCTGATGTCGGCATTCGGCGCAGGCGTCACTTGGGGATCGGCGCTGATCCGGTGGTAGGTGGATAAAGGTCCGGCTGGGTCGCGGCTAAGCGCTGAGAGCAAAGCGCGCGCAGGCGGTGAGTTCGCCGGACGAATTTGCTGCAAGTCTTTTTCCAGGGAAAGCCTACGGGAAAAAAGGGATGACCCAAGTCGCCCTTCCCGCGATGCTTCATACAACAAACCACAGACAACTGACGAATACTTTGCGCAAAATTGCCTTCCTATTTCCCGGCCAGGGATCGCAGTACCCTGGGATGGGCCGCGAACTTTTTAACTCCTCCGCTGCTGCGCGTTCCGTCTTTGAGGAAGCCGATCGGGCGTTGGGCTTTTCACTCTCGAAGCTCTGCTTTGAAGGTCCCGCCGAAGAGCTTCAGCTCACGGCCAATACGCAGCCTGCGATTCTGACCGTTTCGGCTGCCGCAGCGGAGGCGCTGCGGGAAAAAGGGGTGCGGGCGGACTTCGTTGCCGGTCACAGCCTGGGCGAATACTCGGCGTTGGTTGCGGCGCGCTCTCTGTCTCTGTCGGATGCCGTCCGGCTGGTGCGGAAACGTGGTGAATACATGCAGGAGGCGGTTCCGGTTGGTCAGGGCGCGATGGCTGCTCTCCTGGGTGGAGATTGGGATTCCATCGAGGCTCTCTGCCGCGATGCGGCGCAGGGCGAGGTTTGTTCTCCTGCCAATTTGAATTCGCCGGGGCAAGTGGTGATTGCGGGCCACGCAACGGCCATCGGGCGCGCTATGGAATTGGCCCCGAAACGCGGGATTCGTCGCGCCGTGATGTTGAAGGTGAGCGCTCCTTTTCATTGTTCTCTCATGCAGCCTGCGGCAGACCATCTGGCGCATGATCTCGATGAGATCGAAATTCGGGATGCCGAGATTCCCCTGATTAACAATGTGGAGGCGGAGGCGGTTCGCGGGACCGATGAGATCCGCGCGGGCTTGAAGCGTCAGGTTACGCGCCCTGTGCGCTGGGAAGACTCCATGCGCAAAATACTTTCGGAGCAAGTGACGCTTTTTGTGGAGGTTGGTCCTGGAAAAGTGCTTTCCGGACTGATGCGGCAGATCGATCGAAATGCGGAATGCCTGCACGTGGAAGATCAAGCTTCCTTAAGGGAAACTGTCGAGCGGATTCACGGAGCGCTTCGTGAAACTCCCATGCAAGTCCATGGGAGGGAGGGAACCAATGAGTGACAGCCGGCAGCTTCTGGAAGGGAAAGTGGCGCTGGTGACGGGCGCTTCGCAGGGGATAGGCCGGGCCTGCGCGCTGGCGCTCGCAGAAGCAGGCGCGAAGGTGGCGTTGGGAGCGCGGAATCTTGAAAAAGTTCAGGAGGCGGCTGCCGAGGCTGAGCGCAATGGATGGTTGGCGCTGCCGCTTCGCCTGGATGTCGCCGATGCCGAATCGGTGAAAGCAACGGTCGATGCGGTTATGCAAGCTTGGCAGAAAATTGATATTCTGGTGAACAATGCGGGCATCACCCGCGATAATCTCCTGATGCGTATGAAGCCGGAGGATTGGGAGGAAGTGCTTCAGACAAACCTGAAAGGGGCTTATCATTGTATTCGTGCCGTGCTGCCTTTCATGGTGAGGGCGCGATATGGGAAAATCATTAACATTGTGTCCGTCGTGGCGCAGGCGGGGAATCCGGGGCAAGCGAATTACATCGCTTCAAAGGCAGGATTGATCGGATTGACGAAGGCCGTGGCGGCGGAAGTGGCGAGCCGCAATATCACGGTAAATGCGGTTTCGCCGGGTTTTATCGAAACGGCCATGACGGAGAAGTTGCCGCAGGCTGTCAAGGAAAAGATTTTGAGCATGGTTCCTTTGGGTCGCATGGGCAAGGATCGCGAAGTGGCCTATGCTGTGCGATTCCTGGCCTCGGATGAGGCCGCCTATATTACCGGACATTGTCTTAATGTGAACGGCGGAATGTATATGGCGTAAGCAGCCTGCTTGTCACTCGCCGTTTGTCACTGCTAGAATGACTGACCACTTAATCCCGAGGAGGAAGACTGATGGCGTCCATCGAAGAGAAGGTCAAGCAGCTCATTGTAGAGCAGCTCGGGGTGGATGAGGCGGAGGTTACCCCGACCGCACATTTTATCGAGGATCTGGGGGCGGACTCCCTGGATATCGTGGAACTGGTGATGACGTTTGAGGAGTCGTTCGGGATTGAAATCCCGGATGAGGATGCAGAAAAAATCCAGACGGTCAAAGACGCCGTGGATTACATCCAGGCCCATGTGAAGTCTTCGACGAACTGACCGCCTGAGAAATATTCTGAGCGAGGAAAGGGTTAAGCTTGGAACGAAGAGTCGTCGTCACGGGAGTGGGTTTGGTAAGCCCGGTGGGAGTGGGAACGGAAGAAACGTGGAAAAACATCCTGGCCGGTCGGAGCGGGGTTGCGCCCATCACCCACTTTGACACCACGGGATTTTCCACCACCATTGCCGCCGAAGTCAAAGGTTTTGATCCGCTTCAGTTCATCGAGAAAAAAGAGCTGAAGAAGATGGGGCTTTTCATCCAGTTTGCGATGGCGGCGGCGCAATTCGCGCTGGAACAATCGGGCTTGAAGATTACGCCCGAAACCGCCGAACGGGTGGGAGTCTTCATCGGCTCAGGCATTGGCGGCTTCGACGTGATCGAACGCGAGCACACGGCGCTGATGCAAGGAGGACCGCGCCGCATCTCTCCTTTCTTTATCCCCGCATCGATTGTGAATCTGGCGTCGGGCTTTGTTTCCATTCGCTGGGGAGCGAAAGGGCCGAATTCGGCCACCTGCACGGCCTGCTCTTCGAGCGCCCATTCGGTGGGCGATTCCTACAAGATCATCGCCCGATGCGATGCTGATGCGATGATCTGCGGCGGCGCGGAGGCGGCCATTACCCCGATGGGTGTGGGCGGGTTTGCTTCCATGCGCGCGCTGTCTTCCCGCAACGCGGAGCCGGAGAGGGCCAGCCGGCCTTTTGACCGCGAGCGCGACGGGTTCGTGATTGGCGAGGGCGCCGGAATCCTGATTCTGGAAGAACTGGGATTCGCCCTGAGGCGCGGCGCTCCTATCCTTGCGGAAATCGTCGGCTATGGGATGTCGGCGGATGCATTTCATATCACTCAGCCGTCAGAGGATGCCGAGGGCGCGGCGCGGGTGATGCGCAATACGCTGGCCGACGCCCAGGCGCTGCCCGAACAAGTGGACTATATCAATGCGCATGGGACTTCAACCCCTTACAACGACCGCCTGGAGACCTTGGCTATCAAGAATATTTTCAAGGATCATGCGAAGAAGCTGGCCGTGAGTTCCACGAAGTCAATGACTGGACATTTGCTGGGCGGCGCCGGAGGCCTTGAGGCAGGGCTGACGGCGCTCACCCTGCGCGACCAGGTGATTCCCCCCACGATCAATTACGAGAACCCGGACCCGGATTGCGATCTCGATTACGTCCCGAACCGCGCCCGGCCAGCCCCGGTGGAATACGCGCTTTCCAACTCCTTTGGTTTCGGCGGCACGAACGCCGCGCTGCTGTTTAAACGGTTTGAAAAGCCGTGACGAGCGGCGTGTGAGAAGGTGTGAATCCATCAATCCGCGCAGTTGTAGCGGCGAACTCTGTTCGCCGAAGTTTTGGAAAACGAAAACCCGTCGATCAAAGATCGCCGCTACAGCAATATTTTTTCACAACTTGTGACACGCGACGAGCGAGAAGGTTTTGGCGCTTGTGAGAGGCCAGAGAAGGGGCGCGAGGGGTGAGAGTTCTGAGCGAAACCATCATCTGCTGTTCATCCAGAGTCTTTCCGTTGAGAAATCCTGCGCTGATTTTCGATTTCTTTTGTGAACCGCTGTTTCGCCGGTCATCTGTTACTAACCACGCGTCAGCAAGCGCCTGTCACTTCTTATGAAAATCGTGGTCTGCCTTAAGCAGGTTCCCGCCCGCGACGCCGTTCTCCGATTGAATTCCGCCGGAACGTGGATTCAGGAATCCGAAGCCCGCTATGAGATGAATGAGCCGGATATTTACGCCCTCGAAGAGGCCCTCCGGCTGAAAGAGACGATACCGGGGTCAGCGCATGAAGTGGTGGTCTGCACGCTAGGTCCGGAACGGGCGCAACAGGCGATTAAGGAAGCCTTGGCGAAAGGGGCAGACCGGGCCTTGCATCTCATCGACGCTGCTTTCGAGGCCCTTGACGCCCATGGCATTGCCCGCGTCATGTCGGCTGCGCTGAGTCCGGAAAAGCCCGATTTGATTTTGACCGGCCTTCAGTCGGATGATTTCGGATTTGCCCAGACGGGCGTCATCCTGGCCGAGATTCTGGGACTGCCGCATTCGACCATCATCATGGAGATTCGAATCAAGGATGGAGCGGTTGAAGTAAAACGGGAACTCGAAAGCGGATGGTTTCAGCGGATGGAATTGCCATTGCCTGCATTGCTCACGATTCAATCCGGAATCAATAAACCGCGTTATGCCACGCTGAAGGGAATTATGGCTTCCAAAAACAAGCCAATTCGCAAGCTGACTCTGGTGGATTTGGGCCTCAGCATCGGGGATATCGCGCCCAAACAGAAAATCGTGAAAATTTATGTTCCGGCAAAGCAGGCCAAGGCGGAATTTCTGGAAGGCAGTCCAAAGGAAATAGCGGCCCATCTGGCTGACAAGCTCAAGAACGAGGCGCGAGTATTATAGAGACGTCCTTCTTTTCCATGTCTCTACCTTTAAGCATTGGAGAGAGGCAAAGCCGGGATAAAAGAAGGGGCGTTCTTGTTCAAAACCTTACCTTGAAGGATGTGGCGCCTTTTAAAACCGTTCTATGAACAACGAAATCCTGGTTTTCGCGGAGCATCAGAATGGCAAGCTTGTTCGCGCAACGTGGGAAGGATTGGCTGCGGGCCAGCGGCTGGCCCGGGAATTGGGAGGGGCTGTCTCGGTGGTTATTTTGGGTGGCGGTGTCGCAGATCTGGCTCATCAACTGGCCCAGGCGAAAGTGCAAGAAGTTCTGGCGGCAGACTCTCCACTCCTTAAAGACTACACTGCGGACGGATATAGCCTGGCGCTCAACCAGGTTCTGAAGAATCGACCGGTTCGGTATCTTGTGCTGGGCCACACCTACCAGGTTCGCGATTTTGCTCCAAAGCTTGCTGCCAAAATAGGCTCCGGGCTTATCAGCGACTGCCTGGCATATCGTCTGGAAAACGACCGACAAATCTTCACCCGGCAGGTCTTTCAGGGTAAGTTTTATGCGGATGTCGAACCGCTGGGTGGGCCGCCTCACTTGATATCCTTCCAGGCGGGGGCGTTCAGAGAGGATGCGGTTGAACGAGGCTCCTCTGCTGCCGCAGTGAATTCAGTTTCAGTGAATCTGACGGCTGAGAGCATCCGGGCCAAACCCGGAGAGCGCTTTCGTGAATCTAAGCAATCGGTGGACCTTACACAGGCGGAGATCATTGTTGCAGTCGGGCGGGGAATTAAGGCGCCCGAAAACCTGGAATTGGTAAAGAAACTCGCGGAAGCCCTGGGCGGAGAAGTGGGAGCCTCACGGCCCATCTGCGACGGAGGCTGGCTTCCGATGGACCGCCAGATTGGAAGCTCGGGCCAGACGGTCTCGCCCAAGCTTTATGTGGCGCTCGGAATTTCCGGCGCTATTCAACATCAGGTGGGGATGAAGGGCGCGCGCACGATCGTGGCGATCAACAAAGATGCCGAAGCGCCTATCTTTGAGATTGCCACCTATGGCATCGTGGGCGACTTGTTTGAGATCGTTCCGCCGTTGATTGAAGAGATCAAGAAAATTAAAACCGGGTAGATGACATGGGATCGTCAGCTTCTGACGGCGCGTTCGCGTATCATTGAACCCGAGAGAGAAAAAAACAATAGGCGGGGATTGAGCGAGAGTTTTTATGATTTGTCCGATTTGTCAAAAACGCAAAGCCAAACGGCACTGCCCGGCAAAGTCAGAGATGATCTGCGCCATCTGTTGCGGCACGGAGCGCGAAGTGACGATTGATTGCCCCTCGGATTGCCCGCATCTCGTGGCCAGCCGGCAGCATTACGACTCCCGCCGCGTTGTGGATTGGGAGAAGATGCCCTTCGCTGACCAGCGAATCCCTGAGTCGGCGCTGGAAGTACACCAGCAGCTATTCATGGAATTCTCTTACGGGGTTCTGGAATGTGCGAGTGAGAATCCGTCCCTGGTGGATTCCGACGTGCAGGCGGCCCTTCAGGCCCTTGCCGAAACCTATCAGACGCTGGCAACCGGAATTGTCTATGAGAAAGTGCCTGATCATCGCCTGCAACGCGAGCTTTATGACCGGCTGAGGAAGATTATTGAGGAGTATCAGAAAAAGACGGACGGCAGGCTGATCGCCAGCCCTCACGCCCGAAACTCAGAGATGCGTGATTTCCTGATCCTATTGACCCAGCTTGCCGCGGGCTGGGCTAACGGCCGGCCGAAAGGGCGGGCATTTATGGATATGCTTCGCTCCCAATTTAAGCCGGGAACGTTTGCCTCCAAGGTGGGATCAAGCCTGATTGTGACGCCATGATCAGCTTTTCTCCGGCGACTCATCTTGAAATTCAAGGCGGAATGCATTAAAAATTCAGGAAACGAATTCGCACTGGCTGTTCCTGCGGGGCGCTTTACCCGATGAAGCCTTCTGAGGAAATCAAGTCCGCCGTCGATATCGTAAAAATCGTAAGCGATTATGTGCAACTGCGCAAAAGAGGCGCGAATTACGTCGGGATCTGCCCTTTTCATCAGGAAAAGACTCCTTCCTTTGCCGTTCATGCTGCGAAGCAGATCTTTCATTGTTTTGGTTGCGGGGTGGGAGGCGATGTTTTCAAGTTTGTGATGCTGATTGAAAACGTTACCTTCCCCGAGGCTCTGGAACGGGTGGCAGAAAAGGCTGGCATTCCGAAATCGCAAATTTCAGATTTGAGATTTCAAAAACTGGATGACGGTCAGGCTAAAGAGCGGGCAGCGCTCCATCAAATGCACGAATTCGCCGCTCAGTTTTTTGCAGCGCAACTGGGCGGAACAGCAGAAGGGCGGGCCGCCAAGGCGTATCTGGCAGATCGTGGGCTAAGGGATGACGTGCTCGCGCATTTTCGATTGGGATATGCGCCTTCAGAGGGGCGGGCTCTTGCGCGTAAGCTGGCCGAGGCTGGATTTTCGGGTGAGCTGATGGAGAAAAGCGGCCTGGTGGTAACAGGGCGGGAAGATGTGAGGCCGCAAATCCCAAATTCCGGATCTCAAACTTCAAATTTCCCGTCCCAAATCGCACATCCCAAATCTGAGATTTCAAATTTCAGATCTTATACAGACCGCTTCCGGCGTCGCGTCATTTTCCCCATCACCAATGAGAGCGGCAAGGTAGTGGCCTTTGCAGGGCGCGCCTTGGCTGACGAGCAGCCGAAATATCTCAATTCTCCTGAAACGCCCATCTATACAAAAAGCAGGATTCTCTATCATCTTCACCAGGCGGGCCCGGCCATTCGCAAAGCGGATGTTGCCATCCTGGTCGAAGGCTATATGGATTGCATCGCGCTGGCTTCGAGCGGGGTTGAGAACGTTGTTGCTTGCTGCGGCACAAGCTTGACGGCCAGCCAGGTGCGTCTTCTGGCGCGTTACACGCGCCGCGTGATTGTTAATTTTGATCCAGATTCAGCCGGAACCGCAGCCACTGAGCGTTCCCTAGGAATGTTCCTGGAGGAAGGGTTTGAGGTGCGAGTGCTCGCTCTTCCAGGCGGGCTTGATCCCGACTCCTTTATCCGCAAAGAGGGGGTGAGCGCTTACCAGCGGCTTCTGGAGCGGGCCCCGACATATCTCGATTATTTGACAGATCGGGCCGCCGCGGCGCATGATCTCAGCACGCCGGAGGGGAGAGTCCAAGCGGCCAATGCGGTGCTGCCTTATCTGGCAAAGGTCAGCAACCCATTGTTGCGTCACGAAATGGCTGGCCGGTTAGCCGAACGCCTGCGGCTGGATGAGGGTTTGCTTCGTAACGAGTTAAAACGCGCGGCGCAGACCGGCGGACGGGAAATTCAGCTTCAACCCGAAGCTGTTGCGCTGAAAGCCAGCCCTGCGGAGAAGGAGTTGCTTTGGGCATTCCTGGAAAGTGCCGAACTGGCTGCGGAGTTTTTGCCCACGATGGAACGCTGCCTGGAAGGGCTGCCAACTGCCGGAATCTTCAAAAAGCTCCTCGCGGAGTATCAGCAAGAGGGGAATCTCGATATCAGGCGACTGGAAGACTCGCTCTTGCCGGAAGAGCGTCGTTACCTGTTTGAGGTTCAATTTACCGCCGAGGAGCCCCCTGACCGAAAAAGGGTTATTTCCTGCTGTAATGCTTTGAAACTTCACCGGATGGAACGAGAGCGTACAGACTTGCAGCGGGCCATTGAGCGCGCTCAGCGTGAACATGACCGAGAGACGCTGAGCCGCCTTTTGGAAGCTAAGTTACAATTAATCAAGGGCTTAGCTCAACTGAAGCAGGCTTGAGAAAGGCGGGTTTCAGTTTCTGATCATAATTTGGTTACAAGATTGCTTAGTCTGCTATGGTTGTTCAATACGTCCTATCCTCAATCCGGCATCTTCAGGCTTTGTCTCATGTTGTAGGGCCAAAGTCTGTTCATAAACCGCTAACTGGTAGGCGTATTATGCATCAAATCATATAGGTGGGATTCCTGAAGACTGGGCTTGGCTTGCGGCTCCTGCTCCCCATATGGGAATGTCTTATAGAATTTCGTCGGAATCAGAAAATGTAAATCTCTGCCTTAGTAGCGCGGTTCATGAGATTTTGGGTTTAAAGATAGCGATATACGGAGAAAAAACGTCTAGAATATGTGGCGACAGAGGCAGGCGATGCAAGTCAAAGTGAGCCCAGGAACCAGTCTGATTTGGATTCACCAAGGAGGGAGGTTTAAGCATTGGCATTTGACGAGAAATTCGATCAAGTTAACAAATTGATTCACATGGGCAAGGAGAAAGGTTATCTCCTCTACGACGAGGTGAATGATCTTCTGCCTTCGGATGTGCATTCTGCTGAGGAGTTGGAAGATGTCCTTTCCATGTTTGATAATGCGGGGATTGAGGTTCTCGAATCTCCCCGGCCTAAACTGAAGGAAGAAGAGGAAGCCAAGCTGGATGAAACCGGCGAAGAGGATCTGGACCTCACTCCCGGCGGGCTGGATAAGACCAACGACCCTGTGCGCATGTACCTGCGGGAGATGGGAACCGTTCCGTTGCTGACTCGCGAGGGCGAAGTGGAAATCGCTCGCCGCATTGAGCGCGGCCAGGTGGCGGTGCTGAAAGCCCTTTCACGCTCTCCCATCGTAGTGCAGGAAGTAATCGCTCTTCGGAAAGAGTTGGCGGAGGGCAAGCGCAATATTAAAGAGATCGTGGTTTTCAATGATGAAGAACTGACGGAAGACAAGATTGAAGACCGCCAGCGAGAGGTGCTGGCCACCATTGGCGAGATCATGCGGTTGCGGAAGAGGCTGATGAGCCTGAAAGCGGAGCGCGACCGCATTGCGCGGACACGGCGACCGGATGATTACCGGCGTTACAGTCTGGCGGTCGCCCGGCATCGGATCATGATTTCCAAATTGATTCGCTCGATGGGGTTCACGCACTCCGAGAACCGGCGGCTGATTGAGAAGATCCGCGCCACAGTGGAGGAGGTCCGGCCGCTTGAAAAGGAGATCAATCGCGCTGAGAGGCGGCTGGATGGCGCGCGGGGTAATGGGAGCAAAGAGCTGCGCAAGGAATTGCGCCAGCTCAAGGCAAAGTTGGCGGAGATCGAGGACCGGTACGAAGTGAGCGCTTCCGAGATCAAGCGCACATTGCAGACCATGACGACCGGCGAGCAGCAGGCCGAAGCTGCGAAACGGGAGCTGATTGAAGCTAACCTGCGGCTGGTGGTTTCCATCGCCAAGAAGTACACGAATCGCGGGCTTCAATTCCTGGACCTGATTCAGGAAGGCAACATCGGCCTGATGAAGGCGGTGGATAAGTTCGAATACCGGCGCGGCTATAAGTTCTCCACCTACGCAACCTGGTGGATTCGCCAGGCCATCACGCGCGCTATTGCGGACCAGGCTCGCACCATCCGCATTCCGGTGCATATGATTGAGACCATCAACAAGCTGATTCGCACCTCCCGGCAACTGGTGCAGGAATATGGTCGCGAACCAACTTCTGAAGAGATTGCCAAGCGCATGGATATTCCCGTCATCAAGGTGCGCAAGGTGATGAAGATTGCGCAGGAGCCGATTTCGCTCGAAACGCCGATTGGCGAGGAAGAGGATTCCCATCTGGGCGACTTTATTGAGGATCGGGGCGTAATCTCGCCGGCCGAAGCGGTGATCAACATCAACCTGAAAGAGCAGACAGAGGCGGTGCTGAAGACGCTGACGCCGCGCGAAGAGAAGGTGATCAAGATGCGGTTTGGCTTGGATGATGGCAGCGAGCACACGCTCGAAGAAGTGGGACAGAGCTTTGCCGTCACCCGCGAGCGCATCCGTCAGATTGAAGCCAAAGCGCTGCGCAAGCTGCGACATCCCTCGCGCAGCCGCAAACTGCGGGCGTTTCTGGACGCGAACGACCGGGAGTAATCACGCTAATCGCGGCTGAGCGCGGTTTTCGGCTTCAGCTCGCCCACAATGAACCAGTAAGAAGCCAGCCCACACAACAAAACCACAACGGCCAGTTGGAACCCGGGAGAATAGGAGCCGGTGCGGCTGATCAGAATTCCGGTCAGCAGAGGCGCGAGAACGCCGGCGATGTTTCCCGAGAAATTCTCAAAGCCTGTCCAGAGTCCCACTTTTTCCGCGGGCGCGCAGCACTGAAGAATCACAATCAGATTTCCTGTTGCAAGCCCCACCAGCGAAGCCCCCACGATCAGCCAGATGGCCGCTGTGGCGCTGGCCACATGCTCGGCGGGAATCAGGAGCAGGCCCGTCAGAAAACCCGCCGTGACGAGTCCCTTCCGGGTGCGCGTTTCATCATAACCGTAGCGAATCAGGCGGTCGGCGATCCAGCCGCCGAGCGGCTCGCTCACTCCAAAGACCAGAAACGGCACCGCGGAATAAAGTCCCGCCTTCAGAATCGTAAGGTGGCGCACTGTCACAAGGTAATCCGGCAGCCAGGTCACAAACAGATACCAGTAGTAATCGAAACAGAAGAAACCGAGGCAAATGCCGATCAGGTCGCGGTTCAGAGCCAGCTTTCTGAACCCGCGCCCGTCCGCTGATTTTCCTGATCGTGAGATGATCTGCGCTTTGGAGTTTGGACCGGCATCAGAAAGCGAAGGCCGTTCAGTTGAAGAAGTCTTTTCTTCGGTCTTCCCTTCGCCCGCTCGAATGCGGGAAGGGAAGACGGCAAACCAGGGGATCAGCCATAAGAGCGCCGCGAAGCCGATCAGCAAAAAGCTCGCCCGCCACCCATAATGGACGAGCAGGATCGGGATCAGGATGCCGCCCAGAGCCATCCCGCAGCGCGTTCCAAAATCAAAAAGCCCCGAGGGAAGCCCGCGCTTTTCCGGAGGGAAGAGCAGCGTCACGATTTTGGTTCCCCCCGGAAGATAAATAGACTCTCCGACGCCCAGAACAATCCGCGTCGAGATCAGAACCAGCAGGCTTCGCGCGGCGCCCGCCAATCCTTGCCCGAAAGACCAAATGGCGAAGGTGGCCGCATAAAGCCACTTCAGGTTGAAGCGATCGGCGGACCAGCCGATTGGAATCTGCATGAGGGCGTAAGACCAGAAAAACGCGGAGAGCAGAAGGCCCTTGCTGGTGGGGTCCAGGTGAAGGTCGCGGGAGATGAGGGGAAGTGCAATCGAGATTGTGGCGCGGTCGAGATAGTTGATGAGCGAAGCGACGAACAGCAGGCCGACGATAGACCAACGACGCGCATCGCTCATTAAAACACCTCTGGTCCCAGTAGGCTTGAGCTGCCTGCCCGCTCATGAAGTCAAGGCGCGGCTCACGTCGCAACCAGCGCGCCGTTTGAAGCCTGGCAGACATAAACTTCCGTCTGAAGCCCCAGGGCCTTTTGATATCCTTGCTGGATAGCCCTGACGAAGTTTTCCGCCGCTCGCGGGCTTACGAGGCTCACCGTGCAGCCCCCAAAGCCGGCGCCAGTCATGCGCGCTCCATAAACGCCCCACTGCTTCAAGGCGAGTTCCACCAGCGTGTCGAGCTCGCGGCTGCTCACTTCATAGTCGTCCCGCAGGCTTTCGTGCGACTGCGTCATGAGTCTTCCGAAACGTTCCACATTGCCTTGCTTCAAGGCATCGACGGCGCACTGGACGCGATGATTCTCGGTCACCACGTGGCGCGCTCGCTTAAAGAGAACTCCCGGCAGCGCCTCTCGGGCCGCTTCGAGTTCGGCAGGCTCCAGCTCGCGCAGCGAGTTGATGGCCAAACCTCGGGCGCGAAGCCGCTCGACGGCCTGCTGGCATTGGCTTACCCGGACCTCGTATTCAGATTTCGCCAAAGCGCGCTTCACGCCGGAATTGCACACCACGATCTTGACGTCGGAACTTAAAGGCACGTGGAAGTACGTCAGGTCGCGGCAATCCAGGAAAAGAGCATGATCCTTCCTGCCGAGCGCCGAAACAAACTGGTCCATAATGCCGGAAGGCACGCCCACGAATTCGTTCTCCGCTTTTTGAGCGAGTTTGACCAGCGAGACCGGATCGGGCTGGCGGTTCAGAATTTTTTCCCAGAAGACCGCTGCGCCCACTTCGACCGCAGCGGAAGAGCTGAGACCCGCTTCACGGGGCACGTCTCCGCCGATGACGAGGTCTACGCCGGGCAGTTTGACGCTATCAGCCTGCATGAACTTCGAGATGCCGCGAAGGTAGTTGCTCCAGGGGTGTTGTTCGTCTTTCTGTACCTGATCGAGATCAAACTCAATCTTGTCCTGAAAATCGATGGAGTAAGCGCGGACTTTCCGGTCCGCCCGCCGGCGGCCCGCGTACCACACCGAGCGGTCGATGGCCGCGGGCAGCACGAAGCCCTGGTTATAGTCCGTGTGCTCGCCAATCAGATTCACGCGGCCCGGAGCGCGCGTCACCACTTCCGGCTCCTGGCCGAAAATTTCACGAAAGCTTTCCTCAATCCTCATGGGGGTCAACTGGCCTCATTCTCGATCCAGAGTCATGAATAGTCAGCGCCTGGTTCCTGCTGAAGCGGCCCTCGGGTCTCAAACAGGTTGCTGGAAAACCCTTGCAGCCTGTCATTCCGAGGAGCTGAAGGCGACGAAGAATCCCGGTATTGAGTGATTCTGTAAATAACGGGATTCTTCGCTGCCGCTCAGAATGACAAATAAGGCGCTCGGAATGACAGCGTTCATAATCTTTTTCCGCAACCTGCTACCCCGGCGCCTGTGTGGGGTTTGCGGCCCGCAATTCCGCGGCTTTTTCTTCCGCCAGGGAATCATTTAAAAACGCTCCGCTGCCGGTTTCGACGCTGGCCATATATTTTAGTTTGTCTTTGCTGCGGTGCGGAGGATAAAACTCGATATGAAAATGAAAAGAGGGATGCCGGCCCTGGGTGGGTGACTGATGAAGCAGCATCATATAGGGAAACGAAAAACCATAAAGGTTGTCGTATTTTAAAGTCACCCATTTCAGAATCTGCGCGAGCGCTTCTTCCTCCGCCGGACGAAACTCGGAGAGCGTCTGAAGATGGCGCCGCGAAAAGATGTGAACTTCATAGGGCCAGCGCGCATAGAACGGAATAAAAGCGCTGAACTCCTCGTTTTCAGCAATCATCCGCCGGCCGCCGCTGCGCTCTTTTTTCAGAATCTCGCAGTATAAACAACGGCGATGAGCGCGCTGGTAGGCGCGCGCGGCCGCAACCTCCTTCTCCAGACGCGGCGGCACAAAAGGAAAGGCGTAAATCTGCCCATGAGGATGGGGCATGGTGACGCCGATGACCGCTCCCTTGTTCTCAAAAATCAGGACGTAACGAATCCCGGGCAGGCTCCGCAATTCTTCAAATCGCTTTCGCCAGAGCCGAACCAGAAGCGTCAGGTGGGAGAGCGAAAGCTGGGGCAACGACGTGTTGTGATCGGGGTGATAGAGCACCACGTCGCATTTCCCGTAAGATTTCCTCACCCGATAGAGATCATCGCCTTCAATTGCCGGTTCAGGCGGCGGAACGGAGAAGGCTGGGAAGTCATTGGGATAGATGTAGACGTCGTAGTGATCAGGGACGCGCCCCGAGCCAGGGCAGAAAGGGCACCAGTCCTGGGGCAACAGAGGCCGATTCTGGCGCTCGGTAGCTGTCGAAACCCACTCGCGAACCGTTGGATTCCAGCGGAGTTCAGTCATCGTCTTGTTTTGCACACGGTTTTGCGGAGGGCTGAGACTCAGGATGGAAGGCCCCGCGCTCGCCAATTCCGAGTGCGATCAGTTGAGGTAGTAAGTCCGGTAGAGGGTGTCGCGTTTGACCGGACGAAAACCGGCCTGGGAGATCAGGCGCCGAAGCTCTTCTTCGGTCGAAGTATTTTTGCATCCGGCAGCGTTGACCACGTTTTCTTCAATCAGGATGCTTCCCACGTCATTTCCGCCGAAGCGCAGCGCAATCTGGCAGATCTGATGCCCGGGCGTCAGCCACGAGGCCTGAACGTTCAGGAAATTATCCAGATAGATTCTGGAGACGGCCAGCGTCTTCAGGTAGTCGATGGCGGTGGCCTCTTCCTTGACAAAACGCCCCAGAGAGGTGTGTTCTCTCTGAAAGAACCACGGAATGAACGCTGTAAATCCGCCTGTTTCATCCTGCAATTGGCGGAGTCGCTCAAGATGGTTGACGCGATGTTCGAGCGTCTCGCCCACGCCGAACATCATGGTGGCGGTGGTGCGCAGGCCCAATTGATGCGCGGTGCGATGGACGGAGAGCCACTCTTCAGCGCTGCACTTCAGCCGCGCAATGCGATAGCGGACTTCATCATCCAGAATTTCCGCGCCCGCGCCGGGAATCGAGTCAAGCCCTGCGTCCGTCAGTTGCGCAATCACATCCCGCACCGTCATGCCGCAAATCTCAGCAATGTTCAGGATTTCCGGCGCTGAAAAGCAGTGCAAATGCAGCCTGGGATAACGCTTCTTGATGCTGGAGAGGAGATTCACGTAGTAGTCCATCCTGAGATCGGGATGGAGCCCTCCCTGCATCAGGATTCCCGTTCCGCCCAACGCCAGCGTTTCGTCAATCTTTGTGAAGATCGATTCGAGCGGCTGCACGTAACCCTCCGGCGAATTCACCGGGCGATAGAAAGCGCAAAAAGAGCAGTATTCCGTGCAGAAATTGGTGTAATTGATATTGCGATCGATCTGATAGGAAATCACGTTTCCGGGATGCAGGCGCTGGCGGATGGCGTCCGCCTCCATGCCGATGCCCAGAAGGTCGTCAGAACGGAGCATATCTAATGCCTGGTTGTTCGTCAGTCGCATCTCCGATCCTCTGGCCTCATAACGTGGCGGTTCAGCCCCTGGCTCCCTTCGCACCGGTCACTGCAAATCGCAATTCTTTCTCGTTTTGAATCAGCCCAAGCTCACGGGCGAGCTTATAGAAGAGTTGCAAGCCCTTCAGATTTTCATCGTCCAAAGTATAGTCGATGTTCTCCGTCAGGTAAATCCGAACGTCTTCAACGCTCAGGCCGAGCCTGGGGGCGTGTTCCGCCGCGATTTCATTCACATGAGCCAGGCCTTCATCCCGCGAAGCGGTGAAATCCGCGCCGAATTCCGCCAGGCGAGCGTCACGCCGCCCCACCCAGAGCGCGAATACGAAGGGGAGTCTTGTAAATTTCTTCCATTCGGACGCCAGATCATAAATAAAAGGCGTGGGCTTCGACGCGCTCGCAGTGAGCGCCGGATCGCCAATGAGCAGCGCGGCATCGGCTCGCTGGAGCATCATTTCAAGATTGGGATCAACGGGGATGGCCTGGAAATCCCGGCGGTAGAATTTCCGCAGCAGAATGGTGGTGAGAGCGATGGAAGAGCGGGAAGAAGTGTCCATCGCCACGCTTCGCGCCTCTCCGATGGGCACGTTGCTGAAAAGAAGCACGCTCTTCACCTCATTCTTTGAGGCAATCGAAATGCCCGGCACGATCTCCACATTCTCCATGCGCTGGTACTCGATGGCGGGGATGATCCCCACGTCCACCTTGTGCTGGCGCAAATCGTCGGCGCATTTCGACGGCAGCGTGAACTCAAGCTCAAACCGGCCCCGTTCGCGGCCCTTCAGCATTCCCCAAACCAGCGGCGCGGTGTTCAGATACTCGACAACTGAAACCCGAAGTTGAGGCATAAAATGACCTGATGCGTTTAACTTCCTATGTTAGCACACGGCTTGTGAGGCTTGGTTGCGAGACCCAGCCCCGCCTTACGAGGAATGTTCCAGTATGGGCGCATGGCCAAGCGTCCTTATGCGTGGATTTTATGTCATCCGACAACGAACAATTTCCCCATTTTTCAGTTAAGTCCATTCTTTTCTATACTATTGTGAGAAACGAACAAATGAAATTAATAAATCATTTAGAATCTTTAAGATACAAATAATTTTGGAAATTGTTGGTAAAGGGTGACTGAACAAGAAGCCAATAACATTCCTGCTTTCAATGTGATAGATTATTTTTCGCGCTCATCAACCCTAAACATTCTCTTTTTCCGCGCCTCCCTGCGGGAATCGCGGCCCTTTGAACCCCTGATGACAGTCCCGCGCCTAGCCAAAAGCAAGCCGTCCTGATCGATTAGAGCGCCCACTGCCATTTTGCCTTCGGTTTCCGAATCCATTCCGGTCTCTCGCCGCCCTCTTCCCAGCCGCCGTCGAGGGCCCTCCTGGGGGAAAGGGCCAGGCAAGCACGTTCACTTATTAGGCTACATAGTTAGCCTATCACAAGTCAAGCCCTGACCGCAAGGGGGTTGATCGGCTGTGCAGAGAAGAACAACGGCCTCTCGCCAAGATGCCAAGGCGACAAGGAAGCATTCTGAATTTTTCCATTGTCATTCAGCGACACTGTGCTTGTTGAGCGGGGAACTCCAGGGACGATAGCATCGATTCCATTTCCCCTAGCAGTACTAAAGTACCAGTACTTTCGTACTATTGACTCCCCCAGCGTGCAATTGTAAAAGGAATCCGTTTTTACTCAGGGATTAATGCCGGGTGGGTTAGGGAAATCCACCCGGCGCGCTTTAACCGGACGGAGCCGGGGGAAAGTCCATATGAGGCAGGGGGAAAATTTCAGCCTACCTCATAGTCAGCGGACCCCACAGTCTTCCAACAAGGCTTAGGATTCACATCCTTCAAGGAGGCCGCGATGTGCACTCGCATTCTGATGGCGATTCTTTTGACGGCAACGTGCGTCTTTGGGCAGGGGCTGGTTGGGCCTTCAGCCAGCGCGCCGCAATTGCCGTCCATTGTCACAAGTTCTGATCCGCAAGCCCTGGCCGCGCTCGCTCAGGCGTTGCAGGCGGCGGGCGGGGCGCAGGCGCTTGGCGCCATTCAGGATTTCACCGCCACCGGCCAGATCACCTATTCCTGGGCGGGCAATCCCGACCAGGGCACGGTGACCCTGCGCGGACGAGGGCTGGATCAATTCCGGCTGGACGCGAGTTTGCCGGAAGGGACGCGCTCCTGGGCGGTGAGCCACGGCGTGGGCAACCTCAAGGAAACCGACGGAACGGAGACCAAAATCTCCGGCCATAACGCCCTTGCGCTGGGATCGCTCACTTTCCCTTATCTGCCGCTCGTGGCCGCCTCGCTCAATTCCACCACCACGGTTTCCACCGTCGGCACGGTACCGGTGAATGGCGCGAACGCCGTTCAGATTCGCGTCCAGCGGCATTACGCCTCCTCTTATGATCCCAATGGCCTGATCGCCCAACTGACAACCCGCGATTTCTTCATCGATCCCACCACTTCGCTGATCGTCAAAACCGAGCAGATGACCCATCCCCAGGAAACCTTCACCGTCAGCCTGCCGGAAGACATCTCCTTTTCCAACTACCGCGCGGTGAACGGCGTGATGGTTCCATTCACCATCACGGACACCGTGAACGGCCAGCAGATTTGGACCATTCAGTTGAGCGCAATCCAATTCAACACCGGTCTCACGGATGCGGATTTCTCGCTCTAACGCCGCAGTATCCAGGAGGAGGGAATCATGGAAAGCACATTCTTCGATGCCATCCGAAGCAAGGCATCTCACAGGGCGGAGCGCTATGCAGCGCGCAAGTTTCTTCTGCCCGCGCTCGCGGGCCTGTTATGGATGGTTCTGCCTCAATTGGCGCCAGCGCAAAGCTTATATTATCTCTATAACGGCGGGTGACCCACGTTTCTGACTCCCGAAGCGGTCGAGCGCGGCTTTGTGGACGTGGCGAATGGCGATTTGCATCTTGAAATCCCGCTTGCTTCGCCTGCGCAGCGTGGCAGCCTGCCCGCCAACTACAAACTCATCTATGACAGCCGCATCTGGACCATTGTGAATAATGGAACCTCCAAAAGCTGGCAGCCCACCAATCTATCCGCCATGGGAGTGTTTATCAGCGGAGGATGGTCCTCAGGGTACGAGGATGGAATCAATACCGGGGTTTTTGAGAACGTGCAATATTGCAACCAGACCTCGTATACCACCTATTATGGGCCAACCCTCTTCATGCTCACCGACGGCACCGTGAAATTCTTCCCCATTTCCACCCAACAGGATGCCGGTTGTGGCAACTCGAATGTGGCGAGTGGCGACGCCTTCGATCAGCATTCGAGCGGCTTCCACATGTACGTCACCAACTACACCACGCCCAAGGTTTATGCCAAAGATGGAACCATCCTGATCGACGCCACGCAGAGCGCCTACGGCAGAAAGGACTCCAATGGCAACTATTTCACGGCGGATTCCAATGGGAACTTAATCGACACCTTGAATCGAACTCCTGTCACCGGGTCGTGGAACGGCAACACGCTGACCATTCCGGTTGAAAACTCTCAAGGCTCCACTTCCTCCTATACTGTTACGGTGGCTAACATCAACGTCAGCACCAATTTTGGCGTCTCCGGCGTCACTGAATTTTCCGGCACGATTGAGGTGATCACCAGCATTAAGCTGCCTGACGGTACGAGCTACAGCTTCAATTACGATTCTGGGACTACGGCCGGGCATTATGGCTTGCTGACTTCCATGACGCTGCCCACCGGAGGAACGATTGATTACAGTTGGGCGAATTTCTCGGATGCCTACGGTACAGTCAATCGCTGGCTGGCCAGCCGCGCTTCGGGCGGCGGCACGTGGACTTACACTCCCTCGGTCATCACCACGTGCTCCAGCAACCAGGTAGGCTGCCAGCAGAAAGTGACGGAAACCAGGCCCAGCGGCGATGAAACGGTTTATACGTT
Organism: Acidobacteriota bacterium; assembly: GCA_902812415.1. Taxonomy (GTDB): domain Bacteria; phylum Acidobacteriota; class Terriglobia; order UBA7540; family UBA7540; genus RH2-MAG17b. Next base: position 29,926 of record CADDZJ010000037.1, read on the forward strand.
CACCTTGAACAACGGCGCGTGGAATACGGAAACGGATTACTACAACGGGTCATCGACTCTGCTGAAGAAGGTGACCACCACCTACGATTTCTCGAATGCCTGCCCGGACTGTGGCGGCGTAGGCGCTTCTTATATTCGCCCGACGCAAGTGATCACTTCCATGCCGAGCGCCGGGTCAACGCTCGAAAGCCAGACCGAATATGGCTATGACAGCATCTATTACGGCAACGTCGCCGCCCAGAAGGAATGGAATTACACCACGGGCACGTTTGGCCCCACGCCCGACCGCGAGACGGATTATACTTATCTCTCAAGCTCGCCTTATGTGAGCGCCAACATCCTGAATCGGGTGACGGACAAGGTGGTTTACCAGAGCGGAACAAAAGTGGCGGAAACCCAGACCACCTACGATTCCACCAGCCTCACTTCGGTCGCCGGCATCACCCATCACGATGATACGAACTATGGCACGGGCAACACGGTGCGCGGCAATCCGACAGTGGTTTCACAATGGGTGAGCGGATCAACTTATCTCACCACCACAAACTACTATGACACGACGGGGCAATTGACGAAGACCACCGATCCGGCAGGCAACAGCGTCACTTACAGCTATACCGATGATTTCTATAATGACAATGGCTCCGGGCGCCCCACGCCCTATACCTCCTCCGCTGTCACCCATGCCTATCGGACAGGAATGACTTTGCCGGTCTCCGGTTCCATTTACTACGGCTACTATTTCGGCACCGGACAGGAAGCCGTGATGGATGACCAGAACGGCTTTCGCACTTACTACCATTTTTACGATCCGTTCAACCGGCCCACCCAAACCAATTTCCCCGACGGCGGCTGGAAGCTGACTAACTATGCGACCACCGCGGTGGGCTACTATACCGGCATTACCGACACCACGCCTTCCATTAATTGTACGGGCTGCCGACATGACCATGTTGATCTTGATGGTCTCGGTCGCACGATTGACAAGATTCTGTGGAATGATCCTGATGGGAAGACGGAGATCGACATCACCTACGATTCTTCGGGACGCGTAGCAAGTCAGAGTAATCCCTATCGCAGCACCTCGGATCCGACTTACGGGCTTGAGACCTACAGCTATGACGGGCTTGACCGGCAAACCAGCGATACGCACCCTGACTCGAACGCGGTCAAGACCTACTACGGCGCCAGCGTGACGAGCGGCGGAGGCATTGGCACGCCGTTATGTTCCACCTCGACTTATGGTTATGGATACCCCACGCTGACGGTGGATGAGGCGGGGCACAAGAGCGAGACCTGGGCCGACGCCTTTGGCAGAACCATCGAAGCCGATGAGCCGGATTCGACCGGCGCGCTCACGTTAGGCACTTGCTACAAATACGACGCGCTGAATGATTTGACGACGGTCGCGCAGGGCAGCCAGACGCGGACTTATGCCTATGATGGCCTGGGGCGCAAGACGAGCGAAACCACGCCTGAAGCAGGCACGACGAATTATTACTACACGACCTCGACAGGCGGCCTGTGCGCGGGCGATGCGAGCAAGGTCTGCCGCCGCACCGATGCGCGCAGCATCACCACCACCTACAGCTACGACGCCGAAAATCGGCTGACGCAAAAGAGCTATTCTGACAGCACGCCCACGGCGCAGTATTTCTATGACCAGACGAGCGTCTGGGGCATGACCACCACCAACCCGAAGGGGCACATGACGCTGGAACGGATTGCAGGCGTGGCCGGCACGGCTTACGTGGCTTACGATCCGATGGGGCGCATAACGACAACCTACCAATGCACGCCTTATAACTGCGGCAGCGGTTCGTGGCTGATGAACTACACCTATGATCTGGCGGGGGATGAAACGAGTTGGAGCCATCCGCAGGGGTTTACGATCACACAGACGTTTTCCACCGCCCGGCGCATTGCGCAGATCACCAGCACCTATTCCGACTCGGCGCATCCGCCGACCCTGGCGACCATCCACTATGCGCCGCAGGGAGCGATCAGCACGCTGGTGAACGGTTGTGTGGGGACAGGGTGCGCCCAGAGCCAGGAGACGTATGACTACAACAACCGTTTGCAGCCGGTGCGGATCCAGATCGGGACGACGAGCCAGAGCGCAGCGTTTTCCTGCCGGGTGTACAATTACTACAGCAATGTGACGAACCCCACTTCGTGCTCGATTCCCTCGCAGGGCACAGGCAATGATCGCAACGTGCGCGGGCGGTACTATCAGGACTCGGCCAACAGTTCCCTCACTCACACCGTGAGTTTCAGCTACGATCCCACGCACCGGCTGACGGGTTCGGTAGCCACGGGCAATGCCACGCACAATCTGACGTTCACTTACGACCGTTATGGGAACATGACCTGCCAGACGAACGGTCAGACGCAAGGGCCGTGCCCCAATTATTCGTTCAGCGCTTCCACCAATCGCATTACCACTTCCGGGTTTACTTACGATGCTGCCGGTGATTTAACCAACGACGGCGCGCACAGCTACCAGTACGATGCGGAAGGAAGATTGATCAGCGTCGATAATGGCACGACGGCAAGCTACCTTTATGACGCGCTGGGGCAGCGGGTGGAGACGGAGGTGGGCGGGACATACTCGGAGTATATTTTTAACGTTCAGGGCGAGCCGGTGGGGATCAACAACCGCAGCGGGTGGGTGGAGGATTATATTCCGCTGGGCGGGCGGCACGTGGCGCACTATCATAGCGGGGCGCATTTTATTCATCCCGATGCGCTGGGGACGACGGGGCAGGTGACGAGCTACAGCGGGACGATGGAGCAGGATGAGTTGCACTATCCGTGGGGGCAGGAATGGACGATGGTGGGGACGATGGAAGAAGAACGCTTTGCCCGGCTCAACCATCGGGATTCCGAAACGAGCCTCGATCCCACGCATTTCAGGATGTACGCTTCCGGCCAAGGCCGATGGATGAGTCCTGATCCGCTCGTAGGCCATCCCTTTAATCCTCAGACTTTTGATCGCTACTCGTATGTGGGTGGTAACCCCAGCAACTGGGTCGATCCAAGGGGTCTGGATTACTGCGCCACGCCGATTTGGGACGATCAAGGAAACTTGATCGGGTATGATCCCAATAGCTGTATCCCTGACGATCAATATGCCGGTCAGTTCGGTTATGCATACGTTGCGCCTCAGATCGTGAATACGGGATTTCCGCCGACTTCCAACGGCGGCTTCTGGACTGGTCTCATGGGTGTCTGGCAAACTGTCATGAACAGTTTAGGGCCTTCGTCCTCTTGGGTGTCTAACGTTCCGTGGGCAGGATCGATTACGGGATCATTCCCCGTGGCACCACCGGTTGTTGGCGTGGGGCCGACTATCGTCGGCGCCTACAATCCTTCCCAGGGGCAGGCCTGTGTAGGTGGAGGACTCGCAGCAACAGTTCCGGGGGTTCCCGGTTCAAAGTCGGCCAACTTCGGCCCTCTACTTTTTGGCAACCAGACGAACACATCACAGATATTGAGTGGCTGGAGTCTTTCTGTTGGGATACAGCTGTCACCCGGTGTCGGATACCAATACATAGCGAACAGTAATGGAGTGCTTTCCGGACCTACTGTGGGAGTTCCGGGTGCGTCAGTTTCATTGACATACTCGACATGCAGCCAGTGACAAGTACGAGGGGCACGATGACATACGTTCTCTATTCCATTTGGGTTGTTGCCTTCCTGGCAGTAGGGCTCTGCTTAGCCTTTTTCCCGGGAAAATTCTCTCAGTTTTGGCGTTGGTACGTAAAGCTAGGCAAATCGTCGATGCCTGATTCTCCGTCTTGGAAGCCTGGGCTAGGTCTCCGATTTGCTGGCCTCGCAATGATTCTCTTCGCGATCTTTATGCTGAGGCCGATAACCTCGATGATAGTGAAGGATGGACGTCAGCGAATTGTGCATGTAGCGGGTCTATCGATACATCGTTACGCTCTTGGATGGCCGAATTTCGCTTTTGGAATACTTCTAGTTACGGGAGGGCTTTTTTCCATAATCAAGCCTCTTCGGGTGGGCGTTTGGTTTGCCAGCCAATTTTCGCATCAGTCGCCCCCGATGGATGCCGCCCGGCGCGCTAAGGAGGGTATGCGCTTAATGGGATGTTTGTTCGTGGCAGCCGGAATCTATCTGATTTATATAGTTCTTAAAGTTCGCGGCTAAGGATGCTAGTGATATGTCCGGTAATTAGCTGGACAACTGATTTTTTCTCTTTCGGTGGCGCGGCTGAGTACAGCCGGGCTGAATCTGTTCCAGAGTCTGGCGGCAGCGGGAGAGTTTTTGCATAATCGATTCCACGGTGGCCGTCCAAACGAAGGGTTTGGGATCGCCGTTCCATGTGTCCAGGAACTCCATGATGGCGTTTTGTAGATCCTCGACGCTGTAGAACGATCCCCGGCGCACCCGCTTATTCGTCAGCTCGGCAAACCACCGTTCCACTAGATTGAGCCAACTGGAACTGGTGGGCACGAAGTGAAGGACGAAGCGAGGATGGCGACGGAGCCAAGCCCGAACCTGGGGCGTATGATGGGTGCCATAGTTGTCCATCACCAGATGCAGCGGTACTTCACCGGGAAACTCCTCATCTAAACGACGCAGAAACTTCAGCCATTCCTGATGCCGATGGCGGGCGTAGCACTGACCGATCACTCGGCCCTGCAAAAGCTCCAGGGCGGCAAACAAGGTAGTCGTTCCGTTGCGCTTGTCATCATGCGTCATCGTCCCGCAACGCCCTTTTTTCAAGGGCAGACCGGGCTGCGTGCGGTCTAGCGCCTGGATTTGGGATTTTTCATCCACGCACAGCACAATCGCCTGCTGCGGAGGATTCAGGTAAAGGCCTGCGACATCGGTCAGCTTCTCCAAGAACTTGGGGTCGCGGGACAGCTTAAAGGTCTTCACCCGGTGCGGTTTGAGATGATGGCTCCTCCAGATATTGCTCACCGTGGACTTGCTCACCCCTTGGCTTTTCGCCATGAGCCGGCAACTCCATTGCGTCGCCCCCTTCGGCTTGGTTTGCAAGGTGGCATCCACGATGGCTTTGACTTTGTCCGCGTCGTAGAGAGGCTTGCGTCCCCGGCCGGGGGCTATCTCCCAGAGGCTGTCCGGGCCCTGTGTGGCGAAGCGCTGACGCCACATGATTACGGTCTTGCGATTGATCCGAAGCTGCTCGGCAATGGCGGTGTCGGACTGGCCTTCGGCGGCCGCCAGTACGATTCGGCCGCGGAGCACCACTTGTTGCGGTGTTCCCAGTGCCTTCACCCATTGCTGAATCTGGTGCTGGCCTTCGGAATTCAAGCTCAGAGCAGGGGCTGTTCGAGGCATGAGTGAGCATAAATCGAATCCAGTCATTTGTCCAGCTATTTGTTGGACACAACACTAGGTGGACCTTTTGGGGTGTTGGCGGCAGCATAAGTTGGGGCGTTGGTGCCACAGGTTCAATCTACGGTGGCCCGAGCCCGGATGGGTCAGTTACTGTGTGGACTGGTGGCTTTACTTTTGGAGCGCCAGGCGGTTCCCTTAATTACGGCGGGTCAGTCACGGGCATAGTTCCCATCAATGTTAATCCCTATTCTGGATACCCGTATTCTGGTCAGCCACAGCAAACTGTGAACATATGGGATCCAAACTTTGATCCGGAAAGTACTATTGAGTATGACCCGTATAACACAATCGTAACTGTTGAGGGTGGCTCTCCAGGTTACGTCGATACTCTCTATGTTCCGGTTGATGAGCAGTGGCTTTATTGCTGATGGTGGACATTGCAAACTACACTTGCTGCGATAAATAGCCGCCTCATCTTCCTTAACGAGGCGTTTGGTTGGTTATATCCTCGGCACAAAGGAATTATTCATTGGGGGATACAGAATCACTCACGGCGGAATGCATATGGAATGGAAAGAATACATATGGTCCAGACGTGCTCTATACCACGCGATACTGAATGCCATTGTAATTGGACTTCTGGTCGTCGTGGTGTTACACGGGGATGCCTTTCATCACGTGATACCGTCTTGGATAAAAGGTGTGGGTTTTGGGTTGTGGTTGCTTGTGCTTGCTGGCGCAGTCGTACCAATCATGCGTTACAGGGAGCGCGTGATTCTACAGGACGTCACTACAGAACAATTCCGGATGGAGCCCGGAGAACAACTGCTCCTGCGCCTCAAATTATTTGTATGCTATTTCTATCCTCACGCTCAGGATTTCAAACCGAAGATTCCTTTTCGATACTGCTTTCAGGTGAAGCCTCCGTTTTGGATGACGCCTATGCTGACAATCTGTCTCACGGATCGGCGCTTGGCGGCGCGATCTATATCGGGCTACACTTGGCGGGTTATCCCTTTTTCAGACATTCGGCAAGTTGAAAACACATACCACGCTCCATTCATGTCCGTTAGGAGTGTGCTGGTAGTTGAATATGAGTTTAAGGGCCGGCGCGAAGCCATAGTCCTACCTGATAATTCCATTGAAACTCACAAATTGGCAAATTTGTTGAGCGAGCTGACGCGCACAGGTAGCCGGAACGATCTCTGACTAGGGAGGTCATGAGAGTGCTTTCATCTTTCTCGGGAGATAAAGTCGGGCTGCTGTTCTTTTCCCGTGGCCGAGGGCATGGCCATGCCATCCCCGACATGGCTATTGTCGATGAGCTATTCAAGCTGCAAGATGATATTGATCTGAGGTTTGTTTCTTATGGAACCGGAGCGAGAACTTTCGCTCAACACGGGAGGCCATTAATCGATCTGGAATTGCCAGATACCAATCCGCTCTGGGCCACGGCTGTTCGCGCCGGTTCGCTCATCCGTGAGATACAGCCCAGCCTGGTCATTTCCCACGAAGAATTTGCCGTGTTGCCCCTGGCAAAAATCTTCGGCATTCCGACGGTGTTCATTACCGAATGGTTCAGCGATGCGGAAAGCCTGCCCATGCAGGCGCTGGAATTTGCTGACGAGATTATCTTTATCGAAGATGAAGGAATCTTCGAGGAGTCGCCTTCGGTTGAAGGGAAAGTTTACTATACCGGGCCGGTACTGCGCTCATTTTCCTACGGGCGAGCTGACCGTGAGCGCGCCCGGAAAGAGCTTGGATTTCCCCAAGACGCCTCCGTGATTCTGGTGGTGCCCGGGGGGTGGGCGACTGAAGAGAAGGAGCCCATTTACGATCTGCTGTTGGCTGCCTTTGACCGGCTGAGAGTTCCCCACAAACTGTTGGTGTGGCTTGCAGGCAGCGATTACGCCACATTGAGAGAACGCCTTGCTGGCCGTGAGGATATGCAAGTGAAAGAATACGATTGGCAGATGGACCGGTTGATGGCAGCCAGCGATATAGCCATTACCAAGGCCAATCGCATCACATTGAAGGAACTTGCGGCTTTGGGCATTCCGTCAATCTCCATTTCGCAGGGCCGCAACCCCATTGACGACGTGCTGATTGAGCGCATTCCCACCAACACTACTCTGGATGCGCGAACAGTAACTCCCAGGATGCTGGCTGCCAGCATAGCTGAGAGCCTGAAACAAGCCAGAGATCAGGTTGAGCCCTTGCCCGCCGGTCCGCCCGACAATCCGGGCGCACGGTTCGCCGCCCAGAGACTTGCAGGTTACATTGAGAAGCTAAAGGCGGTTGCCCCGACAACTGCCTCCCATCGCGTATAGGTTCAGCGCAGGATTTATCGCACAATCCCAACAGGCGGCCTGTGCGCGGGCGACGCGAGCCAAGTCTGTCGCCGCGCCGATGCGCGCAGCATCACCACCACCTACAGCTACGACGCCGAAAACCGCCTGACCTCCAAGACCTATTCTGACAGCACGCCAG
>CADDZJ010000038.1 GCA_902812415.1 Acidobacteriota bacterium
GATTCAGCCCTTCAACGCTGTTTCCAGCAACTCGAGGCTGAGATCGAGCGACGAGTCGAGCAGGCGAAAATCGCTGCCTGAAAACTTGACTCAAACACAACAAGTTTGCCGGGTCTAGGGGTCTAGCCAGCGCGTAGACGGCTATTCCCACACTGGCAATTGGTTTTCCCGCATAAGCCCTCCCTCATAGCGCTGGGTTTAACCGATGTTGAATCCATGTATCGGCAGACTGATTATCCGACGCTTGGCATCAGGCCAAAATACCGAACCGACAGGGAATTTCGACTTGGTAAAGTTGAGTTCAGAAGAAATGGAGCGTCCACCCAGCCGGGAGCTGATACCCTTGATGGAGCTTACGCTACTGCGAGCAATCGAGGATATCAAGTCGCCGCGAGATTAAAATCCGGGAAGGTATAACCGAGGCGGTCAATTATCAATGTCGTTAGCCAATGCGGCGGCGAGAATGGCGTCGGCAATCTGCGCCGCAGGCCGGATGGCCGCTACATCGTGAACGCGGACAATATGGGCGCCGCCCAGGATTGCAGCGGTCACGGCGGCGGCATCGCCATACTGAAGTTGGGCTGGAAAATCTGTATTCTGGCGATCCGACGCTTGCGGCCGATTTGGAGCGCGCAAACCGTGATGAAATTTCGCAGTCAGCTTCCAATAATTTCCACCGGCGGTTCGGGTTGCCTTTAAACCTTCTCCCGCTACGATGGCCTGCACGAAGGATTTGCGCGAAGCGCCCACCAGAATGGGCAGCCGAAAGCGGCGCAAGCGAGCGAGATGCGCCAGGATTTCATAATTCTGTCGCCGGGTTTTGCCGAAGCCCAACCCCGGATCGATGATCAACTGCGAGCGCCGGGCGCCAAGGCTCAACGCACGGCGAATCGACCACGTTAAGCCAATGGCCAATGACCGCAGGATCGACCGCGCGAAGGGTTTCTGCTGCATAGTGGCCGGACGGCCGCGGAGATGCATCAGCACCAGGGGCGTGCGATAGCGTCTGACCACATCCGCGATTCTTTCATCAAATCGCAGGCCGCTCACATCGTTAATCAAGCTCGCGCCAGCGCGAATCGCCTGCTCGGCCACCGCTGCTTTTGTCGTATCGATGGAAATCGGCAACTCGGGCAGCCGCTTGCGAATGTCGGCAATAACGGGCAGGACGCGCCGGAGTTCTTCTTCCTCGCTCACAGGCTTCGCGCCTGGCCGCGTGGATTCACCGCCCACGTCGATCCAGTCCGCCCCCTGGCGCGCCATCTCCAAGGCGTGTTCGACGGCGAGGCCGCTGTCAAAGTAGAGGCCGCCGTCGGAAAATGAGTCGGGAGTGACGTTGAGAACGCCCATCAAGATGGTGCGAGCGCCCAGGCGCACCTTGCGACCGCAGAGGGTGATCTCATATTGGGGACGGGATTTCACTCGTTCACCGAGAATTATTGAATTGAGCGACACTTGCGCTCGTGACGCCGGCAGTCAGGCGAATTCCCTGCCTGCCGCGCCTGGCGCGGGACCCAATGTTCCAACAACCGCCGCCGAGATGGCGGCGCGATAAGTGCAGCGCGGGCTGATTTCTGGAAAAACTGCGCCGGCCTAACGCATAATAAATCAAGCGAGGCTTGCGACTCCGTGAACCCAACGCTTCTTGAGAAGGCAGAATCGCTTCCCCTCCAGCCCGGAGTGTATCTCTTCAAGGATGAAGGCGGACGCCCCATTTATGTGGGCAAGGCCAAATCATTGCGTCACCGCGTCCGCTCCTATTTCCAGGGGTCGCGGCTGCTGGACGAAAAAGGCGAGCGAATGCTCGAGGCAGCCCATGACCTGGAATGGATTCTCGTCGATAACGAGAAAGAGGCCATGGCGCTGGAGAACAACCTCATCAAGCAGCTCAAGCCCCGGTATAACGTGCTGCTGCGCGATGACAAAACCTATCCCTACATCAAGTTCACTGTCGGCGAGCGCTTCCCGCGCGTCTATGTGACGCGGCGGATGAAGCCGGATGGCTCGCTCTATTTTGGCCCGTACCTGCCCGCCAACCTGGCTTACCGCGTGGTGGACCTGATTCATCGCTGCTTTCAGATACCCTCCTGCTACGTGGACCTCACCCGCTTTCATCCCCGCCCCTGCCTTCAATACTACATCAAGCGCTGCCTCGGCCCGTGCGTTCAGGGGCTGACGACGCCGGAACAATATACCGATCGCGTCGCGCAGGTGCGCCTGCTGCTGGAAGGCCGGGTGGGCGACCTGGTGCGCAGCCTGCACCAGCGCATGACCCAGGCTTCCGAAGAACAGCGCTTTGAAGAGGCCGCGCGTTTGCGCGACCAGATCCGCGTGGTCGAAGAGGTTCGCGAGCGCCAGAAGATGGCCGCCCTGAGCGGCCAGGATGCGGATATCTTCGGATTTCATCAGGAAGGCTCGCTGGTGGCTGTGAATCTGTTTCATCTGCGCAGCGGCCGCGTGGTGGATCGGCGCGAGTTCTTCTGGGAGGACCTCGAAGACTTCAGCGCGCCGGAATTTTTCTCATCGCTTCTGAAACAGCTTTACCTCGACCAGCAACACCTGCCGCGCGAGATTCACATCCCTGTGGACTTTGAGGATCGCTCGACGCTTGAAGAGATGCTCTCCGAAAAGTGCGGCGCGCCCGTGCGCATCTTTGCTCCCCAGGCGGGATCCAAGCGATCCATGATGGAGCTGGTGGCCAAGAATGCGCGCCACTCTTTCGACCGCCGATTCCGGGTTCTGAAGCCCGCGGTCCACGAAATGCTCGAAAGCCTGGCGGAGGCGCTCGACCTTCCGAAACCGCCGAGACGCATCGAGGCGTTTGATGTCTCTCACATTCAGGGGAGCGATATCGTGGCGTCGATGGTGGTGTGGGAGGACGGAAGCATGAAAAAATCCGACTACCGCAAGTTCATCGTGAAAAGCGTGCCTCAGAATGATGACTTCGCCAGCATGCGGGAAGTGGTGGGCAGGCGCTATCGCCGGCTGATCGAAGAGAAAAAGAAATTTCCCGACCTGATCCTGATTGACGGCGGAATCGGCCAGCTTCATGCAGCAGCCGAGGCGCTGGATGCGTTGCAGGTGATTAATCAACCTCTGGCCAGCATTGCCAAGAAGGAAGAGATTCTCTATGCGCTAGGCAAAGAGGATGAGCCTGTTATCCTGGAGCACCATTCACCTGCCCTTCATTTAATTCAACAAATTCGGGATGAGGCGCACCGATTTGCGGTTTCGTTCCATCGCACTCGACGCTCAGCGCGCGAAATTGCCACCGAATTGGTAAAGATTCCAGGCATAGGCGAAAGGACAGCGCGGAAGCTGTTGTCTCATTTCGGGAGCCTGGAAGCTATCCGAAAGCTTTCGACTGAAGAACTGGGGCAAGTTGTAACGGCGACTCAAGCCATAACAATTCACGAATACTTGGCCCAAGATGAAACCTCTCAGTGCTGATTAGGCAAACCGCACCGGGCTATATTAATAAGAAGTCTAGCCGGACTATTTATTATAGCTAGCATTTACATATATTTTCTGATTGACTTTATAAGGCTCATCGTCATAATAAATTTTTGAGGGGAGAAAGAGAGGGTTTAAATGGCTAGACAATGTGCAGGTAGTTTCGTGGCATATTTTCTTGCCGGGTTAGGGATTGGGGCCATTGTGGCTCTGCTTTTTGCCCCCCGTAGCGGTGAAGAGACGCGCGAAATTATCAGCCGTAAGGCGGACGAAGGCCGTGAATATGTAGCCGCCAGAAAAAGAGAGTTGCGTCGCAAGGCGGAAGATGCCGTGACCGAAGCGCGGAGGAAGCTTGAAGACCTGCAGGACAAGGGTAAGGAGATTGCCTCGCGGATTGGGTTGGATTCCGAATCTTAATGGCAATGGGAAGGGATGGAGGGATTTCCTTATTCTGAGCCCCGAAGGATTTCCGCAATTTGGACCGGAAAGGAAATCGAGCTGGCGCTGAAGACGGTCAGCCGTCGGACGTTCTAAAGAGAGCAAAGTTCGTAAGTCTATGCCGTGATGCCAGCGCGCCACCCAACATTTTAATTCCGCGAGCTTTCGCACGAATTGCTCGGCGGAGGCGGGTCACATCAAAAAGGGGATAATCCTGACACAGACAACGTTCGAGGAGGTCAACCATGGGAGAGCATGATAGCGGTGCTTCAAAATTCGCTTATTTTTTGGCGGGCATAGGATTCGGAGCGGCTCTGGCGCTGCTGTTTGCCCCGCGGACGGGCGAAGAGACTCGAGATCTGATCGGCGCCAAGGCCACGCAAGGCAAAGAGTACGTCACGGCCAAAAGCAAGGAAATGCGCGAGCAGGCGGAACAGTTTGTTGAAAAGGCCAAAGACATGGTCGCGCAACAGAAGGAACAGCTTTCCGCAGCGCTCGAAGCCGGCAAGCAGGCCTATCACGAAGAGAAGGCCAAAACTCAGACCCCTTAGCGCGCGATTGACGGGGCCGCGCTCATGGAAGGAAGGAAATTATGGACCACGGAACTCTTATCGCCGTGTTCGTGGTGATTGCTGCAATTGCCATTGTGCTGCAACTGCTCATCTTGCTGGGTTTGTATCTGGTGGCGCGCAGAATTCACGGGGAAGTGAGTGAAACGACCCGCGAGGCAAAGCAGCGCCTGGATGCCGCAGCCCGGGCAATTGCGGCTCCCTTTGCTGAGTCCCGCGAGCAGATCAAGGCTGTGACGCTCAATGTGGCGGAGGTGAGCCGCATCATTCGTGAGCGGACAAGCTCCGTGGACGACGTGCTTGCAGAGATGATCGAAAGAACCCGTCAGCAGATGCAGCGGATTGACCAGTTGATTTCAAACCTCGCTGAGAGAGTGGATTCGACGGCGGGCGTGGTGCAGCGCAGCGTCATTGCGCCATTTCAGGAGATTGCGGCGATTACAAAGGGGATTCAATGCGCCTTCGACTTCTTCCTCTCGCGCCGTCAGCCGTCAACTGTTCGTGAAGCCACCCAGGATGAAGAGATGTTCATCTGATTTTGTGGCGTGCCTGGTGTTTATCTGAACGGAAGCATTTCGAGCGACGCTCGATGACCCGTTTGAAAGCTTTGAATGTAGCGCCAGCATCTTGCAGACCGGAACCGCCGGGAGGGCGGTGCTGGGTGGATAATCCTCTTTGCCGCTTCCTTCTAAAATCATTTCTCCCGCTAACATCCCTGAAACCGCGCTGGCGATTTTCGCGCGCGCGCCGCTCCCCGGACAATGCAAAACTCGGCTGATCCCTTTGCTAGGATCTCAGGGCGCGGCGGCGTTTCAGCGCGCGTTGCTCGGGGATACCTTGCGTAAAGTCGCGCCGCTCGGCGGCAAGCTGGCGCTCTGCTTGATGACGGCAGGCTCAGGGTTCAATTTCACAGAGAACGGAGAGCAGGGAATTTCCCGGTTTACGCTCCTTCGGCAGCGCGGAAGCGATTTAGGCGAGCGGTTGGAGAATGCATTCCGCCTCTTATTGCGAAGGCACGCGCGCGTCCTCATCATCGGCACAGACTCGCCGCAACTGACCCGGCAAATCCTACGCCAGGCGATTGGAGAATTGCGCTGGTGCGATGCGGTGCTAGGCCCGTGCCCCGATGGCGGCTATTATCTGATCGGGCTGCGGAGAGAAGCGGGCAAGCAGTTAGGGAAAGGGCTGTTGCGCCATATCCGGTGGGGCACAGCGCGCGCATTCGAGGACACTCTGCGAAATCTGCTCACCGCGGGCATGGCCTGTTCTCTGCTCGAATCTCTGGAAGATGTGGACCGGCCTGAAGACTTGATGAGGCTCAAACGACGGATGATGAGCGGCGCTCGCACCCGGCATTGGTCTCCAATGACCTGGCGATTCCTGCGAAAGGGATCACCAGGTTTCTGACGCGCGGCGCCGGGGACAGCGCCGCTACAACGAAAATCATCACAATCAAGGGCGCTCTCCATCGGGAAATCTCAGATGAATGAATTATGTTTTCTTTCAGCGGCGGAGATTGCGGTGCGGATTCGCAGCCGCAAACTTTCTCCACGGGAGGCAGTCCACGCGCATCTGGAGCGCATCGAAAAGCTGAATCCGCGTCTCAATGCGCTGATTTACGTGGATCGTGACCGTGCTCTCAAAGCCGCTCAGGAAGCCGAGCGCGCTGTGATGAAGGGCTCACCCCTGGGGCCGCTGCACGGAGTGCCGATCACCGTCAAGAGTTCGGTGGAGGTGGCCGGTTGGCCCTGGGAGGCTGGGACGCGCCTGCGAGCGGGTCTGCGAGGGACCACAGATGCGCCGTTGGTCGAGCGGCTCAGGCGCGCCGGAGTGATTTTGCTGGGCAGCACCAACGCCCCTGAATATTTGATGGCCTACGAAACGGATAATCTGCTCTACGGCCGCACCAACAATCCCTGGGACTTGAATCGCACTCCGGGAGGGTCAAGCGGCGGTGAGTCTGCTGCTATCGCAGCAGGACTTTCGGCAGGCGGTGTGGGGAGCGATGGCGGCGGCTCCATTCGCATTCCGGCGCATTACACGGGCATCTGCGGTCTGAAGCCTACGCCGGGGCGCATTCCCGCGACAGGTCATTTCCCCGCTTCGCTCGGTCCCTTTGCCCTCATCGGCGTTGTTGGCCCCATGGCCCGGACCGTTCGAGACCTCAAACTCCTTTTTGAAGTGATGGCAGGATATGAGGCGGGCGATCCCTCGTCAGCGCCCGTCGCCTTGCGAAAATTGCGCGCGGCAGAAGCGCGTCGAATCCGTGTGGGTTGGTTTGAGGATGATGGCTGCGCGCCCCCAACGCGCGAGACGCGCGCCGCCGTGCGTCAGGCTGCAGAGGCGCTTACGCAGAGTGGTTTTGTGGTTGAGCCTTTCCGGCCCAAAGGCTTGGAGCGCGCTCGACAATTATGGTGGAATATCTTTGGGCGGGCAGGCGGCTGGATCCTGAACCCGGTGGTCGAGGGACGCGAAGGAAAGTTAAGTCCGATTTTCAAGGAGTTCCGTAGTTTCGTCGCTGCGGAGCCGCCGCTTATTTTAGACGATCTGATGCAGACGTGGATTGAGCGCGACGAACTTCGCATTCAATTCCTGAGACAGATGGAAAAATACCCCGTCATTCTCTCCCCGGTTTGCGCCGTGCCTGCTTTCCGCCATGGCGAGCGCGAATGGGTAGTGGACGGGCAGAAGGTGAAGTATCTTGAAGCGATGAGTCATACGCAGGTCTTTAACATTCTCGGCAATCCGGCGGCGGTTGTGCCGGTGGGGCGCTCGCCGGAAGGGATGCCAATAGGAGTGCAGGTGATCGGCAGGCCCTACGAAGAAGAAACCGTGCTCGCCATCGCTGCGGAAGTTGAGAAGCGCTGCGGAGGATGGCAGAAGCCGCCAATCGACGAACTGGGAAGCAATTGATTCAGGAAAATTTGATAAAGGAGCTTTTAAAATGCGTGTTTCGCGGACGAGATCAAGACGGATTTGTTTGAAGGCAATCTTGGGGGCGATATGCGCGTGTCTTTTTGCGTCCGTTCAAGTCTGGGCGGCAAATGCAACCTTGCCTGGGGCGAAAGGCCCATGGCGACCTTCGCAACTCATCACGCCCCAGGAGTTAATGCAGGAGCTTGCCCATCCGCGCGGCCTGAAGCCTGTGATTGTCTGCGTGGGCTTCAAATTTCTGTATGATGGCGCGCATATTCCGGGCGCGGTCTACGAAGGGCCGGCGCGTGAGCCGGCGGGCATGGCGAAACTTCGGGAGTGGGCCCGATCGATCCCCAAAGGCGCTCCCGTTGTGATGTATTGCGGCTGCTGCCCTTTCGATCGCTGCCCGAATGTCCGGCCAGCATTTGAAGTTCTGCGCGAAGCGGGCCTCACACGCCTCCGAATCCTCTATATCGAACATGACTTTGCTCAGGACTGGGTTGCCAAAAACTATCCAATTCAAAAGGGGAATTAAGAAGCAATCAGCTTTCAACAAACAGGAATCCTTCGCAGCGACCTCCGCATCAAGGCTGCCTTTAATTACACCTGCGCTTCCATTGCTTCCATCACGCCTACGATGCCGAAATATCGGCACATGCCGACATTCTGGCGAATGAGCAGTGCCGGAGATGATATTCGCTTTCTTTAAAAATTACTCTAACTCATTTTCTCCAAAGCACTTAATCGAAGCATCGGTTCCTTCCTCATTTTGGTCTCCTAAATGCCCTTCTAAAGGTTTTGAATTGGAGGAATTCGGCTGTGCTTAAGATCACTGTCGAAAGTGCAGAGGGAACCACGACGTTTAAGCTCGAAGGTAAGCTCACAGGCCCCTGGGTCTCGGAGCTTGAGCGAAGCTGGCGGGCGACGGCCATCGATTGCGGCGGAAAATGTGTGAAGGTAGATTTGAGCGATGTGACCTATGTGGATGGAGAGGGGCAAAAGCTGTTAAGCCGCATGCACCAGGAAGGGGTGCGCTTACAAGCTTCCGGCATTCTGACCAAGAGCATCATTGAGCGGATCGAGGAGGATGCTTGTGCCGAGAACAAGCATTCGGACATCCCTTAAGGATAAGGGCTCACGTAAGGCTGCGCGAGGCCGCGGTCACAACAAACCTGACGCCGTACCTGCTTCTGAAGGATTGCAGCGTACATCGAGTGCCCACGGCATCCGAAACCCGTGTTTCTCAGAAAGCCGTTTCATCATGATGGGGGATAACGAAGCATCCGATTTTTTGTAGAAAGTGGAAGGATCAAAGCGCAATGATGGCCAGAGTTCATAAAGTTGAAATGCTTCAAGATTTTATCCGAACAGTCCTCATTCTCGGTTTTATGAGTTTCAGCGGTTTGGCGGTGGCGCAAGCTCCGATGGCTGCGCCCGGAACGTTGAGCTATGAGATGAGCGTCGCTTCCAGTTCCAGTCCGTCCAGTGGGGCTGGTTCAGCACAAAATCCATTTCTGGGCAGCGTCCCTGCAGGCAAGGCCACTTCGCAGGTCCTGCCGATTACGCTTAAGGACGCGCTGGAGCGCGGCTTGCGCTATAACCTGGGCATCCTGTTGAGCGAGCAGACGACTGAAGGCGCGCGAGGCCAGCGTTGGCAGGCTCTAAGCAAGCTGTTGCCGCATCTGACGACCAGCACAGGGGAGGCCCGCCAGGAAATTAACCTTGAGGCGTTGGGGTTTCCCGCCAACAAGTTTCCCGGCTTTCCGGTCATTGTGGGGCCGTTCAACACGTTTGATGCGCGCGCTTATTTGACCACGCCGATTCTTGATCTCCAGTCGTTGCGCAAGGAGCGAGCGGCCTCCGAAGATGTTCGCGCGGCGCGCTACAGTTACCAGGATGCCCGCAACATGGTGGTTTTAGTAGTGGGCAATGCCTATCTGCTCGCGAATGCAGGTGCGGCAAGGGTGCAATCGGCAGAGGCTGAAGTGAATACCGCCCAGGCGCTTTATCAGCAGGCCGTGGACCGCTTCCATGCAGGGTTAAGCCCGCAAATCGATATGCTACGCGCCCAGGTGGAGCTGAAATCGCGGCAACAGAGGTTGATTGCGGCGACGAACGATTACGCCACAGAGAAACTGAATCTTGCCCGCGTCATCGGTCTGCCCACCGACCAGCCGTTTACGCTGGCTACGAAAACTCCGTATGAGCCGCTGGAGGGCCTCAATCTGGAGAAGGCGCTCACGGACGCTTATAACAACCGTCCCGACTATAAAGCGGCTCTCGCCCAGGTGCGGGCTGCGGAGGCTCGTCGTCGGGCGGTAGCAGCCGAGCGATATCCCTCCATCAGCTTTAACGGCAATTTCGGAGACATCGGCCTCACCCCGAGCAATTCTCATGAAACCTTCACGGTCGCGGGAACCTTGAATATCCCCATTTTTCAGGGAGGAAAGATTCATGGCGAACTCATTCAGGCTGACGCCCAGCTTAAGCAAACGCGGGAACAATTGGACAATTTAAGGGCACAAATCGATTATGACGTGCGCACGGCAATGATGAATCTCAGAACCGCTGCGGATCAGGTTAATGTTGCGCGCAGCAATGTGACGCTGGCGGACCAGACTCTGAGTCAGGCGCGCGACCGCTTTGCGGCAGGCGTGACCGACAATATTGAAGTAGTTGAGGCGCAGGAGGCGGTAGCGAACGCCGATGAGGCGTATATCTCCAGCCTCTATCAGCATAACCTGGCCAAGGTGGCCCTCGCCCGCGCAGTAGGGATTGCGGAGCAGGCGGTTTTGCAGTATTTGGGAGGAAAATAAATCATGGCGCAGAAGACTGATTTGGAACAAGAAAGGATCTTGCAGGCTGGACTGGCATCTCCGAGTGACGCAAACGGCGGCGCTTCTGGAGAGAGAGCTTCGGGTCACAAGGACCAGGGGACGCCTGCCACAAGGTCCCGGAAGACGTGGCCGATCATCTTGGTGGTGCTGATCCTGATTGTCGGCTCGATCATGGTCTGGCGACACTATGCGGCGTGGGTTTCGACCGACGACGCCGAGATCGATGGCCATATTCATCCGATCAGCTCGCGCATCGCGGGGCACGTGATCAAGGTCACCGTCGATAACACCCAGTACGTTGAAAAGGGAACGGTGCTGGTGCAGCTTGATCCGACCCTCTATCAGGTTGCGGTGGATCGAGCCAAGGCCCAGTTGGCTGACGCTCAAGCCACGGCGCAGGCGGCCCAGGTGGGCGTTCCCATCACCTCCATCAACACCATGAGTCAGGTGCATTCAGCGCAGGCGGATGTGGACAGCGCGCAAGCCGGAATTACGGCTGCTGAAAGGCAGTTTCAAGCCGCGGAGGCCAAGCTCGAAGAAGCGGAAGCCAACAACGTGAAAGCCCAATCGGACTTGAAGCGCTACGCGCAGCTTGTAGGCAAGAACGAGATTTCGCGCCAGCAATATGATGACGCGGTAGCAGCCGCCAAGACCAGCGCCGCCATGGTGTCGGCCGCTCAGGCTTCTGCGGCGGCAGCCGAGCAACAGGTCACGCAGGCCCGCAGCCGCCTGGCGCGGGCGAATGCGGAACTTCATTATGCGCAAACGCGACCGCAGCAATTGCGCGTGATCCGGGCGCGGGCGGAAGCGGCGGCATCCTCTGTGCAGGCGGCGGAGGCGGCGTTACACCAGGCTGAACTCAATCTTCAGTTCACCACCATAGTCGCGCCGATCAGCGGCATTGTCGGCAACCGCACTGTCGTGGCGGGGCAGAACATTCAGCCGGGGCAGGCGCTCATGGCCATCGTTCCCACCGAAGATATCTGGGTCACGGCCAACTTCAAGGAGACGCAATTGCAGCACATGCGCTTGGGACAGCCGGTGAAAATCCACGTGGACGCTTATGGACGCGATTACAACGGACATGTGGTGGGCATCGCCGGCGCTACAGGAGTCCAATTCAGCCTGTTGCCGCCGGAGAACGCAACTGGAAACTATGTGAAGGTTGTGCAACGCGTGCCGGTGCGCATCGCCATCGACCCGGGCCAGGACCCGCAGCATCTGCTACGGGTGGGAATGTCGGTCGAGCCGAACGTCAAGGTGAACTGACCGATGTTAAGTTTTGTTCAAAACTGTCGGGGCATAGGCATCGGGGCGGACGGCGCCCACCCGCAAACGACGGGGCGCGCACCACGCAATGCTCCAACGATCATCGATTGAGAGGAATGAATTCTTGATTCGCATTATTGCCATCGAGCGGGAATACGGCAGCGGGGGCGCAGCCATCGCGCAGGAACTGGCGGCGCGCCTGGGCTGGAAACTCTGGGACCAGGCGCTCACCCAGGAGATTGCCCGGATGGCGCAAGTGGATCAGGCGGAGGTCACACGCCGCGAGGAACGCGTTGACGCTTTGTTCTACCGCCTGGCCAAGGTTTTCGCGCGCGGCAGTTTTGAACGGAGCCTTCCCGTGAGCGGTCTGGAAGGATTGGATGCGGATCGCATGGTGGAACTGATGCAGCGTGTGATGGAGCGGGCCGCCTCCGCGGGAAGTTGCGTCATCGTGGGAAGGGGGGCGCCCTATTTTCTACGCGACCGCCCGGATGTGTTCAGCGTTTTTATTTTTGCGCCTCTCGAAGAAAAACTCCGGCGCGTTAAGGCTCTCGGCAAGAGTGAGAGCGAGGCCATTGAACTGATTTCAGATATTGACCGGGATCGCGCCACTTTCGTGAAGAAATACTACGGCAAGGAATGGCCCACGCGGCACCTCTATCATCTGATGATCAATTCCAAGGTGGGAGATGACGTGGTGGTGAGAATGATCATGCACGAAGTCGCGTTGCTGGATGAGATAAAGCGGCAATCGGGCGCGTCCTGACAGATTGCCAAAACGTTTCGGTGAGCGCTGTGTCATTCCGAATTCGTCACTTGTCATCCTGAGCGCAACGAGGAATCACTGTATTTTGGCTCAGGGAGATCCACGCGGAATCTCACCAGCGCTCGCGAAAGCGCCGGCGCAACTTGCATGGTCACGATCAGGGTAGTTCTCAACCAGTGAGGATCGCTTGAACGGACAGACAGCAACAGCTAGAGCGGCTTGGAAACCCGACATCAATCCCTGGATCATCGCCTGCACGGTGATGCTCGCGACCTTCATGGAAGTGCTGGACACCAGCATTGCCAACGTCGCCCTGCCTCATATTGCCGGCAGTCTTTCGGCGAGCGTGGATGAGAGCACCTGGGTGCTTACCTCCTATCTGGTCTCGAACGCCATCGTGCTGCCCCTGACAGGATGGTTTTCCACGCTTTTTGGCCGCAAACGCTTTTATATGGCCTGCGTGGCCATCTTCACGGTCAGTTCGTTTCTCTGCGGCCTTGCTCCGAATCTGGGAGCGCTCGTGATCCTGCGCGTGATTCAGGGCGCAGGCGGCGGCGGCTTGCAGCCGGTTTCGCAGGCGATTCTGGTGGAAAGCTTCGAGCAGGAACAGCAGGGCATGGCGATGGCCGTCTATGGCATGGGCGTGGTCGTGGCTCCCATCATCGGTCCGACGCTCGGCGGATGGATCACGGATAACTATTCCTGGCGCTGGATCTTCTTCATCAACATTCCCGTCGGCATTCTGGCGCTGCTGATGACTTCGACGCTGATCAAAGATCCGCCTTACCTCGTTCGCAAAGGATTGAAGGACGGGCTCAAGATCGATTTCGTTGGCCTGGGCCTGCTCAGCGTGGGCCTGGGTTTCCTCCAGGTGATGCTTGACAAGGGCCAGCGCGACGACTGGTTTAGCTCTCATTTCATTGTGGCGTGCGCGATCCTGGCGATCATCGGCCTGGTCGGAGTTGGGATCTGGGAGCTGAGGCAGAAGGAGCCCATCATTGATCTGCGTCTGTTGAAGGACAAGAATTTTTCAGTCTCCACATTCACCATGTTTGCGCTGGGAGTGGTGCTCTACGGAACCACTGTGCTGCTGCCAATCCTCGTGCAGACGCTCATGGGTTACACGGCGGAATGGAGCGGCCTGGTGCTTTCGCCGGGCGCTGTGCTGACCATGTTCACCATGCCTTTAGTGGGCTGGCTGCTCGGCCGCTTTGAGGCAAGATGGCTGGTGGTTTGGGGTCTGATCGTGCTCTCGGTCGGCATGTTTGAGCTGGCGCACATTAATCTGACCGTCAGTTTCTGGACGCTAGTGCTCATCTGGTGCATCTCGCGCTTCGGGCTGGGATTTCTCTTTGTCCCGATCAATGTGATGGCCTTCGCCTTCGTCCCGCGGGAAAAGACCAACAATGCGACGGGAATCATCAACGTGGCGCGCAATATCGGAGGCAGCGTGGGAATCTCCCTGGTGACGACGCTTCAGGCCCGCCGCGCCCAGGTGCATCAGAATATTCTGGTGGCCCATCTGACGCCCTACAATCACACCTATCAGTCCATGTTGGATGGAGCCGCGCGGATGCTCGAATCAGCAGGTTCCAACGCGACGCAGGCCCTCGAGCAGGCTCACGCCTTGCTCTACAGCCAACTGGTGCGTCAGGCCTCAATACTCTCCTTTGTCGACGTCTTCTGGCTGTTGGCGATGACCTGCCTGGGGATGATTCCGTTGATGTTTCTGATGAAGAAGATGCGGCCACAGAAGGGCCGCGTCCCGGTGCACTAAAAATCCTGGCGTGACGCAAGCGAAATACGTGAAATATCTTGGGGCTTGAATGCCACACTGAGCCCCTTCGCCTGTCATTCTGAGCGGCAGCGAAGAATCCCTGCAGTTCATTGAGAAAAATGCAGAGACCCTTCGCTACACTCAGGTGACCGGCCATCGACAAGGAGGAAAGCCATGAATATCGCGTTTCTCATCGGTCGAATTATCGTGGGCGGATATTTTATTTCCGCAGGGGTCAATCACTTCAGGAATTTGAATTACATGAGCGAATACGCCAAGAGCAAGGGTACGCCGGCTCCTAAAATCGCTGTGGCCGGGACCGGAATCCTGCTCCTCCTGGGTGGGCTGAGCATGCTTCTGGGCGTTCTCCCCCTCATCGGCGTCATCCTGCTCATCATCTTCCTGCTCGGCGTATCCTTCCAGATGCACGCTTTCTGGAAGGTTTCAGACCCGCAGGCGCGCGCCATGGAAATGATCAACTTTATGAAGAACATGGCGCTGATTGGCGCGCTCCTTATGTTTCTGGCAATTCCCACCCCCTGGCCGCTCGGTTGGTAGACGGGATATCAAACGCCTGCTGATTCATGATCCCTGAGGTGGTGTCACCGGCTGCGCATCGGCTTTAACAGCCTGGATTCCCGCCTGCGCGAGAATGACGACATTTTTAGTCTGGGAGCGAAATAGTCATTCCCGCGCAGGTGGGAATCCACCGGCGATGCGTCAACTCACTTCTTTCCCGCACACGCTCCCTTCCTTTCAAAAATCAATGGCATTTACTGACCCGAATCGTGCATAATGCGGTCATTCAGCCCTGCCGTAGTCACAGGGCAGTTTTTTCCCAAACATACAGGATGAGGCTGATTATGCGCATCCGGCAATTTCATGACCCGAGGCTTTCGATCTGGCAGTCTGCGGTGGATGAGGTGCTGGCGAAAAAATTGGTGGCGGCACAACAGAAGACTCCTGCCGCCGCCCCGGCCGCCGTCACGACGGCCGCACGGCCAGATACTTCCCATCCGGCGGTGCAGGAAGCCGCCTCCTATTGCGCGGCCATCGATGATGACAAGTCTCTTTCGGAACTTACATCGGGGCCACCGACGGCAGCCGGGGTGGCGCACACATTGAGCTATTGTTCAGTTGCAGCCATGAAATTGGCTGAGGCCATTCTGACGCACAATCAGCAGGACTGTCAGCGCTATCGGGATGAACTCGGCAAATTCACGGACTGTGATCCGCTCTACGCCGAGGCAGCCGAAAAATATGCGGAATATTTTATCGCTCAGTGCAAGAAAATCCCTTATCGAGTCCATCAGAATCTGGAAGATTTTGTCATCGACGGCAAGCTGCCGCCCAAGGCGCGCGTGGCCATTCTAGGCGACTGGGGCACTGGCCAGGCTATCGCCAGGAAAGTGCTGCAACAGATCGCGGGGAAGGCGCCGGATGTGGTGATTCACCTGGGGGATATCTACTACTCCGGAACCGATTTTGAAGTGCAGACTTACTTCTATGGACCCTGGACGCAGATTTTAGATCTGACGCATCGTGGCATTCCCACGTTCACGCTGGCCGGTAACCACGATATGTACTCCGGAGGCGTAGCCTATTACAACCTCATTGACCGGCTGGGGCAGCCTGCCAGCTATTTCTGCCTGCGGAACGATGATTGGCAGTTCCTGGCCATGGACACGGGCCTGCACGACTCCAACCCCACAGCGGCAGGAACGACGGCAACGTATCTCGAAGATACAGAGCTTGCGTGGCATCAGGATAAAATCAATAAGGCTGGCAATCGCCGGACCATTTTGCTTTCCCACCATCAGCCCTTTACCGCCAACGAAGCGATTGACGGTCGCGAGATCAACCTGCGACTCTATCCCCAGGTTTCCGGCTTTTTCCCTCACGCCGCGCTCTGGCTTTGGGGACATGAACATAATTTTGTGATTTACGAGCCGTATATGGGCCTTGAACGCGGGCGGTGCATAGGCCATGCGGCATTTCCGGTGGGCATTGACGAGATCGCCTCACAACCGAAATTTCCGAACGTTCCGGTCAAAAGAACGGATGAAAACGGCAAGAGCCTGACGCTGGGTGTGAACGGCGGGCTTTACAACCATGGTTACGTCGTGATGGACTTGGACGGTCCTTCGGCAAAAGTTTATTATTTCCAGGACAGTGACGAGAACACGCCGCTTTTTCAGGAGACAATTCCGTAAGCCGAACTGATAGCAGTCAGGGAACCCGGCGCCTTTGAAGGGGGTCGTCTGCGGGCCTTTTTGTCCTTATAACAGCCATCCTACGCACGCTTTGTAGGTGGTTATAGGCTTTGCATCAAGGAGGCATCCATGCTGGCAAAGGATTGGGATCAGCGAAAGACAAAATATGATGTGGTGATTGTCGGCTCGGGATATGGCGGCGCGATCACGGCGGCCCGAATTTCCAGCGCGCCCCTGAATCCCAGGAAATCCGTATGCCTCCTGGAGCGAGGGAGGGAATGGCCGGTCGGCCAATTCCCCGATACTCTAACGAGGGCCGTGGAGCAGGTGCGCAACACGGTGACGAATCCCACCGGCCTTTATGATTTTCCAGTCTTTGAGGAAATCGCCGTGATGAAGGGTTGCGGACTGGGAGGAACTTCGCTCGTCAATGCCAACGTGGCGATCATTCCGGATGATGATGTCTTTCTTCAATCCAATTGGCCGCGCAGCATCAATCGGCCTCTGCTCCAGCCTTATTACGACACGGCGCTGAAGGCGCTTGCCTCACGGCCCCATCCGCGCGCCAAGGAGTTGCTGAAAGTGCAGGCGCTCGAACGGCGGGCCAAAGAAATCGGCCTGGAGGCTTTCGGCCTCAACATCAACGTCAATTTCGATATCGACGGATTGAATTCCTACGGCGTGCTGCAGAAACCGTGCATCGATTGCGGTGATTGTGTCACGGGCTGCAACGTGGGCGCCAAGAATACCCTCTATATGAACTACCTTCCGATGGCCCACGCGAACGGGACGGACATCTTCACGCAAACGCAGGTTGATTGGCTGGAAAAGCTGCCTGACGGTGGTTGGAGAATTCATGGGAGGCGGCACGAGCGCTTCTTCCCAGAGTCGTTCACTTTGGATGCCGGCTGCGTAATTCTGGCTGCGGGCTCGCTGGGAAGCCCGGAAATCCTGCTGCGTTCGGAGGTTCACGGCCTTTCGCTTTCTCCGATGGCGGGAACGCACTTCAATGGAAATGGGGACTTTTTTGGTATTGCTTTCAACGGCGAATATCGAACCAATGTGCTGGGCTTCGGGAATCACCCGGACAGCCCCTGGCGGCCCTATGCGCCTGGGCCTACGATTGTCGGAGGCATCCGCTACAACAAAGACCTCCCCATAGGCCGGCGTATGACGATTGAAGATCTATCCTTTCCCAGCGCTTACATCAGCGCGGCGATGATCGCTTTCGGGGCGATGGGCGGCCAGCCCACCGTGGCGGGCCACGAATCCGAAGAAAAAGCCCGGCGCGCAAAAGATAATCCCTTCGATCCCTACCAGCCCGACAATGCCATGAACCATACAATGTTCTATCTCGTGGTCTCCGAAGACAACGCCAAAGGAACCATGCGTTTGAACACCAATTTTCTGGATCCGCACGGAAGGCTCGAGATCGACTGGGACGATGCTGGAAACGAACCCATCTTCACGCTGATTAATGAAGAGCTTCGCCGTCACGCGCGAGCGTTGGAGGCCGAGTTTATCGAAAACCCCTGGTGGCATTTCCTGAATCTGCACCGGCTGATTACGGCCCACCCCCTGGGAGGACTGCCGCTGGGCGAGGACTACCTCCAAGGCGCTGTCGATCCCTTCGGGCGGGTCTTTGATGGAAAAGGCTCAGTGCACGATGGCCTCTTTGTCGCGGATGGTTCCCTCATCCCCTGCGCTTTGGGAGTGAATCCGTTGCTTACCATCTCCGCGCTTTCCGAGCGGATTGCGGAAAAAATGATTCGCAAATTTCAGGGTGAGCCTTATCCGGCTCCCCCAGCTTCCGTAAGCGTGCATCTTATCGATCCTCTCGATGCACCAAACGACGATGAAGCAGACCTTGAGCGCGTCTTCACACGCGTGGAAACGCAGAGCGTCGATACGATGGTCAATACTGGCGAGTGGTCCGTTGATCTGGAAAAGAAGCTTATCCGGAATGACATCGCCTGGAAGGGATTTTTCCCTCGGGGACACGTATTGAACCGTATTTCGACAGCGCTTCGGGAAGGGTTTAGGAAGAAGTTCACGCGGGGAGCTTCCGGCATCACGGGCATCACCAGCGATTCCGACGGGCATATCAACGTGGCGAACACTTTGGAGGAAATCACGCTGGAGAAGCCCTCCGGAACGCTCGAAGAGGGCAAGTACATTCTGCTGCGATATACCGGAGCGCCCTGGTCGGCGTTTTACGACATCTTCAAGGTGATCAATCACGATTTGCTGATCGGACGGGTTTACATCGGCGAATATCCTCATGGCGCGCGGATGTTCACGTTCCCGATGACACGCGTCTACGCCCTTGAGGATATGACGGCCTCCGATCATCAAGTTCTTTATCAGCGCTCGCCTGCAGCCACGCCCTCTCAGCTTGCCGGCGTCTGGGAAATGAGAGCGGTTGCCAACGCGATGGATACCGGTGTGATCGCCTGGCTCAGGTTTGATTTGAAACCCGATGGGAGATTGGAAGCTCGCTACCGCTTTCTTGGCCTTTTCGAGGGGCTAGTCGAGCCGGTCTTCGGCAAAGACCATTTCCAGCTCTACGATTTCACACCCTTTCACGATGAAATTCGTTGCGTCGCGCCGGACTTTATGGTGGGACGATACACTACCCATGCCCCTTCGCTCCTTAGCGACCTCTTCGGTCCGGACTCGCTGGGACTCTTTCATATTGATCGCGCGCCCGGCGGGGCGGAACAAATCTCTTTCTATTACACCCTGACGCGCAGCAAGGCGGAGGATATGCCCGCCTCCGGCTTTCTTGAGCCGCTTCTGGATATTCAACTGCCGGATGGGCTCAGTATGACCTTCGATGAGCGGATGGTGGGCTATTACTTCCCCGGTCTTTCGCTGCCCTTCAACCGCCAGGGCGATCAGGAAATCGAAGCTCGCGTACCGGCTTTCGGTAAGCCAGCGGGAGCGGTGGATTGCTATTTTCAAATGCGCGTCACCATCCGAGACGTCAATGAATTTCTGATGAGTCCGGAGCATGAAGCCGGACTGAGCGGCACGATTCATTTCGGCGACTTTCAGGGGCAGGGAGAGACTACTTTCATTGTCGATTCCCTCCGCAGCCGGTTTAATTATCTGCGGGTGGATCCGGGGACCCAGGAAGCTGAAATTCTCTATCACATTTATTTTCAGGACTCGCAAAAGAAGGATTATCTCTTCTTTGCGCGCAAGTATATGGAGCGCGATCCGCTCCAGTCCATGGCTGGGGTGCGCGAGATCCTTCATGATTACACCACGGCTTACTGCCACCTGACCGAGACAGAATCCGGTAAGGAGCTGGGCATGGCGTTGCTGAAGTTCAAAACCTTCGAGGACTTACCGGCCGTCGAGAGCTTTGCCGAATTTCTCAAATCATATCAGGTGACGGGAACGGAGAGTTCGTGGCTCAAAGCCCAGGCGCTCCTGCGCTTTCTGGCTTTCACCAATCAGTTCGTCATCCGCGAGTATGAGCCTCTCAGCGTGGCCGCGGATATGACAGCGGACGAAGTGCGGGAAGAGGTCTTGCGAGGGGCGACCACAGCGGATGAATTCAGCACACGGCCCACAACCGAATTGCAGCAGATTCTGCGCGAAACGCCGACTCTTCCGCTTGAAACGCTCCTGAACCGCGGCGGCGTGACCATCGATTACGCCAACCGGCGCATCTGGCGCGATTCCTTCTGGAAAGGATCTTTTTCCAAAGATTCACTCCTCGGCTGGGAAGAGCGCGTCCGCAATGCTGCTTTAGGTGAAGGCGCATCGCAAACGGCCTCGGTTTATACCGGCGGTAGCTTCTGGAAAAGGTTTGATTCCATTCAGGACGGCGAAGCCGTGGGTTATGTTGTGAATTATGAGCTTCATTGCCTGCCCGGCAAGCCCCTCGTGAAACAGGTAAAATACCCGGACGACAACCGCAAGTATTTCCGCGCCGGTGACGATATCCTGCTACTCACCTACCAGAATGAGCCTTACCGCAAGGTCTACGATACGATCAAAGCCATCGACAAGGACAACTGCATCGGCGTGATGCATCTTGGAGAATTTCCAAACGGCGTCGAGTTCGCCACGTTTGTGATGGCTCGCAACAATTATCCCTTTGAAAAGATGTCGGCGCCTGACCATCAGGCTATTTTTAACGGCGATCACGTTCATGTGCCTTCGCCGAACGAAATTGCCGGCGCATGGGAGGGCCACCTGATCTTCCTCACACGACCGGATGTGAGCTTGTTAAATCAGTTGGATCCTGTAGCATTCCGGCTGAAGTTTTTGCCTGCCTCGAATGGTGTGGCCGGACATTACCAGTTCGGGATTCTCTCGGGAAGCATGCAGGTGCAGTTCACCGATGAGTTTGTGGAGCTGCTGGATTTCACAAAATTCCACGATGAGATCCGCATGATTGACCATCAGACGATGATTGGCAAGTGGGTGTCGCCGCAGGCACCCGTCTGGCTGAATAATTCGCTGGTGCGTAAAGCGCTGGAAGGGTATCTTGAGCCGGGCAAGGACCGGCTGGCGTTTTATTATCTCCTGACGCGCGCATCATAGCCCGGCAGGTTGCTGAAAAACTCTCGCAGCCTCTCATTCCGAGGAGCCCAAGGCGACAAGGAATCTTGTAAGCGTCTTCTTTCCCGAGCGCGATCCCTCCCCGCCGATTCGCTCCGGGTCGGAATGACGGCGTTCAGAATCGTTTTCCAGCAACCTGCCAGCGGTCGGAAGCCCTGCGGGAATTGATGTGAACAGGCTCTGCCTGGTTTGTGCTCTGGTTGACAGAGTTTGGAAGAGACCGGTAAACTTTATTAATTGGGCTTAATCAATTAAGTTCGCTAGCAGGCCTTACCATGGATTTGATCAGGGTGAGGCCGCGATGAGGTCTTTTTATGTATGCCATTTTTAGAACGGGCGGCAAACAGTACAAAGTTTCCCCCGGCGATGTGATTCGAGTAGAAAAGTTGCCGGCGCAGGAGGGCTCCCAGGTGGAGTTCCATCACGTCTTTGCCGTGCGCAAGGAGACACTGCGAGTGGGGGACCCTTTAGTGAAAGACGCCAGGGTGACCGGCGTCGTGCTGCGCAACGGAAGGGCCAGGAAAGTTCGGGTGTTGAAGTACAAGCGCAAGAAGCAATATCGGAGGACTTTAGGCCACCGGCAGTCCTTCAGCGAAGTGCTGGTCCAGGAGGTTGTGGGTGGCTGATCGGTCTTGTCTGAGGCTGGAACTTGACTCCGAGAGGGTGATGGAATGGCGCACAAGAAAGGTTTAGGCAGTTCACGCAACGGGCGCGACTCCAACTCGCAGCGCTTGGGCGTTAAACGCTTTGACGGCCAACTCGTTTCAGGCGGATCGATTCTGGTTCGGCAGCGTGGAACGCGACTGAAGCCGGGCGTGAATGTGGGGATCGGTAAGGATGACACGCTCTACGCCAAAGTGAGCGGCGTGGTGCGATTTGAGGATAAGGGCCGATCGGGTCGCTACGTCAACATTGTCGTTCCTGCGGCAACCTAGCGAGTGGAGCACAAATCCTTGATGCTTCATCGCGCGGCTTCTTGCGCAGCGTTAGCGGAAAAGAATACGGGCACAGTAAGGGGAATAAAGTTTTCGTTTCAAGACGTGGAAGCAGGTAGGTTTTCCACATGGAGAGGCGTTAAACGCCAACCTGGCGACAAGTTAAGCTCCGAAGCGGCGGAGGGCTAAAGAGTAAGTTTGGCCTTCCACCGCTTTTTTGTTTGTGGCTGATGAATCGAGCAGCCGGTGGCCGTGTGGCCACGGGTCGCCAGCCGGAAGCTTTCCATGTTCATTGATGAAGCCAAAATTCGCGTGATGGGCGGCCATGGCGGCAACGGCTGCGTGGCTTTCCGCCGTGAAAAGTATGTTCCGCGCGGCGGACCGAGCGGGGGTGATGGCGGCGATGGCGGCAACATTTATCTCGAAAGCAGCGAACACCTCAATACCCTGCTGAAATTCCGCTATAACCCTGAGTATACGGCAGAGCGTGGTCGCCACGGTGAGGGATCGAATCGGCACGGCAAAAGCGGCGGGGATTTGATCGTTCAGGTGCCGGTGGGCACTCTCATTTACAATAATCAGACCGACGAGTGTTTGTGGGATTTTACAGCGCCTGGCCAGCGATTCCTGGCTGCCCGAGGCGGCCGAGGCGGAAGGGGAAATGCGCGCTTTGCCACCTCGGTGAATCAGGCCCCCCGCCGCGCCGATCCGGGCCAGCCGGGGGAAGAGCTGGAACTGAGGCTGGAATTGAAGTTGCTCGCGGATGTGGGGCTGGTCGGATTCCCCAATGTCGGCAAGTCCACACTCCTTGCCCGCCTGAGCGCAGCGCGGCCTCGAATCGCGGACTACCCTTTCACGACGCTTGAGCCTTATCTGGGCGTTGTCGGGCTGGATGGAGAGAGATCATTCGTCATGGCGGATATTCCTGGTTTGATTGAGGGCGCGCACGAGGGCCGCGGTCTGGGCACGCGATTCCTCCGGCACATTGAGCGCACCCGCTTGTTGCTTCACCTGATCGATGTGGCGGAGGGCAGCGAGCGCGATCCGGTGGAAGATTACCACGTGATCTTGAGCGAGCTTGAAAGCTTCAGCCCCGAGGTGGCGCACAAGCCGATGCTCCGCGTGGCCTCCCGCGTGGATGCGGCCGGGAACGGCGAGAAGCTTGGCGCGCTCAGGTGGTTCTGCCAGCAGCAAGGAGAGCCGCTTTATGAAATCTCCGCCGTGACAGGCGAGGGCCTGGAAGGGTTGAAAAATGCGGTTTGGGCAGCCCTGGGAAGCCTCTCCCGAGTTCCTGTCCCAGCGCAGAATTCTCGAAAGGCACATCTTGAAGGACCGATTTCCAGGTGAAAATCGCGCTGTTTGGCGGCACGTTTGACCCCATTCATTTCGGCCATTTGCGCGCGGCCCGCGCTGCCGTCCGCAAGTTCCGCCTGGATCAAATTCTGTTTGTGCCCTCAGGTCACCCGCCCCATAAACCCGAAGGCGATTTGACGCCCTTTGCCCATCGTTTTGCGATGGTTTCGCTCGCCTGCGCCGGCGAGCCGAAATTTGTTCCGTCGCTTCTGGAAGCCCCTGACGGCGAGCCGAGGTACTCGATTGACACCGTCCAAAGGTTTAAGAAATCATTCGGGCCACAGGATCATCTTTTCTTCATGATGGGAATGGATGCTTTTCTTGACCTGCCGCACTGGAAAGATCCTCACAAGCTCCTGAACCTGATAGATTTTATTATCGTCTCCCGACCGGGGTTCCGTGTTGAAGACATCCTGAAAATGATTCCGAGTCGGATGGTCAAAAAGGGCAGGAGAGAAAAGGTGATCCAGCTTCAGCGCGTTCAACTCCACATTTTGGGCGGAGTCCACGTCCCTGCCG
Source organism: Acidobacteriota bacterium (assembly GCA_902812415.1). GTDB lineage: Bacteria > Acidobacteriota > Terriglobia > UBA7540 > UBA7540 > RH2-MAG17b. The sequence goes on from CADDZJ010000038.1 coordinate 23,624, forward strand.
CTTCGCATGAAATTCGCAGCGCAATTCGTAATGGGCGCTCCGTTGCTGGCCTTATCCCGCCGCTTGTGGAAGAATACATTATGAAGGAAAAAGTTTATAAATCAGAACCTCGTCGGAGAGCGCGCTCATGAGCCCGGGGCTTCGGGATGCCATCGGGGCCGCGCAGGACCGAAAGGCGTTGGATTTGAGCGTGCTGGACCTGAAGGAGGTTTCCTCCTTCACAGACTTCTTTTTGATTTGCACCGGCACCTCTACCCGCCACACGCAAGCCATCTGTGACGGCATTGTCGAGCGGCTTAAGAATTCCGGGCTGACGCCGGCTCACATGGAAGGCTATTCGCAGGCGGAATGGATTTTGTTGGACTATCTCAGTTTTGTCATTCACATTTTTGTGGAGCGCGCGCGCCTTTTTTACGATTTGGAGCGGCTGTGGAAAAATGCGCGTCGGGTTGAGGTGCCCGTACAAGAAGGTTAGCGCGCAGTTTGAGGGTTTGACTTCAAACTGCCGGACACAATCGTCGCGGTATCTTACAGCCATCCATTGTCTTGAGTGTTTATGCGCATCCGCCTCATCTGGGAGGGTAAGACCAAAGACGAACATCTCAGAGCGCTTCAGGCCGACTATCAGGCGCGCATCGCTCATTTTTCAAAGCTGGAAGTGGAGGAGCTCGCGGCAGATCGCTCTTCTCGAATGCGAAAAGAGGGAGGCTTATCGACATCTGAGAAGAGACTTCTGGAAAAAGTGGCGGGCAGCCGAAAAGTGGTTTTGGATGAACGCGGCGAGGAGTGGACATCCGCTGAATTCGCCCAGTGGATGAGCGCCTGCGCCGTCAAGGGAATCCGCGAACTGGCCTTTCTGATCGGAGGGCCGGAAGGTTTTTCAGGAGCTTTTCGGAAAAAGGCCGACGTGCTGCTTGCGCTCAGCCGCATGACTTTAACGCGCGATTGGGCCCGAACGCTGCTATTGGAGCAAATCTATCGCAGCTTCACCATTCAGCAGGGATATCCCTATCCGCGGTAGTGTAGTGTGACAAAAGTAGATTGACAAAATCGAGAGCCTGTAATCCTGAGCCGTACCGGGATTCTTCGCTGTCGCTCAGGGCGCCATGTCGCTTTGCGACGCCCTGAAGGATGAAAATTACGCCGAGACTCGCCGGGATTCGGATCGCGGGCCGAAATATCGGCGTTTTGTTCAGGGCCGAATGACCGGCTGCAAAATGTGGGCCCCAAAAACAAGAGGACGCCGAAGCAGAGGAAAAAGCGTCTCAAATGTCTCATCCGTCTCCCTCCCCGCGGCCCGCTCTGCTATCCTGAAGCGGCTATGAAGATGAAGGATGGCAACCCATGGACCCGCACTCTGGAGCCGGCGGTAGTAGCGTAGCGCAGAGCGCCACCCTGGCGGTCTGCGGGCTTTCCGATAGGGGTCACGAGAGAAGACGCGGGCCGCAAAAACGACGGCGGGGCGCCAGGTGTGGTGCGATGGCTGGAAGGCCATGGGGCGGATGAAGGCGAACCGAGGATGTGCTGAAAACGCAAGCAGTTACGAAGATAATTCTCGAATCCCGATTTAACCTGAAGGCCATGCGCGAGGCCGCGCGCTGCGGGTTTGTCTTCGGGCGTATTTTTCAGGGCGGAATGACAGGTGAAGGGTTCGGCATGACATTAAAGCTCCAGGATATGCCAGGTTTTTTAGTTGTGCCGCGCTAAAGGAGGCGTTTTGCCCGAAGCGAAAAAAGGGTTGATCATCGTTCATACCGGTCCAGGCAAAGGGAAGACGACAGCCGCCTTGGGGACCGCTTTCCGCGCTGTCGGCCAGGGTATGAAGGTATTGATGGTGCAGTTCATCAAGGGATCGTGGCATTATGGCGAGTTGGATGCCGCCAAGATGCTGGGGGAAGAGAAGTTTCAAATCCTGCCCATGGGACGCGGTTTTGTGAAAGTGGGAGTGGAAAAGCCCGATCCTGAGGATGTCCGCCTGGTAGAGGAAGCCTGGGCCTTTGCCTGGGAGAAGATCGCGAGTCGCGTATACGACCTGATCATACTGGATGAAATCAATTACGCCATCAGCTATAAAATGCTGGACCCGGAAAAGGTTGCCGCCGCGCTGCGCCAGAAACCGGAAGCGGTCCATGTAATTCTGACGGGGCGCAACGCCCATCCCTCGATCATCGAACAGGCAGACCTGGTCACAGAGATGCGCGAAGTGAAGCATCCTTATCAGAAGGGAATCATGGCGCAACGAGGCATTGAATATTGAGCGATAGGATATGCGGTTATCTGTCGCTCCGCTTCCAGGGCAGGAGGCGCAGCATAAGGTCTGGTGTTAAAATCAGGTAGTCTCGTGAAACAAGGCAAGTTTTCCTGAACCTGACTGCCGGCCCGAAAATCGACTTCGATGAGCTGGTTTCGCAAAGAAAAGCAGCCTTTGGAACCGCCAAAGGCCAAGCGAGTGCAGACGGAAGGCCTTTGGGTCAAGTGTGTGAATTGCAAACAGACGCTCTGGAAGAAGGACCTGGAGGCCAATTTTCATTGCTGCCCTAAATGCGATTATCACTTTCGCATCTCAGCCCGTGAACGGCTGCGCATGCTTTTCGATGGCGGCCAGTACACGGAACACGACGCTGAACTCCGCTCGTCTGACCCTCTGAATTTTAAGGATACGAAAACCTATCGCGACCGCCTCAAGAAAGCCGAGAAAGAGACCGGCTTGAAAGACGCTTTGATCACCGGCGAAGGTCTGCTCGAGGGGCGGCGCGCCATGATTTGCGCGATGGAGTTTAACTTCATCGGCGGAAGCATGGGAGCGGTCGTGGGTGAAAAAATCGTGCGCGCGATCGATCGTTGCATTGCACAGCGCTTGCCGCTCATCATTGTTTCCTGTTCCGGAGGGGCGCGGATGATGGAAGGGGCCATCAGCCTGATGCAAATGGCCAAAATCAGCGCTGCTCTGACCCGATTGGAGGAAGCCAGGCAGCCTTATATTTCGATTCTGACCGACCCCACCACCGGCGGCGTAACTGCCAGCTTTGCCATGTTGGGAGATTTAAATATTGCGGAGCCGGGCGCCCTGATTGGCTTTGCCGGACCTCGCGTGATCGAGCAGACCATCCGGCAGAAGCTGCCTGAAGGTTTTCAGAAGGCGGAGTTCCTTCTGGAACATGGCATGCTCGATGCGATCGTTTCCCGTAAGGAATTGAAAGCTTACCTCGGTCGGATTTTGGGCTTTCTTGCTGCGTCGGATTCTCAAGGAAAATTGTCAGCGCAAGGGGCCTGAGGCTGGGTATTTACGACCCGGCGCGGACCTTTGGTTCCTGCACAGCGGCTCCCTCGCCCCTGTCGCACATCTTCGCTGGCGGAGGACCGGCGACCAATCTTTGCCCTATGAATTATGACGAGTGCCTCCGTTATCTTGCCGATCTCGGCCATGAGTTGCGCGGCGTCAAGTTTGATCTCGTAGCCATCCAGCGCATGCTGGCTGAACTTGGCCAGCCACACCTCCGCTATCCCACCGCTATCGTGGCGGGAACCAATGGCAAAGGTTCAACCTGCGCCATGCTCGCCTCGATTCTCCATTGCGCGGGCATCCGCGCCGGGCTTTACACTTCGCCGCATCTGGTGCGGGTGAATGAGCGGATTCAGGTCGGGAGGCGGGAAATCGCGGATGAAGCTTTTGCCGATTCCTTGACGGATGTCGTCAAAGCGGTGGAACAACTTCTTCGCCAAAAAGCCTTACCGCAGCGCCCGAGCTTTTTTGAGTTTCTTACGGCGACCGCCTTTCTGCATTTTGCGCGAGAACAGGTGGATTTTGCCGTGCTGGAAGTCGGGATGGGAGGCAGACTGGACGCCACGAATGTGACCGAGCCGCGCGTGGCCGTCATCACGAATGTGGAACTCGACCATCAGGAATTTTTGGGGAAGACCCGCGCGGCAATCGCTTGGGAAAAAGCCGGGATCATTAAGCCACACCGGCCGGTGATCTCAGGCAGCGACAACCTTGAGGCGGCGGAGGTCATCCGCCGAAAATGCCGGGAAGTGGGCGCCGAATTGTTGGAATTACCTCGCGCCGCCGAAATCTCCAACGTTCGTAACCGCGAAGGGTATTTCACTTTTGACCTTGCGTTGTCGGGTTCCCATTTTCGTGAACTTGCGCCGTCGCTTGCTGGAAGATTCCAGATTCAGAATGCGACCGCTGCCGTGGCCGCCGCCCTCAGCCTGCGCCAGCAAGGGTTCACAATTTCCATCGAGGCCATCGACGAAGGTTTGCATGAGGCAAAGTGGCCGGGACGGCTTGAGGTGGCGCAGGAGCGCCCGAGAATCATATTGGATGGCGCGCACAATCCGGCGGCGGCGGAAGCCTTGGCGACTTTTACGCGAGAGCAGTTTCAAGGCCGGCAAGTGCGCCTGATCTATGCCTCCATGAAGGATAAGGCGATTGAGGAAATTTCTGAGTTGCTCTTTCCGCTCGCATCAGAAGTTTACCTCACGCAAGCCCCGCTGGCGCGCGCGGCGCAGCCTGAAGAGATCCTTCAGCGCGCGCGCTACCGGCCCGATCGCGTCGTGATTGAGCCTGTTCCCGGGCAAGCGCTGGAGGCCGCCATTCAGGCCAGCGCGGAAGAAGATGTCATCCTGGTGGCTGGCTCGCTTTTTCTCGTGGGCGCTATCGAGCGTTATCAACAGGAGAAGGAGGCTGCGCTCGAACCATCTTCTTCTTGGAGCGCAATGCGGCTGTAGCGGGTTATCATTTGTCGCTTCTGCCGCAAATTTCCCGCAATCGATGGAACCCGGGACTGCCGAACGAAACGTGGAGAGCCGCGCGCCTGCGCAGGGTCAGGGAAAATCCGCCGGAAGCCGCTTCCGGGAATTCCTCAGTTTGCTGCGCGCGCTGCTTTTCACCGACCTGCTGATCTATTTCTACACCGTGGTCTGCGGGGCCGCGTCTCTGATCGGATCACTGTTCGATTCCAAGGGGCGCTGGCAGCACGGTTGCGCGCGCCTGTGGTCCCGGCTCATTCTGAAAACCAGCAGGATTCGGCTCAAGGTGGAAGGGCTTGAGAATATTCCCCGCGACCGGACGCTGATTTTCTGCGCCAACCATCCGAGCGCCATGGATATTCCCATTCTTTTCGTTTGCCTGCCGGTTCAGTTCCGCTTTGTGGCGAAGCGCTCGTTATTCAATCTTCCATTTCTGGGATGGCATCTGTGGCGGTCAGGTCACATTCCGGTGGAGCGCGACAAGCCCCACAAGGCGATGAAAAGCATGGATCAGGCCGCGGAACGCATTCGCGCAGGTTGCTCAGTGGTCTTGTTTCCGGAAGGGCATCGCAGCCGTGATGGCAGCCTAGGCGCTTTTAAGTCGGGATCGTTTTATCTGGCCGTCAAGTCCGGAGCGCCCGTCGTCCCCATCACCATTCGTGGAAGCCGGGCGGTCCTGAAACCCGACTCTCTCCATGTGCGGCCGGGAGTGGTTGAAATCATCATCCATCCACAAATCTCAACCGAGGGTCTGACTGTGGATGATGTGAATGCTCTTTCCGACCGCGTTCGGGAACGCATTCTTTCGCGATTCCAACCGGAAGTTGTAGTAACTCCTCCTTCGCCTGATGATTCGCATCATCCTCTTCCCCGGAAGGGCGAAAGGGTGAAATTGGATAAGAACGGTTCTTCCCTGAGCGGAGAGTCGGAGAGTAAGGGGGTAGCGCAAACTTGACTCCACTGCAACAAACGATCGAAATTATTGAGGATTACAAATTATCGTGACAACGAAAACTGTAGCGGCGCTGTCCCCAGCGCCGAAAAACGCCGGTGAGGACACCGGCGCTACAGAAAACGGTGTCACGATAATTTGTAAACCTCAGTAGAAAGTCCGGCATCATCTGACTGCCCCGGTCTCAGGGTGAGAACGATGAATTTATGGCAACCTGACTTCCAGATGCGGCGCTTCATAATTCCTGCCGCGAAACCTACCGGGCTTGGCTGGCAAAAATTGCCCGCTGGAATCGCGCTGAGCCTGATCGCTGCCTGCCTCGCCACAGTCTCTGTTCTGCGCGCTCGTTCTGCGCAAAATCCCGCTCTTCCTCCTTCTCAAATAAATCCAGCGGCGCAGGCGCTTCTGAACCAGGCAATTCAGGCGCTGGGCGGAAGCGCATTTTTAAACGCCAGAACCTTGAGCAGCACGGGGCGCATTTTTTCGATCGCTGATGGAGTGACTCAGGGCTTTGTGCAATACCAGAGCGCTATGGAGTTTCCCGATAAGCGCCGGCTTTCTTACGGCCTGGGCAGCAAAAAGGGCGTCACCCTGATCAATAGCGGCGATCAGGGTTGGGAAATTGACCGTTACGGAATGATCGAGCAGAGCCAGAAGCAGGTCGAACGATGGAAGCTGGCCAATCGTTACAGCCTGGAAAATCTGCTTCGTCTGGTCATTCACGAGCCTGGCACTCTGATTCAGAAAGGCGGGCAGGACTTTGTGGATAATCTGCCGGCTCTGATCGTCGACATTATTGATGCTCGCCAGGTGGACGTGAAGCTTTATTTGAACAGCCAAACTTACTTGCCCATGCGCATTGCTTATCGGTTGCTGAATCCTCAGAGCCACGAGTGGGACGAATACGCTGACGTTTACGTGGACTATCGGTCGATTCAGGGCATTCAGACTCCCATGCACCTGATCCGATACCTGAATGACGAGCGCGTGGCGGAGACTTTTCGTTTTCAGGTAAAGTACGGCGAGACGTTTCCTCCGGGCTTTTTCCAGCCGGGCGGCTAGGGAATCATGCCGTCTGCTATAATGGCCCTTGGGAGGCCACTTGACTCCGAAACAACGTGTGCGGGCGACGACGATTCTGAGCGTGCGCCAGAATGGTCGCCTGGCGATGGGCGGCGATGGACAGGTGACGATGGGCGAGAGTGTGGTTAAGCAGAACGCCCGCAAAATTCGCCGTCTCTACAGCGACAAGGTTCTGGCTGGTTTTGCAGGCAGCACCGCGGATGCGCTTTCGCTCTTCTCGCGCTTTGAGCAGAAGCTGGAGGAATACCACGGAAACCTGAGCCGCGCCGTGGTGGAACTGGCCAAGGACTGGCGGACGGATAAAGCGCTGCGTCATCTGGAAGCCTTGCTGGTGGTCGCCGACGCAAAAAATACCTATTTAGTCAGCGGCAACGGCGATGTGATCGAACCGGATGATGGCATTGTGGCGATCGGTTCCGGCGGACCTTACGCCTTATCTGCCGCGCGCGCCCTTGCCAAACATACCTCCTTGAGCCCCAGGGCGATTGTGGAAGAGGCTTTGCATATTGCCGGCCAGATTTGCATCTTTACGAACGAGCACCTGGTGATTGAGGAATTGTAATTATTGATGGGTGCAAATTACCGTGACAGCTTCGGCTGTCGCGCCGGTGTCCCCACCGGCGATTTTTCGGTGCTGCGGACAGCGTCGCTACAGGAAATATTGTCACTGTAATTTCCAAGTCTCAGGGGCAGCCATCCGATGTTTTTTCCTTGCTCGCGGTTCCTATTCGAGGAAAGGGAGAACCCCAAAGAGCCGGAAGGGGCAGGTGAGGCAAACACAACTCGTTGAGTCTGAGGCGAAGTCTCGCCTGGGATCACCGATGGGAACCTGCCATGAACGTTGGACAACTGACAGCCAACAACTAACGACGGACGATCTTCCCAATGGTCTTCTACTTGCCTGAGAGCGTTGAAACCGCAACCACGCTGGAGGAAATGTCTCCGCGCCAGATCGTGGCGGAACTGGATAAATACGTGGTGGGACAATCCGATGCCAAGCGCTCGGTGGCTATCGCGTTGCGGAACCGTCTGCGGCGTCAGAAGCTTTCGGAAGAGCTTGCCGAGGAAATTCTTCCCAAAAATATCATCATGATCGGGCCCACCGGCGTTGGGAAGACCGAGATTGCTCGGCGCCTGGCGCGACTAACCAATTCACCTTTCCTCAAGGTTGAGGCTTCGCGGTTTACGGAAGTGGGGTATGTAGGCCGTGACGTGGAGTCCATGGTCCGCGACCTGGTTGAAATCTCCATTGATATGGTGCGCGAGGAGAAAGTGAACGAGGTGGCGGAAAAGGCCGAGCAGAACGCGGAAGAGCGGCTTTTGGATCTTTTGCTTCCGCCTGTTCCCGCGCAACGCTCGGATAAAGTCCCGCCTGAAGATTCCGACCGGCAGCGCGAGCAGCATCAACGCACGCGCGAGAAGTTGCGCGTCCAGCTTCGTGAGGGGAAATTGGATGAGCGGCAGGTTGAAGTGGATGTCCGCGAGCGCAGCTTCCCGGCCTTTGAAATCATCTCTTCCCAGGGCATCGAAGAGATGGATATCAACATTAAGGATATTCTTCCCGGCCTCTTCGGCCAGCGCTCCAAGAAACGCCGCATGCGTGTTTCGGAAGCGATGGAATATCTGATCCAGGAAGAGGAAAGCAAGCTGATCGACATGGATCAGGTGACGCGAATCGCGGTGGAGCGCGCGGAGCAATCGGGCATCATTTTCCTGGATGAGATCGATAAGATCGCAGGCCGCGAGCGCGGGCATGGCCCGGATGTAAGCCGCGAAGGCGTGCAGCGCGACATCCTGCCGATTGTGGAAGGGACAACGGTGAATACCCGCTATGGCATGGTGCGCACCGACCATATTCTCTTCATCGCCGCCGGCGCTTTTCACGTGAGCAAACCCTCGGACTTGATTCCAGAGCTTCAGGGCCGCTTCCCAATCCGCGTGGAGCTCCATTCGCTGACAGTGGAGGATTTCATCCGCATCCTGAAGGAGCCGAAAAGCGCCCTGGTCAAGCAGTATACGGCTTTGCTTGAGACAGAAGGCATCAAGCTGAGTTTCACCGAAGAGGCTCTGGAAGAGGTCGCCAAATATGCGGCGGTGGTGAACGAACAGGCGGAAAACATTGGCGCCCGTCGCCTGCATACCATCATGGAAAAGTTGCTGGACGAAATTTCCTTTGAAGGCCCCGACCTGAAAAAGAAGAACGTGCGGATTGACGTTGCTTACGTGCAGAAGCAGTTGGCGGATATTGTCAAGAATCAGGACCTGAGCCGCTACATCCTGTAGGCATTCCCAATAACCCTGCCCCGGATGGAACGCCCGGGCAACTGACGCATTGGGGTTGAAGTTGGCGCATGGCATCGAGTCAACGTCAACTCCAGCCGCTCCGGCGTGATCAACGCGAGCCGCCCTTGATCCGGCCCTCTCGGCAATACAGCAAAATTCTCCGCTTGCTCCTGTTCCTCTCAGCGGCCTGTTTCTTTTGGGGCTGCGCGGCGGAAGGACCGCCGCGCCCTCCTCGCATCCAGCGGCCCACGAAAGTGACCGACCTCGCTGTAGCGCAGGCAGGCCAAACCCTGCGGCTCAGCTTCAAAGCACCACTCCGCGCGATGGACGGGCGAAGACTTACGAAGCCTATCAGCGTCGAAATCTTCCGCCAAGTGACGCCGCCTGGGGAATCCCTTCCGAATGTTTTTGTCGGCGTGAAACCCTGGGTTTCAATTTCGCCACGCGATCTTGCTCGCTACCAGCATGAGCAGGAGATCGTTTATGAGGATCGTCTTCCCAGCCAGGAATTCGACCGGTCGGTCGGCGATACCTTCTCGTTTATGGTCGTGACGCTAACGCGCGGTTTTCGGGGGCGACCGAGGCCCAGCGATCCCTCAAACGTTGCTCGGATGAAACTTCTGAATGTTTCGCCTCCCGTTCAAGACTTGCAGGTCACCCAATCGCCTCGATCTTTAAATTTGCGGTGGGCCGCTCCGACCCAGAGTCTCACAGGCGGCAGCCTGCCTCCACTTGTGGGCTACCGGATCTATCGCCGCGAAGAAACGCATTCAGCCTCGACAGCCAAGCTTGTAGCAGAGACACAGAAGCCTTCATTTTTTGACACGGATTTTCAATATGATCAAACGTATTCCTACACGGTTCGAGCGGTTTTCGAGAAAGATGGGTATACCGCAGAGACCGCCGATTCCGCCCCTGCCAACATTACCCCGCGCGATATCTTTCCACCCAATGCGCCGCAGGGCCTGACTGCGGTTTTCACTGGCCGGTCGGTTCAATTAATCTGGAAGCCTGCGCTCGCTCCCGATATTGCCGGATATAACGTCTATCGACAGATACAAGGACAGTCGCCTGAACGCCTGAATCAGGGACTACTTCGCACCCCCGTTTTTTCGGATTCCAGCATTGTTGAAGGCAGGCAATACACCTACTGGGTGACCACGGTGAACCTTGTTCACCACGAAAGCCTGCCCTCCCAGAAAGTGACTCTCAAAACCAAGTAATGCCGTTTCAGGCAGATCCAATTCGGGCTGAAGTTCTGTTTCTAACAGACTACTGAATAATACTTCGGACATATCACGCTTGGTCGCTCGCATGTCATTCTGAATTCCTCACCATCATTATTGCGTGTCCTTCACCCGCCATTCTAGCGGTAATTTTTCTATAAGGTTATTCTGAGCGCAGCAAAGCCGCCATGAGCTTTTGGCTCATCACCGGCATGAAAACGTGGCGTCAACATCTCGCTGGCCCTGGGCGAGGCTTGCAAAGCCTGCGCAGAGCGCAGCGAAGCGATGCCCGAGCTACAGAAAACGATGTCACATAATTTGTAAACTTCATTTGATTCCCGCTTTCGCAGGAATGAGACCGCCCTTTTCATGCATTGCGGTGAGGCGGAGGCTGATGGCACCAACTTTCTCCTGCCCTTCCGAACGACAGCCGGAAGGTCGAAAGCCCTCACAATGCCTTATAATGACCCTTTAGCGCGGCTTTTGCGAGGCATCTCAATTTTCCTGCCGCCCATCATCCATCTTTCAATGCCTGAATTACCTGAAGTTGAAACTGTCCGGCGGGGGCTGGAGCGCCGCGTTCTGGGAAGGATCATTTCCACCGTTCACATCCTGAGTCCCTGGGTGATCCGCAGCGATCCCCGGAGGTTCCCGCGTGAGATTGAAGGCTGCCGGGTTGAACGCTTGCGGCGGAAGGGCAAGACATTAGCGCTCGAACTTGAAAGCGAGAACTCCACGCCTTCCCGTTATTTGATCGTACGCCTGGGGATGACCGGCCAGTTGACAGTCGCTCCAACCGAATCCCCCCTTTTGCCGCACACCCATGTTCGCTTGCTGCTCGATGATGGCTACGAGGAACTTCGATATCGCGATCCCCGCCGGTTCGGCATGCTGCGCTGTTCGACACCTGCGGAGGCGGAAAAGATTTTCCATTCGCTCGGTCCCGATGCGCTCGAGATCAGTCAGGAAGAATTTGAGCAAGCGCTGCGCGGGCACCGCGGCGCAATCAAAGGCTGGTTGCTCGATCAAAGCATGCTGGCCGGGCTTGGCAATATCTACGCTGACGAGGCGCTTTTTGAAGCGCGAATTCACCCGCAGACGCCTGCCGGGAAGATTCCAGGCAATGCCCGCATCCTGCTCCACAGGGCGATCCGCAAGGTCCTTCAGCGCGCGGTGAACTTGCAGGGCACAAGCTTCCGCGACTATATCGATATTGAGGGGCGCCCGGGGAACTTTGAGCCTCGCCTTCGCGTTTATGGGCGAGAGGATAAGCCCTGCCCGCGCTGCTCGACGCCCATCCGGCGCGTGGCAGTCTGCGGTCGCAGCAGCCATTTCTGCCCGCGCTGCCAGCCGCGCCCGCGCCGAATCGCTCCGCCCGGCAGGCCGCGAAAAAAGCAGCAATGAACGCCGCGCGGCCTGACGGCCGAAATCAAAGCCCAATCTCAAATTCCAAATCCCAGAAAGCAGCCCCTGCAAACGCAAGATAAGACTCGCATCCCGAAAAGTCTTTGCGAAGCAAGAAGAATTTTGGGATTAGTAGTGCGGGGAGCGCAAATTAAACTGCCAGCCTGAATGCTTGGCTCGAACGCAATCGGCTTACTGAATCAGGTTATCTCGTGCGCACGACAAAATACGGTGTTCTCACCCTGGGATCCGGCTCAAACCATCCCCCAAGTCCCTTGTCGAGTATCTCGAAGTAGTACATCAGATCCCATTTCAGGGAAATATCCTCTCCGGGGATCGTGAATGTGAGATGAGGCAAATCCGCTTCGATCATTTTGAACTGGGCAAGCTGGTGCACGGGGCGGTAGTAGAGCCGAACGGCACTCGCGTGGGTGAGCGGCGAGATGTGCAACGTAAGTGTCAGCGATTTTCCCGCCTGGGCGGATTGGGGCGGGGCATGGAGGATTTCAGGGCGGCTATACGCTTCGCTCTTCTGCTTTCTCTGTGGCAATGGCGGAGGCGATCCCGAACGCTTGATCACCAACCCGCTCATGGACCATGCGCCCTGCGGGAACGGAATGTTGAGGGCGCCGCTTTCAGTGCGCAGTTGCAGCGTTGACGTGGTGTGATCGGGATGGAGGAACATCACCGTGTATTCGCCGGGAGGGGACTTCACGCGAAAGCGTTCATCGCCTTCTCCCTGAATGTAGTCTCGAAATAAAACGTCGTGAGGGAGATGCGTGGGATTTTTAGCCACCGACCGAACTTCCAGATAGGGCGTGAGAGGGATGCCGACAGCCTTCCGAGTCCCGTCCGTGGTCCAGCCATAACCTGTAGCCTCGGAATATCGCCTCTCCGGATCAACAGGCAGGAAACGCGGCTCAACGTTATTCTCCCCAATACAAAGGTCCCTGCGATAGGAAGGGCCTCGCAGCCGCGGCGCTGGAGCGCCAAAATCAAAACCGAAATCGAATCGCCCGAACTGCTTGAAGATGGTCTCGCGCTCCTCAATCAGCTTCAGATCGCACCGGACGTAAGGTAATTTATCCTTCCAGTCGCCGATGTCATCCGGCCCGTAGACCATCTGTCCTGGATAAAGACCGACGGTGAATTCAACAAGCGTTTTCCAGATATTGAGGGCGTTTGTCAATTCGCTTTTAGCGACGCCTAATGCATCCGGATCGCCGGTGCGATAAAAGTATTCGAGATGGTTGGCAGCCAGCATTTTGCGCGCATGATAACGCGCCATCCAGGCGAGCACTCTGAAATCTGGTTCGGAAGACGACCATTCCTTGTTCCCTGCTTCAACCTTTCCTTTTGCCCGCTCCACCGCGTGGTCAACGTTGGAGGCGATGCGGTCGAGTTGTTCCAATGTCTGCTGCGGCGTCTGCTTGGCGGACGCAACACCCGCGATGCGGTTGTGAACAGCCTCCGGAACGGAGGCAATGAAACGCCAGTCGCTGGGCTGCACATCAATATAGTCATCGATCAGTCCGCCAGGATTGATTTCTGGCCAGATGTACATATTGGGGTCAGCCATGTGGGTTGCGACAATCTCATTAATCACCCGGCTCGACTGCTGATAAGCTTCAAGAACATCGCGGGCCGCCGGACCAAAACGGCGCTCCAACTCTCTAAGCCAAA
>CADDZJ010000039.1 GCA_902812415.1 Acidobacteriota bacterium
TGCTTGGAATACATCTTTGTAAAATCCGCCTTCCATTCCCATAGGTCAGAAAGCGACGTGGCATTGTAGCCTTCTCCCCATCCCTGATATCCGGAAATACTCACGCCGGGCACAAGGCAATTGCGCGAGGCGCGGAAGCCGCAGGCGAACGTCGAGGAATAGGCCCCCGTCTGGATGATCTGCCCGGCGGTATTATTTCCGAATAAGCTACTCGATACTTCGTACCCATAATTGCGGCCAAACTTCACGTCCAGAACGGCGGTAGGGCCGAAAGTGTGCGTCCAGTTCGCGCCGTACTGATAGGCATGATAGTCGCCCAGGCCGGTGGAATCCAGAAAATTCCCGGGCGTCGTCACCGGCACGTGAATGTGGCTGAACCGGAACCAGAAAGAGTCTTTGGTTCCCAGTTGCTCGTCCCCGCGCAGGTTATATTCATCGCTGTCGGTGATTCGGGCCTTCAGGTTTTCCGCATTGGTTCCGAAAATCCCCGTGTTAATGGGCGCCGGATAAATCATCTTGGCCAAAGCGAGCGTATGGGGGTCCATCAGGCTCACAGGGACCTGGTTGTTTTGAAAAGCGTCGCGCAAAAAGCTCCCGGGCTTGTTGGGGTCAGGGCGGGTGCTGAAAGGGTTATAGATGGGAATCAGGTTTCCGTCCTTGTCCACCCAATCGCTGAAGTCGCCTGCAAGGTTCTGCGGAGTGGCGATGCGATAGGCGTTCTCCTGGCCGGTGCGGATGCGCACCCCTTCGTAGCTGCCAAAAAAGAACGTCCGATTGCGCCCGTTGTAAAGATGCGGAATCAACACCGGCCCGCCGATGTTGCCGCCAAACTGGTTCTGCCGGAGTTCGTTGGTGGTTTTAAAAAAGAAATTGCGCGCGTCAAAGGCGTTGTTGCGCAGATACTCCCAGGCCGTGCCATGAAGCTGATTGGTCCCGGATTTGGTGACGACGTTGACGATGCCGCCCAGAACCTCGCCAAATCCCGCCTGGTCGTTATGCGAGTCCACCTTGAACTCCTCAATGTCGTCGAGAATGGGCGCCACGCTGTAGGTGCTGTTGAACGCTTCCTCGTCGTTCAGGCCATCCAGCAGGAACAGGTTGCTGCGGTTGGTCTGGCCGTTGACGGCGGGAAATGAATAGGAACCAATCGGGTTGGTGTCAAATCCGCCGCTGTTCTGTGAAACGTTCACCGTGCTGACGCCCGGAGTCAAGGCCAGCATCTGGGTGAAATTGCGCCCGTTCAGCGGCAGGTCGTTCACTTCCGTGCGCGTCACCACCGTTCCCAGTTCCGCCGAGCCGGTCTGGAGTTTGGCCGCCGTGGCCTCCACAGTAACTGTCTGCGTCGCCTGCCCGATGGGCAGCGTAAAATCGTAAGTCGTGGTCTGATTCACGTTCAACGTGAAAGCCGCCTGAGTTCGGGTTTGAAAGCCCGGTTTGCTCACGCTCAGCGTGTAATGGCCCGGCTGGATATCCACAAATGAGTAGTTGCCGACGCTGTTCGTTGTGCTCGTACGGTCAACATTCGTATCGATGTTGCGCAGCACGACGGACGCGCCGGGGATCACGGCTCCTGAAGTGTCGCGAACCGTCCCGTTGATCGACGCGGTATTGACTTGCGCAAGCGCCGATGCTGAAAACACCATCCAAAATGCCAATGCGAGAATTGAAATGGACCCGGAGTATTTTAAAACCTTGACCCAATGCCGCCCTCGAAGCTCTTTCATAAAACCTCCCCGAAAGAATAGTTTATGAGGTCTTTCACTGGCTAGTGCATATATCATGCAGCAATAATTAAAGTCAAGTATCATGTTTTTATATGACGAATAAAATTCCAAAATATGAAATAATTTAGCCGTGTCATTTTCAGCTTAACTCCTATTCTGTCATTCTGAGCGTAGCGCAGCGGGCGGAGAATCCCGTATTTCAAACTCTGTAAAGCATCTCAATAGAGTGGTGGGTGAAAAGTGACGAGTGACGAGCAAAAGCAATCAGAACTTCGTGTTGATTTTTTGCGCATCACCAATCACTCGTCACGGATCACGGGTCTTTGGCGACTTTGTCGGAGGTTTTTTGCCTTGCCGAAAACCCGGTTAAACTCTTGCGGCCAGGCTCGAATTGTGTTAGGCTATATTAGTAGCCTAATATGAAAACAGTCGCCTCTTTCCCTGAGGTCCGTCCGTGCTCGAGAAGAGGGGGGACGGCGAGGGATCGGAATGAAATCGGGAACGGCGGACACGCAGCCCGTGGCACATCCTCTCAACGGTTGTGGCATGGCCATCTTGGCCATGACCACACATTGTCCAGAAAGGTTGGTGGCGTGGGACCAAAGCTGTGGAAAGCCCAACCAGCGGGATTGCTCCGGAAAAAAGAATGTTTAGGTCTGATGAGCGCAAAAAAGAAGCTACTTTATTGAAAGCAAGGATGTTATTGGCTTCTTCTTGACTCACCTTTGACCAACAATTTCTAAAATTCTTTGTATCTTAAAGATTCTAAATAACTTATGGATTTAATTTGTTCGTTATATACTAACAAACAGAAAAGAATCGACTTAGCTTAGAAACAGAGGAAATTGTTCGTCATTTCGATGACACGAAATGGGCGTAGGGGGCAGGTGGCATGCGCCTTGGGCGGATGCCGTCCGATCTACATGACAGACCCGTTGCCGGCTATCGAGAAACCTTCCCACCCTGCCACTCGGAGGAGCGAAGTGGTCCTGAGTGAAACGAAGGAAGAATCCCCGCATTTGTTCGACCCGGCACACGCAGGGCACTTCGCGGACTCTACCCTGATCCACATGCAGGGATTCTTGGCTGTCGCTCAGCAGGATGGGACGTTACACTCAGAATGGCAGGCCAACGGAAGTTTGACGAAGGGGCGTTTCAACTCGTAACATACAAGGTTTGGCTTTTAGCGTTTAACTCCATTGGAGGAACTTGACATGGCGATTAAGGTAGGGATCAACGGATTTGGACGAATCGGGCGCAATGTGCTTCGGGCTTCGCTTTCGGACCCGGAGATCGATTTCGTGGCCGTCAATGACATCACCGATCCCAAGACGCTCGCTCACCTGCTGAAGCACGACTCCGTGCTCGGAACCCTGGACGCCGAAGTGGGATACGGCGAAGACTACATTACCGTCAATGGAAAGAGGATCAAGGTCTTCAAGGAAAAAGATCCGGCCAGGATTGACTGGTCTTCTCTGGGCGCGCAGATCGTGCTGGAATCCACCGGCCTGTTTACCAAGGCGGAGGACGCCAGGAAGCACCTGAACGGAAGTGTGAAGAAAGTCATCATCACCGCTCCGGCCAAGGGGGAGGACATCACGATTGTGTTGGGCGTGAACGAGAAGCAGTACGACCCCGCCCGGCATCACATTATTTCCAACGCTTCCTGCACCACGAACTGCCTGGCGCCGGTGGCCAAGGTGGTGAACGACAACTTCCACATCATCAAAGGCTCGATGACCACCATTCACTCCTATACGAACGACCAGCGCACGCTCGACCTGCCCCACAAGGATCTGCGCCGCGCCCGCGCCGCAGGGCTTTCGATTATCCCCACGACGACAGGGGCCGCCAAAGCCGTCGGCCTGGTGCTGCCGGAACTGAAGGGCAAACTCGATGGCTACGCCATGCGCGTCCCGACGCCCAATGTCTCGCTGGTGGATTTGGTGGCGTTTGTGGAAAAGAACACCACCACCGAGGAAGTGCAAGGCGCGCTCAAGAAGGCGGCCGAAGGGCCGCTCAAGGGTATTCTGGGATACACCGAAGAGGAACTGGTTTCCACCGATTTCCGCGGCGATTCGCGCTCCTCGATTGTGGACGCCGGCTTTACCAAGGTGATTGACGGAAACTGTGTGAAGGTGACTTCGTGGTATGACAACGAGTGGGGCTATTCCTGCCGCGTGCGCGATCTGGTGAAGTTTGTGGCCAGCAAGCAGTAAAAAGGCAGAAGGCAGAAAGCGGAAGGCGGTAGGCGGAAGGCAGGAAGCGGAAGGCAAAAGGTGGCGCCAAATGAACATCGCAATCACTGCTTCTGAAAAGATGGCAAACTCCTTTAGAGGAAATAACGGGGAGCATCTGTTGCAGCGATTGCATGACAACGGCCCTCAATCTCGAATGGCCGCAGCAGGTGCGCAAGTAACAAAACCGCTCGGGTTAACGAGCAATTTCACTCGGGGCGAAGTTCAATGCAGTGGCGCGGGGCAGTATTGAGGTAGTTATCAAAGCGAATCGAGTTCCTCCGGTCAGTCATGCTCAGAGGATACAGGGACCTTAAGGTTTATCAATTAGCCTATGAACTCGCCATGCAAATCTACGCGCTGTCGAAAACCTTTCCGCAGGAGGAACGATTCGCGCTGACGAGCCAGATTCGAAGGTCATCGCGCAGTGTTGCAGCAAACATCGCAGAGGGATTTCGAAAACGGCAATACCCCAACATGCTCGCAAGTAAGCTGGCCGACTCAGACGCCGAAGCGACCGAGACTCAGGTATGGCTTGACTTTGCCCAGAGTTGCGGCTACCTGTCAAAACAACAGCACAAGGATTTGATCGCCCGTTACGAAGAGTTGGGCAGAATGATCGGAGCAATGATAAAGCGCCCTGAGCGCTTCGCTCCTGCCCAAGGTTAACTGGGTACAGAAGGCTGTTCGCTGCCTTCTGCCTACTGCTTTCTGCTTACTTTTTCGGAAGGAAGGAGCAAGTCGGTGAATAAGCTGTCCATCCGTGATCTCGACCTCGGAAGTAAGCGCATCTTCATGCGCGTGGATTTCAACGTGCCGCTAGATGACGCAGGGTCGATTACCGACGACACGCGAATTCGCGCCACTCTGCCTACCATTCAATATGCGCTCAAACAGGGCGCGCGTCTGATTCTTGCCTCGCACCTGGGCCGGCCCAAGGGGAAGCCCAATCCCAGGATGAGCCTGCGTCCGGCAGCCGCCCGGCTTTCTGAGATGCTGGGCAGGCCGGTTCAGTTTGCGGCGGACTGCGTTGGGCCTGAAGCTGAGGCGAAAGCGAAGGCGCTCAAGGACGGCGAAGTGTTGCTGCTTGAGAACCTGCGCTTCCATCCCGAGGAGGAGAAGAACGACCGGCAGTTTGCCGAAAAGCTCGCCGCCCTGGCTGAAGTCTACGTTAATGACGCCTTCGGCGCCGCGCACCGCGCGCACGCTTCCACCGAGGCCATCACCCGCTTCCTGCATCCTGCAGTGGCCGGGCTTTTAATGGAGAAGGAACTCGAATATCTCGGCAAAGCCGTTGAAAATCCCGCGCATCCGTATGTGGCGATTGTCGGCGGCGCGAAAGTCTCGGACAAGATCGATCTGCTGAAGAACTTCATGAAGCAGGCGGATACGATCCTGGTGGGCGGGGCGATGGCCTACACGTTTCTCAAGGCGCAGGGATTCGAGGTGGGTCAATCGAAAGTTGAGGATGACAAGCTCGATCTGGCTAAAGAGCTGCTTCAGGAAGCTGGGAAACGCCAGGTGGCGCTGAAGCTTCCGAAGGATCATGTGGCGACGCCGAAGATCGGCCCGGAGGCGAAGGCGGAGGTGGTGGCCAGCGCAAAGATACCGGCCGAACTTGCGGGAGTCGATATTGGGCCGGCGACCTGCGCCGAGTACACGGAAGCGATTCAGGGGGCAAAAACCATCGTCTGGAACGGCCCGATGGGGATTTTTGAAATTCCTCAATTCAGCCACGGCACTCTGGCTGTGGCGCGGGCGGTGGCGAACGCTTCGGCGCTGTCCGTTGTCGGAGGCGGCGATTCCGTCGCGGCGGTCGCCAAGGCAGGCGTGGCCGATAAGATTTCCCACATCTCAACCGGCGGCGGCGCTTCGCTCGAATTCCTCTCCGGCATGAAATTACCTGGCGTCGAAGCGCTCACGGAAAGGCAGTAAGCGGAAAGCAGAAGGCAGAAAGCAGTCGGCGCAGTAGTGTATGACAAATCGTGAGCGCGTGCTTGAAACATTTAGATGCAAAGTCTGGGCTACTACCTTATTCTTGATGCGCTTGCGTCGTGTTCTCAGCGCTCTCTGTGGTTGGCGCTTTTCACCACAGAGGACACAGAGGAATCGTTGTTTGAAAACAAAATCTTACAGGCTCGCAATGCCTATTGACGTTGAGTGAACAGTTTCGCTAGATTGCTTTTTGCCTACTGCCTTCTGCTTTCTGGAGATTTCATGCGTCATCCTGTCATCGCTGGCAACTGGAAGATGTACAAGACGATTGCGGAAGCGGTGCGGTTCATCGACGTTTTGAAACCCAAGGTGGCTTCGGCAAATCATTGTGAAGTCGTGGTGGCGCCGCCGTTTACGGCGCTCAAAGCGGTGGCGGAAGCCGCCAGAAGCAGCAATATTCAGGTGGCTGCCCAGGACGTTTCCTGGGAAAAGGAAGGCGCGTTTACGGGCGACGTTTCCGCGTCAATGCTGCGCGAAGCGGGCTGCACGCACGTAATCATCGGCCATTCGGAGCGCCGCCAGTATCATCACGAGACGGACGAGCGTGTGAACCGCAAGCTGAAGGCGGCGCTGGCCGGAGACCTGACGCCGATTGTCTGTGTGGGAGAGACGCTCGAAGAGCGGGAGGCCGGAAGAACGCAAGCGGTTCTCGAGCGGCAATTTACGGAAGGGTTTGCGGCATTGACCGCTCAGGATTTTTCCCGTATCATCATAGCGTACGAGCCGGTTTGGGCCATAGGGACCGGACGCACCGCCACGCCCGAAATCGCTGCGGAGAGCCATCGCGCCCTGCGGTCACTCATTGTGAAGCAATTCGGCGGAGAAGTTGCGGAACAAACGAGAATTCTTTACGGCGGCAGCGTCAAACCTGACAATATTCAAGGCTTGATGGCGCAGGAAGAAATAGACGGCGCGCTGGTGGGCGGCGCGAGCCTGAAAGCGGATTCGTTCTCGGCGATTGTGAATTATTTGTAAGTGGCGCTGAGAACTGGTATAGGGAAAGTGACTGGCCAGAGAGGTTAGAAAGAGCAGATGACAACCCTGGTTTTGGCGATTCACATCTTGGTGGCGCTGCTGATTATTCTGGTGGTGCTCATTCAAGGCGGCGAAAATGTGGATATCACGGCGGCCTTTGGCGGAGTAAGCCAGGCGGCTTTTGGCCCGCGAGGCACCGTCTCGACTCTGGCGAAGATCACCTGGGTGCTGGGCGCCATCTTCCTGGTCACTTCCGTGACGCTTTCTGTTTGGGCAACGAAGGGTCGCACAAACTCGGTCCTGGGCAACTCGCCGCAACGGTCTGCGCCCGCCACGCCTCAGAAAGCGCCGACTCCCGCCCCTGCGCCTGCAAACCCATTTCAGAGGTAAGTTGAGAGGGCATTGGACTCATCGTGCATGAAGCGGCGGTTAACCGCCGACCTCAGCGTTTTGCTAGGCGGAAGTGGCGAAATTGGCAGACGCACCAGCTTGAGGGGCTGACGGTCGCAAGACCATGGGGGTTCGAGTCCCCCCTTCCGCACCATTTGTTTTCAATAACTTACAAAGACTCGCCATCCCTGCACACCAGCCGCTGCGCCCGACTGTGACCGGCAAGCTGCGAGTTAGCCACCTCACATCCGTCTCTTACCTCATCCAACCTTGGATAACCCGAAAGTGCGAGGTGGCAAAGAACAAGCCTACCATCAGGCATGCATTGTACGTGATATGCATCACGACGCTTGGCGCAAGAGACTTGGTCAGGCCCCGGGTGAGAGAAAAGGCCAGCCCGACCAAGAAGATGAGAAACACATGATCCCATGCGCCCCAGTATTCGGCCACGTGCATGGCCGCGAACAGAATCGCCGTGGCAGCGATTGCAAAGCGCAACCCTACCCGAAGCTCGAACACCTCAAACAACACGCCGCGGAAGATCAGCTCTTCCATGAACGGCGCGATCACCACGGCGAAGGCCGCCACCGCATAGGAGGATTCCGGAGAGCTGAACAGGCGCTCAAGCGGAAAGCGGCGCTTATCGGGCAGCAAAATGGGAATCAGTTGCACGCCGATCGTCACCGCGATGCCGATGGCAATGTAACTCAGGAGTCGGTGTTTTGTGAGGCGGCCCCAGTGAATTCCCTCCCAAAACTTCAGCCGGTAATAAAAGACCACCAGCAGGTAAACATAGGCAAAAATCAAGACGTAGAAGATCAGCTGCGCGGCAAGCAGGAAGAAAGCATTTTGGGCGATGGCCTGCGGCGAAAGAGGCCATCCCATGATGGGCCTGAGCGCAGCATAGACCGCCAGGGTTACAAAATTTGAGATCACCAGGGCGATGATGGCAAATCCGATGAATAGCAAAAGATCGCGGAAAGTCCAGGGCTCGCGGGATGAAGGCGGAGATGGCAGGGGGAGCGTTTCCTGCGGGGCAGGCTCCGGTTGCATCGAATGTCCGTCAGGATTCTCAAAGTGCATGCTCAGATTATGATGGACGTTTGCCGGATCGCGCCCGTTTCAGCGGCTGCCTGAGTGCGCAATCTGCCCTAAGACGAAATGCCGGGATTCTTCCGCTTCGCTGCGCTCAGCGTCAGAATGACAAGCGTCCATAATCGTTTTCCAGCAATTTGCTTAGGCTTTGGCTTTTCGCACTCTCGCTTTTCGCTGCGCCCCGCCCAAAGCAGCCGCGAGGAGAGGGATCATCAACTCATGATGTCCGGTCAGTGCATAGCCATGACTCCTCTCGCTGGGGCGCGAGGCGCGACCCGATGCCGTGGGCCGAATCAGGACATTCTGTTGCGGGCGATAGTGCTGGATGAAATCCAGGTTCACCGTCGTTATGCCGCGCGGAGCGCGACCCAGATTCGCCACCAGGCTGAAGCACTTGAGGAAGACTTCAGGCAGAATCACGGCTGAGCCGACATTCAGATAGACCCCGCCGCCATCCATTTCTCCAACCAGCGTCGCCAACAACAGAAAATCACGATAAGTCGCCGCGCCCAGCGAGCGGGCATCCATGGCTGGGTGCTGGTGAATGATGTCGGCGCCGATCGCTTCATGAACCGTGACCGGGATGCGCAGCCGGTAGGCGGAAGCCAGCACGCTGTACTTTCGGAAGCGCGCCTCGCGCGAACGCGCGAGATACTGGCTCACCGCCTCGCCGAGACCTAATTCCAGTTTATCGCCGGCCCTGGTGGCTTCATGAATGTATCGGCCCGTTTCCTCCGCCATGCCAAACTGTCCCTTGTCGAGAGCCGCAGGAACGTCTTCTGAAGTGGCCCCCGCCAGAGCGATTTCAAAATCGTGAATCAGCGCGGCGCCGTTCATGGCAAAGGCCGTGATGTAGCCGCGGCGCATAAGATCGATCAGGACAGGACCCAATCCTACCTTGATCACATGCCCGCCCAGCCCCCAGATGATCGGCTTGCCCTTTTTTCGAGCACGCTCCAGCGCTTCAATCACCGCGCGGAAACTCCCCCCTGCCAGAATTCGCGGCAGCGATTTCATCCATCGGCTGACGGAAACGTTCGGTCCGCAGGGCTGAGCAAAATCCGCAACCGAGACTTTGCTGGGGCGGGTTCCAAGCGGGTAAGTGCGAACGCGGTCGAGTTGGAGAGGTTGAATGCGGTAAACAGTCACGGGAAAAAGGTGTCGGGGGTCAGGTTTCAGGTGTCAGCATGTGCTATCTAAACTTCCAATCTTAATGAAGATTGCCCAAACAGATCGAATTGGCTACGCGAGCACACCGGCCAGCGCCTGTCCGGTATGAGATTTAGCATGGCGCGCCACTTCTTCGGGCGGGCCGGCGACCACCACCCGACCGCCTGCTTCTCCGCCTTCGGGCCCCAGATCAATAATCCAGTCCGCCTGCTTGATGACATCCAGATGATGCTCGATGATGATGACGGTGTTGCCAAGGTCTGTCAAGCGGTTCAACACGGCCAGCAACTGCTTAACATCATCAAAGTGCAGACCCGTGGTCGGCTCGTCCAGGATGTAAAGTGTGCGGCCACTCTGCCGACGGCTCAGTTCGCGCGCCAGCTTGATGCGCTGGGCTTCGCCCCCGGAAAGCGTCGTGGCAGGCTGGCCCAGATGAATGTATCCCAGCCCCACGTCCACCAGCGTCTGGAGTTTCTGGTGAATCGCGGGGATGTTCTGGAGAATGGGCAGCGCGTCGCGGACGGTCATTTCCAGCAAGTCCGCAATGGAGATGCCGCGATACTTCACGGCCAGCGTTTCCGAGTTATAACGCCGTCCGCGGCAGACTTCGCAGGTCACGAAAACGTCGGGTAGGAAGTTCATTTCAATCCGCCGCAGTCCGTCGCCCTGGCAGGCTTCGCATCGTCCGCCTTTTACATTGAAGCTGAACCGCCCCGCGCGATACCCGCGTTCGCGCGATTCCGGCAGCATGGCGAATAGTTCGCGGATGGGCGTGAAAACGCCGGTGTAGGTGGCCGGATTTGACCGCGGGGTTCGACCGATCGGCGACTGATCGATTACGATCACTTTGTCGATATGCTCCGCGCCCTGAATCTTGCGGTGCGCGCCGGGCTCCGCGAGCGATCGATAGAGCTTCTTGGCCATCGCGCGGTAGAGAATATCGTTGACCAACGTCGATTTCCCTGACCCGGAAACGCCCGTCACCACATTGAGAACGCCCAGCGGGAACCGCACGTCGATATTCTTGAGATTATTGGCCTCGGCGCCCAACACCGAGAGGTACTTGCCGTTAAGCTTCCGCCGCGTCTCAGGAATGGGAATGGAAGCGCGACCGGAAAGGTACAGTCCTGTGAGCGATTCGCTTGCCTGGGCTATCTTCTCGGGCGGACCTGAGGCCACCAGATATCCGCCCTGCTGCCCTGCTCCAGGCCCCAAATCGATCACATAATTTGCCCGCCGAATGGTTTCCTCGTCATGCTCCACTACCAGAACCGTATTGCCCAGGTCGCGGAGGCGCTCCAGCGTGCTCAGGAGACGCTGATTATCGCGAGGATGCAAGCCGATGCTCGGCTCATCCAGCACGTAAAGAACTCCCCGCAGCTTTGAGCCAATCTGCGTGGCCAGTCGAATACGCTGGCTCTCGCCGTTGGAAAGCGTGGCGGCGGAACGATCTAGGCTGAGATATCCCAAACCCACCTGCTCCAGAAATTCCAGGCGCTCGGTCACTTCGTTTAAAATGCGCCGCGCCAGAAGCTCTTCGCGCGCGGAGAGTTTCATCCCACGCACCACTTCCAGCTCGCGGCTCACGGGCAGACTGGTGAAATCCGCAATGGAAAGATCGGAAACAGTCACGGCCAGACTTTCAGGGCGCAAGCGCTTGCCCCCGCACTGTGGACAGGGGATGGCGGACATATACTGCTCGAACCACTCGCGGTAACTTTCCGAAGCGCTCTCCCCATACCAGCGATCCAGAACGGGAATGATGCCTGGGAATGAATACGCAAAACGCGATCCCCCGGAGGCTTTGCCGTAGAGAATCAGGTTCTGAATTCTTCGCGGAAACTGGTTGAAAGGCGTCTTCAGATCAAATCCGAATTCTTCCGAAGCCCGCATCAGGGCTCGCCGGAGCGCGGCAGAACCTGAACCCGGGCCTAGCCCTCCAGCCAGCAGTGGACGCGACCAATCGCCAATCACCTTGGCGGGATCAAATGAATAGAGGCTTCCCAGACCATGGCACGCCGGGCACGCCCCATAAACGCTATTGAATGAAAACGAGCGCGGCTCAAGCACAGGAATGTTAATCCCGCAGTTTACGCAGGCAGACTCCTGGGAATAGAGGCGTTCCGGGCCATTCACCAGAGCAACCAGCACCATGCCCTTAGCGAGTTTCATCGCTGTTTCGATGGACGCAGCCAGGCGGCTCTCAATGCCAGGCTTCAAAAGTAGACGGTCAACCACCAACTCCACCGAATGATTGCGCCGGCGGTCGAGAGCGAGTTCTTCGTCAAGCTGGCGAATCTGGCCGTCCACGCGCGCCCGCACGAAGCCCTGTTGCAGGAGCTTTTCAAAAAGCTTCTTGAATTCACCCTTTCGCCCTCTCACCATCGGCGCCAGAATCATGACTCGATCGGCGGCTGAGCCGTTCTCGCCGCTCTGCTTCATCAGATCCATGATGGTTGAAACAATCTGCTCCGTGGTCTGGCGGGAAATAGGCCGGCCACAACGGTGGCAATGCGGCGCCCCGATGGAGGCATAGAGGAGGCGCAGGAAATCGTAGATTTCCGTGATGGTGCCGACGGTCGAGCGCGGGCTGCGGCTGGTGGTCTTTTGCTCGATGGAGATGGCGGGGCTTAAGCCTTCGATCGAATCAACGTCGGGCCGCTCCAGTTGATCCAGAAACTGGCGGGCGTAGGCTGAGAGGGTTTGCACGTAGCGCCGCTGCCCTTCAGCGTAGATCACATCAAAGGCCAGGCTGGATTTGCCCGAACCACTCAGCCCTGTCACCACGGTAAGAGTGTTGCGGGGAATCTCAACGTTAATGTTTTTAAGATTGTGCTGCCGCGCGCCCCGGACGGTAATTCGGTCAATCATCAGCCTTATTGGTTACGGAGGGAATTGACACAAAACGCCAAACTTCCATGCTAGATGAGTAAAGGAAAGCGCGTCAAGCGAGGAATCGTGCTGCGGCTTCATCCAGAAACCATGTCACCGTGCCGTTGGAAGGCCTTACGCGTTGGGCCGGATATAACGTCGATGCATCAGGGGATCGAAGTATCTGGCGCGCAATTTCGGCCTTTTCCGGACCGGCGACCAGGAAGATGATCCGGGCGGCGGCGTTGAGCACCGGATAAGTCAGCGTCAGACGCCACATGCCCAGCTTCTCAATCCAGTTGGGGCATACGGCCAGTTTCTCTTCTTCAAGAGCCGCTGAGCCTGGAAAGAGAGATGCCGTGTGGCCGTCTTCGCCAAGTCCCAGAAAAATGAGGTCCAGCCGAGGCCATTTCACGGACGAATCCGCTGTAACGGTCTGAAGTTCCGCGGCATAGCTTTGTGAAGCCGCGTCGCGGTCAGGTTCTTCAGCAGCCATGCGATGAAAGTGGCCGCTGGGCAATGCAATTTTATCCAGCATCGCTTCGCGGATCATTCTGTAATTGCTTTCGGCGCTGGTAGGAGGAACGCACCGTTCATCAACCTGAAACAAGTGAACGCGCGACCATGGAATCCGGCTGGAAAATTCCTGCGTCGCCAGGAGTTCGTAAAGACTCTTCGGAGTATGGCCGCCAGAGAGCGCAATGGAGAAAGGTCTGCCGTCGGGTTTGATCGGGCCCGTAATTTCCGCGAGTTGCGCAGCGGCGGCCCGGCTCAGTTCTTCAAGATTTTTGAATATACGAATTTCAGGCGCGGGCATAGATCAGCGATCAGCAGGATAATGCGGCGCTACAGTTCCTGCCATTTGCGCCCATCCCGTTCGATGAAGGCATCGGCCTCCGGAGGGCCCCACGTGCCCGATTCATAGAAGGAAAGCCCTTTCTTGCCGTCTTCCTTCCAACGGTTGAGCAGCGGCGTGAGCACTTCCCAGGCAAGATCAACAAAATCATCGCGGGTGAAAAGCATGGGATCGCCGAGCATGCAATCGAGCAGAAGCGTTTCATACGCGGTGGTGGGCGGCGTCTGGCCAAAAGCATCTTCGTAGTGAAATTCCATGGTCACAGGCCGAATCTGCATTGTGGTGCCTGGGATTTTGGCGTTGAACATCAAGGACATGCCTTCATCCGGCTGAATGTGGATCGAGAGGTGATTCGGCTCGATGGAAGTGGTTCCCGTGCCTTTAAACAGCAGATGAGGCGCCCGACGGAACTTGATGGTGATTTCCGAAATCCGCTTCGGGAGGCGTTTGCCCGAACGCAAATAAAAAGGAACATCAGCCCAGCGCCAGTTGTCGATGAAAAGCTTCAGCGCTGCGTAGGTTTCGGTGGTGGATTGAGGCGAAACTTTAGGTTCCGAACGATAGGCGGGCAGCTTGTTTCCGTCGGTCCAACCCTCTACATACTGTCCTCGCACCGCGTACTCGCTCAGCCGGTCAAGCGGGATAGGCCGAATGGCGCGCATCACTTTAGCTTTCTCGTCCCGGACTGCCCTTGCATCAAAGATGGCCGGAGGCTCCATGGTGATGAGGCTCAGCAGGGAGAGGACATGATTTTGAATCATGTCCCGCACGAGTCCGGCTTCCTCGTAGTAAGCTCCGCGGTTCTCGACTCCAATCTCTTCAGCCACCGCAATCTGCACGTGATCGATATAACGCCGGTTCCAGAAAGGCTCGAAAATCCCGTTGCCAAAGCGAAAGACCAGGAGATTCTGCACGGTTTCTTTACCCAGATAGTGGTCAATACGGTAGATTTGATCTTCCTTGAAAACGCTGGTAACGGCCTGGTTCAGCTCGCGGGCGGATTGCAGGTCTCGTCCGAAAGGCTTTTCAATGACAATGCGCGTCCACGTCTTATTCTGCTCCTTGGGTTCGGCCAGCCCCACGGCTCCGAGATGATTCACGATGACCGGAAAGAAGCTGGGTGGAGTGGCTAAGTAGAACAGCCGGTTGCCGCTGGTGCCGCGTTGCTGATCCAATTGATCGAGGAGTTTTTTCAGTTGATCGTAAGCTTTCGCGTCGCCGAAGTCATCGGAGATGTAGTGGACATCCCGGGTGAAAGCATTGACGGCCTCGTGGTCAGAATCCGGAAGGTCCAGATATTTCTTCACCGCCTTCTGCATCTTGTCGCGGAAACTTTCGTCGGTGTATTGCGTCTTGGCGCAGCCGATCACGGAGAATCCATCGGGCAGAAGACCAGCCCGCGACAAATAATAAAGCGCGGGCACCAGCTTACGCTCCGTTAAGTCTCCTGAAGCGCCAAAGATCACCATCGCGCAGGGCGCGGGAACACGGTGCTCAGCGGATTTCTCAGCCTGGACGTGTGTCGCTTCCTTCAGTTTAGTCATAGAGGATTTCCTCATTCAGCAGATTGACGATCGGCACGATTATTTTGAGTACTGTTATTCCCAATCCTTTACTTGTCATCCTGACGCCGGGCGCAGCGAGGCGGAAGGCTCCTCCTCTTTCGCTCAGAATAGACTCTGCGCGAAATCTGGACGGCGGTGATGAATGACAAGCAAAGGCAAATAGAAACTCGAATTAATTCTTTGCTTAACAAATCACTCGTCACTCATCACTGTTTTTTCTAACTTCTCGGACTAACAGCTTGCAGGTGTTTTTCAGCAATCTGCTACTGGCCCAGCAGTTCGTGGGCTTTCTCGACCACGTGAGTTTTAGTAAATCCCAGCTTCTCCGCAATCACCTGGTAAGGCGCGGAAGCGCCGAAGCGATTCAGGCCAATCACAGCGCCCTGAGGCCCCACATAACGCTCCCAACCCAGCGGCGAGGCGGCCTCAATGGCCAGGCGAGCCGTAAAATGCGCCGGGAAAACTTCGTCCTTGTATTTCTGAGGCTGCTTTTCGAAAAGGTCCCAACTGGGCATGCTCACCACTCGCGCGGCCAGCCCTTCATTCCGGAGTTGCTCAAAAGCCTCGATAGCCAGGGAAACCTCGGAACCTGTAGCGATCAGCAGCACACCGCGCCCTTTGCCGGGCGCATCGGCGAGCACGTAAGCGCCGCGGGCGAGACCCTCTGCGGAGGCGTATCGGCTCCTGTCGATAACCGGAAGTTTCTGACGGGTCAGCACGAGGGCTACCGGGCCTCCCTTATGTTCGATAGCCACTCTCCAGGCCACGGCCGTTTCATTGGCATCGCCGGGGCGAATCAGGCAGAGATTAGGAATGGCGCGCAGCGAGGGCAGATGCTCGATGGGTTGATGAGTGGGGCCATCTTCACCGAGAAAAACGCTGTCATGCGTGTAAACAAAAATGGAATGCGCCCCCTCCAGCGCCGCCAGCCGTATGGTGGGCCGCATGTAGTCGGAGAAATTAAAAAAGGTCGCTCCGTAAGCTATCAGCCCGCTCAAAGCCAACCCGTTCACGATGGATCCCATCGCGTGCTCGCGGACTCCAAAATGCAGATTGCGACCTCCATAGCTGCCCTTTTGAAAGTCTCCGAATCCTTTCAGGTAGGTGTCGGTTGAGGGGTTCAAATCCGCCGAGCCGCCCACGAGCGTCGGCAAACTCGAAGCGATCGCATTCAAGACTTGCCCGGACGCCTGACGAGTAGCCAGAGAACCGTCAGAGGGCTTGAAAGTCGGAATTTTGCTTTGCCAGCCTTCAGGAATCTCTCCGCGCACATATCGATCCCATTCCGCCGCAAGTCGCGGATAAGTCCTCTGGTAAGCCTGAAGGCGGCTTTCCCATTCTTCCTCCAGTTGCGCACCCCGCTCAATCGCTTTGCGAAAATGGGCGAGGGCCTGAGGTGGAATATAAAACGCGGGTTCCACAGGCCAGCCTAAATTCTGCTTGGTCAGCTTCACTTCTTCTTCACCTAACGGGCTGCCATGGGCTTGATAAGAATCCTGCTTATGAGGACTGCCATAACCGATATGAGTGCGAACGATGATCAGTGAGGGCCGCCCTTTTTCTCCCTCAGCAGCCTGCAAAGCTTTCTCCACCGCTTCGAGATTATTCCCATCGGGAACACTCTGCACGAACCATCCGTAAGCCTCAAATCGTTTCCCGGCGTCTTCTGTATAGGCCCATTCCGTGGGGCCTTCGAGAGAAACCAGATTGCTGTCGTAAAGGTAAATCAGATTATCCAGGCCCAGATGACCTGCAAGTGATGCGGCTTCGGAAGAGACTCCTTCCATCAGGTCGCCATCGCTGACTAAAGCATAAACTTTGTAGTCCACCAAGGTGTGGTCAGGACGATTGAAATGAGCTGCCAGATACTTTTCGGCAATGGCCATGCCAACGCCATTACCAAAGCCCTGGCCAAGAGGGCCGGTGGTGGTCTCGATTCCGTCATCCAGCGAGTATTCAGGGTGTCCGGGAGTCTTGCTGCCCCATTGGCGGAATTGCTTGATGTCATCCAGAGAAATGTTGTACCCCGTAAGATGCAACAGGCTGTAAAGCAGCATGCAGCCGTGTCCGGCGGAGAGAACGAAGCGATCGCGATTAGGCCACCTGGGATTGCGGGGATTGTATTTCAAAAATTTGGTCCACAGCACATAGGCCATGGCCGCCGCCCCCATGGGTAAGCCCGGATGGCCTGAATTGGCTTTTTGAACCGCGTCCATCGAGAGGCATCGGATGGTGTTGATCGCGAGTTGATCAAGCTCGCTCTGAGAAAGAACCTCTTTTTGAGAATTGGTTACGATTTCGCTTGGCAAGGAACTGCTCCTCCGGCTGAAATTTTAGCTGTGCGTTTGAATCTCTCTCTCACGTCGAGGTCTCGATGCCTGTTACCGACGAGGTGATAAAGACCTCTTATGGTCCGTCCACTCGGGACCCGTTTTGTAGAACCTAATTCATTAATATACTCCCCTGAGCTAAGCGATAAAAGCTCCCCGCGCTGCTTCGGTTAGGTGAGGCAAATGATGCGGCTTAGAGCCGGGCTTCCGCCCTTCTTTTCCACCTCCGCTGCGACAGCCAGTCCGCCGTCATGCCTTTTTCCGACTTCTGCTATTGAGATGTTTTGATATGCTGATAAGGTTCAAAGAGGAACTCTGAAGCGTAAACGGAAGGATAGCTTATGAGCAAACAACATCTCGGAGTGATCGGCCTGGGCGTGATGGGGCGCAATCTGGCGTTGAACGCGGAAAGCAAAGGTTTCTCAGCGGCAGGTTTTGACGTAAATCAGGAAAAGGTGAAACAGTTTGAGGCGGTGGGTCAGGGGAAGAAGATCGTGGCCGCGCGCACGTTGAAAGACTTTGTAGGAGCGCTGGAGACGCCGCGCCGCATCTTGATGATGGTGCCAGCCGGCGCTCCGGTGGATGCGGTTTTGAAGGATCTCCGTCCATTCCTCGACCGGGACGATATCGTCATCGATGGGGGCAATTCTTATTTCAAAGACACCGAACGACGTGCCAAAGAGTTGGAAACGGCTGGCCTTCGCTTCTTTGGCATGGGCGTAAGCGGAGGAGAAGAAGGTGCGCTTCACGGTCCGAGCTTGATGCCGGGGGGTCATGAGGAGTCCTACCGGCATCTGGAAGCCGTTCTCACGCGCATGGCGGCGCAGACGGAAGATGGCGCCTGCTGCACTTATCTCGGCCCCGGAGGCGCTGGCCACTACGTGAAGATGGTTCATAACGGAATTGAGTACGGCATCATGCAGGCCATCTGCGAGGCCTACGATCTTCTGAAAAACGCCCTGAACCTGAGCGCCACAGAATTGCGCGATATCTTTGCGGATTGGAACCGCGCGGAACTCAATTCCTTCCTGGTTGAAATCACCGCGCTCGTTCTCAATAAAATTGACCCGGAAACCCGCAAATCCCTGGTGGATCTCATCCTGGATGAGGCGGAACAGAAAGGAACCGGCAAGTGGACCGCTCAAGACGCGATGGATATCGGAGTGGCCGTCCCGACCCTTTCTATCGCAGTCTCAACACGGACGCTTTCCGCGGAGAAAGACGAGCGGGTAGCGGCCTCGGCGATTCTGAAAGGACCTGATGGCCGATTCTCTGGCGATAAAAACCAGCTCATCGACCATGTGCGCAAGGCGCTCTACGTGACCATGATTGTTTGCTACGCACAAGGGTTTGAACAATTGCGCGTGGCTTCATCAGAGTATCAGTACTCTCTGAAATTGCCCGAAATCGCCCGAATCTGGAAAGGCGGGTGTATTATTCGTTCCAGGATACTGGACCCCATCTCGACGGCTTTCCGCGCCAATGCTTCTTTGCAGAATCTGATGCTGGATTCTCACTTCAGCCAAATTCTTAATGCTCAACTCGGGAATCTGCGCGAAACCATAAAACTGGCGATTGATCTGGGCGTTTCCACTCCGGTCTTCAGCGCATCGCTGGCCTATGTGGATGGATACCGGCAAAAGCGCTTGCCGGCCAACCTGCTCCAGGCGCTGCGGGACTGCTTTGGCGCACACACCTATCGCCGGATTGACCGCGAGGGAATCTTCCATACGGAATGGAAACAATAAGCCTCGGCCAGGAAAGCCCCTCGTTTTTCTGCTTGAGCTGAGGTCTCAGAAAAACAAAAAGCCCCCGAACTCAGTTCGGGGGCTTTTTTGTTGTACTTGCTGACTTACGGAGAAGCTACTTCAGAATGAGCCGAAGCGCCAGCATCCTTACTGCTGAGGGGTGCTGCTCTTGCTCTTGCTGTGCTTCTTGTGATGATGGGACTTCTTATGCTTCTTCGTGGTGGTCTGGGTCTGACCCTGATCCTGACCGGGAGCTGCCGCAGCGGCAAACACCGGCATACCCAGCGAAATCGCCAGACCTAAGGTGAAAAGTAAAGTAAGAACCTTCTTCATGTTGGTTGCAACCTCCGTAAAATTTGAATTCTCTCAAGGTGGAGCACGTGAGAGACCAAAACGTACTCAATGGGAGGAATTCTAACACAAACTTATTGCTTGTGAGTACTTTAGAATAGTTTCACAGTTCACTATTTTAGACAAGAGAACAGGATGATGATTCCGGCAAAATATACGATTCGGTGTAGTTGCTGCACCAACTGGGGCGTTCGCAGGATGCTGAAAAATATCCGCAGCCGGTCATATCAACCTGATTTCTTTTCGCAACCCCGCGAACACTTGCAATCATCTTATGATTTATAGGCCTCACTATCTGCTCAAGCCCGTCCTGGTCACTTCAGAGGCAAGCATGAGGGGGAAAAGAGGAATCGAGTGATTTTGCGCGTGCTGTTGGCGGTTCTTGTTGCGGCTTCGTCGGGCTGGGCATTCCAAACGCCGGATGGGGCTGCCATTTTTCAACAACACTGTGATGTGTGCCATCGGAAGGGCAGCGGGACACGGGCGCCGTCGACTGAGGTGCTTCAGCAGATGTCGCGCGACTCGATTGTGCAAACTCTCGAAACCGGCGTTATGAGAGAACAAGGCGCCAAACTGACCCCTGCGGAGCGACAAGCGGTGGCGGCGTATCTTTCCCATGCTAAAGCTCCCGTCTCAAGCACTCGCCCTGGTTTTTGCGCCGTAAAATCCGATCCCCTGCTTGATGATCCCGGCTGGAACGGCTGGGGAGTTGATGTTGCGAACAGCCGCTTTCAGCCAGCGGCAGTGGCAGGGCTCAGCCGCAATCAAATCCCGAAACTGAAACTCAAGTGGGCCTTTGGCTTTCCAGGGGCTTGGGCGACGTTTGGCCAGCCGACGGTGTTTGGAGGACGCGTTTTCGCGGGCAGCGAAGATGGCACGGTTTATTCACTTGATGCGCGAACGGGTTGTATCTACTGGACGTTTAGAGCCCCCTCCACCGTCAAGACGGCTGTCACCATCGGGTTCGGAGGCCGCATCGCCTATTTTGGCGACGTGAGCGGCAACATCTATGCCGTGGATGCCGCCAACGGCTCGCTCTTGTGGAAAGTTCACGTTGATCCGCACCCCACAGCGCGCATTACAGGATCCCCGGTCCTTTTCGATGGTCGGCTTTACGTCCCCGTCTCTTCGGGCGAGGAGGGTGCGGCGATGGACCCCAGGTATCCGTGTTGCACTTTCCGCGGCAGCGTCGTGGCCCTCGATGCGCAGACAGGCAAACAGATTTGGAAGGCCTACACCATTCCGCAGCCGGCTCACCCAACCATGCGCAGCACCGCAGGGGTGCAAATGTGGGGGCCTTCCGGAGCAGCGGTGTGGTCGCCGCCCACTATTGATCCAAAACGACGCGCGATCTATGTAGCGACCGGCAACGGCTATTCTGACCCCCCTAGCCCCTATTCGGATGCGGTCATTGCATTTGATCTGGACTCCGGCAAAATGCTTTGGTCACAACAACTTACGCCGAGTGACCGCTGGAATATTGCATGCATCGCACCGACCAAGGCGAACTGTCCTGATAATCCGGGGTCTGACTTTGATTTTGGATCGCCACCGATTCTCAAAACGCTGCCAGATGGACGCCGCCTGCTGATTGCGGGGCAGAAGTCCGGCGTAATCTACGCGCTCGACCCTGACCAGCAAGGCCGGATCGTTTGGCAAACACGGATCGGCAAAGGTGGGCCGCTTGGAGGAATTCAATGGGGCGGCGCGGCGGACAAGAAACGGGTTTATTTCCCATTGTCCGATTGGAATGACTCGAATCCGGCCATGGGAGGAGGACTATTTGCTCTGCAAGCTGCTACAGGAAAGAAAGCCTGGTACGCGCCTCCTCCCAAGCCGGATTGCCTCAAGCAAGTCGGCTGCAACGCCGCACAGATGGCGCCAGTCACCGTCATTCCCGGTGTTGTGTTTTCCGGCTCGCAAGATGGCCATTTGCGCGCCTATGATGCTCGAACCGGAAAAGTGATTTGGGATTTTGATACCCTGCAGGAATTCAAGACGGTGAACGGAGCGGAGGCCCACGGCGGATCGATGAACGCTACGGGCCCTGCCATCGTTAACGGCATGCTTTATGTGGATGCAGGCTATACGAACGGCGTGGCCGGTAACGTCTTGCTTGCATTTTCGGTAGATGGAAAATGAGTTGACTCATTATGACTTCGTCTGATCCCACCGTCATTTCATGAACAATAAGCGCACATCAAGGTGAGGGCGTGCCGTGGCTGCCTCTTTATAGTAACGCTCAGCCTTCCGATTCCTTGACAAAGCCCGAATCGCGTCGATAACATTCATCCATCGCGCTCAATACGGAGACGGCAGGGGCGACTCGCTGACGCGCGCAAGGTTATCCTCTGTCATTCGCGCTATGCCTACCTCTCTGCCGCGTTCGGTGGAGAGAGATTTTTGCGCATGTCGTGGAGCGTTTGATGGATCAGAGACAGGGCCTCGCCGGCGTTTTTCTCGCAGCCTAAAGATAGAGGAGACGCGGAACGATTGACTGACATAGACCAAACATTCCGCGAGCATGAACTCCTTTTCACCGGGGCCAACGGCTTCCTGGGCAAAGTCATCCTCGCGCTTCTTCTGGATCGATTTCCAAATTTCAGGCACTTGCACATCCTGTTGCGTCCGAGCGGAGAGTTGCCGCCTGCCGAGCGATTTTTCAAAGACGTACTCAACTCGCCTGCGCTGGCCTCCGTTACAGAGCACAGGGGCGACGGGTTTCCGCGCAACAGGATCAGCATCTGGTCCGGAGACATCAGCGCGCCTGATTGTGGTCTGGAACCGGAAGATATCGACCGCATGGCTGGCCGCGTAGACCTGATTCTCAACTGCGCTGGCCGTGTGGACTTCTTCCCCGCCATCGATGATTCTTTCAGCTCCAACGTGGACGGCGTCGAAAACATCGCCGATTTGGCGAAGCGCCTGGGCGCCAAACTGTTGCATGTCTCCACCGCTTTCGTCTGCGGCGAGGCCGACGGGCTGATTGAGGAGTCCGAACCAATTCTGGGTTACTATCCCCACCGCCGCGGTCCGGACGATCGAAGTTTTGATCACCGCGAGGAATTGCGTCACGTACGCGAATTGATTCGCCAGATCTACGAATCAAGTGACGCCAATCGCCGTGAGGATCGGGCGCGCCGCTCCCGTGAACTGGTCCAGCGATTGGTCGCTCTGGGAAAGCAGCGGGCCGCGAATTGGGGATGGGTGAATACTTACACTTACTCCAAGAGCCTGGGAGAGCAGATTATCCAGGCGGCGGAAGGCCTCGATTCTGCCATCGTGCGTCCGGCCATTGTGGAAAGCGCCTGGCGATTCCCTTTCCCGGGATGGATTGAAGGCGGGCGCACCGCAGCTCCTCTAGTCTTGATGGCGTTGGGCGGGCTGAAAGATTGGCCGGTGCGGGAAGACGCTCCGCTTGAAGTCATTCCGGTGGATATGGTCGCATCGGCCATCCTCACAGTTTCAGCGCTCTTGCTTCAAAATCGCCACGAGCTGGTTTATCAGCTTGGCTCTGCGGACATGAATCCCTTCCCGCTTGGCAGTATCGTGACCCTGCTGGATGCTGAAGCCCGCAAACGCAAGAACGGAGAAGAAGTCTGGAGTCGCGGCTTGACCGATTGGCTCGCCGGAATGCGTCGCGGCTCCCGCATCCGTTTTGTGTCGTCTGAGGAGGCACAGAATCGACGGCTGAAATTACGAAGAGATATTGCCCGCGCTGAGCGCTGGCTCTCAGGAGCCGGGCGCGTTCTGGAAAAAATGGGTTTGCCGGGAGAGCGCTGGATGGGAGGCTTTAACACCGAATTGCGCAAACTCGACCTTCAGGCGAAATTCCGGGAGCAAACCCTGGACCAGTACCTTCCCTTTGTGCTCCAAAATCGATACATTTTTGAATGCGAGAATATCCGCATCGCACACTCAATGCTTTCCAAGGCAGATCAGGAGTTGCTGCCGTGGCGCCCGGAAAATATTAACTGGAAGGAGTATTGGACAAAAAACCAGATCGAAGGCATTGAAAATTGGGTCCAGCCGGAAGCCGTGCGTGAGTGGACTTTCAAAATCTAGACGGGCTTTGGAGCCGCGTGGAAGACCAAAAGATGCGCCCTTCGTTTTATAAAGCGGCTTTATTCGATGAAAGCCGCGTTATTAACAGGTTGCCGAGAAATAATTACGGCCACTGTCATTCCGAGCCCCTCGCTTGTCATTCTGAGCGCAGGCGAGGAATCCCCGTGTTTCCGCTCAAGGGTAAACTCCGCGAGGAATCTCGCTCTGCAATAAAGATCATGCGAGATTCCTCTTCGCCTGCAGTTCCTCGGAATGACAGGATGCAAGGGTTCTTCAGTTTCCTTTCAAATTGTAGTCGTCAGTTATGATGCCAACTCTTCCTAAACAGGTGGAAGCTGCCTCCGTGGAAGGTCAAATCCTGGAGGTTGTGCGCGAGCTTCTGCTGGAGCTTGGTTCGGTGCGGGCGGCGGAAAGCCTCACGATGGATTCGTTGCTCGACCGCGACCTGGGGTTGGGCAGCCTTGAGCGTGTTGAGCTTCTGGTGAGGTTGGAAGCGCGCTTCAAAATTCGTCTGCCGGAAGAGGCGGCGCAAGAGGCTGAGACGCCGGCAGATTGGGCCCGAACGATCTTCGATGGAACCCGGCCCTCCAGCCGAAGCGAGCGTTACCGCATCGTTCAGCCTTCGCGGGATGCTCCCGAAGCGCCCGCCTCCGCAAAAAGCTGGCCTGAAGCGCTTCGCCACCACGCGCAGATCGAGCCAGACCGTGTGCAGATTCATCTTCTGGAAGAAGATTCCGGCCGCGACATCACTTACGGACAATTGCTTGAGACGGCCTCAAGGGTGGCAGCCGGGCTGATTGACGCCGGTTTACAGCGGAACGACACCGTGGCGATCATGCTGCCCACATGCGCCGATTTCTTCTATGCCTTTTTCGGCGTCATGTTGGCGGGCGGCATTGCGGTTCCCATCTATCCTCCGGCGCGGGCCGATAAGATTGAGGAATACGTTCGCCGCCAGGTCCTGATCCTGAAGAATGCGGAAGTCCGCTTCCTGATCAGTTTTGATCGTGTTCGCGCGGTTTCCCAGATCATGCGAGTGAGCATCCCGAGTCTTCTGGAAGTAACCAGCGTCGAGGCTTTGTGCCGGTCTGGTGCGAAGCCGCCCTCCCGTGGCCTTGAACCCTCTGAAATCGCTTTTATCCAATACACCTCTGGCAGCACGGGTGATCCCAAAGGAGTGGTGCTGACCCATGCAAACGTGCTGGCCAACGTGCGCGGCATTGGCTGGTCTGTGAACTTTCGCCCGGATGACTACGTGGTCAGTTGGCTGCCTCTCTACCACGATATGGGCCTGATCGGTTCCTGGCTTTTCAGCGTCTATCATGGCGCGCCGATCACGGTGATGTCGCCGCTCGCATTTTTGAGCCGCCCTGAGCGCTGGCTCTGGGCCATGCACGATTCACGAGGCTCGCTTTGCCCGGCGCCCAATTTTTCCTACGAATTGTGCGCCCGGAAAATTCCGGACGAAGCGATTGAAGGACTCGACTTAAGCCGCTGGCGCGTGGCGATTAATGCGGGCGAAGCCGTATTGCCTGATACTCTGACGCGCTTTGCCGCCCGCTTCAAACCCTACGGGTTCCGCGCTGAGAGCTTTGTGCCCTGTTACGGGCTGGCCGAATCCTCCGTGGCGCTCACGTTTACGCCTATGAACCGGGCTCCGGTGATTGACGTCATCCGTCGCGATCTTTTTGAGGCGGAAGGCAAAGCAGAGCCCGCAGGGGAGGGCAAGAACAACGTGCTGCGATTCGTTGCCAATGGCCGCCCCATGCCCGGCCACGAGGTGAAACTCCTGGATGATCAGGGCCGGGAATTAGGGGAGCGCGTCCAGGGCCGCATCTTCTTCCGCGGCCTCTCGCGCACTGCCGGCTACTATCGCAATCCTAAGGCCACCGCCGCGGTCATCACGTCGGATGGCTGGATGGATTCCGGCGATCTGGGTTATTGGGCGAATGGGGAACTTTACGTCACAGGCCGCCTGAAAGATTGCATTATCAAGTCAGGGCGCAACATCATCCCGCAGGAAATTGAGGCGGCGGCGGCGGAAGTTCCGGGCGTCCGTAAAGGTTGCGTGGCGGCTTTCGGCGCCCTCGACCCGCAAACCGGCACCGAGCGGCTCGTGGTGGTGGCGGAAACACGCGCGAAGGCGTCGGATGAGCTAGAGCGCATAGAAGAAGGAATTATCAGGAGTGTCGATTCCGTCCTGGGAATTCCGCCAGACAAGGTGGCGCTGGTTGCCCCGCAAAGCATCCCCAAAACCAGCAGCGGGAAAATTCGCCGAACGGCAACGCGCGCGCTTTACCTTGAGGGCCGGCTTTCGGGACGTAAACGCCCACCCTGGATGCAGATTGCGCGCCTGTGGCTCGAGAATCTGGGAAACGGGTTCACGCTCTTTCGCCGGAAGGCCGTGGCTTGGGTGCATCGGGCATCCCGGCATTCCTATTTTGCCGCCTTGGCCTATCTTGGCGGCACGATGGCCCGCGTTGCAGGCGGGAAGGGAGCCTCTGCTTTCATCATCCGGGTCACGGCTCGTTGTATCTTGCGCTGGGGCAACCATCAGATTCATCTTGTGAAGAGATCGGAAGTCCCCACGGGCAAGCCAGCCATCTTAATGGCCAATCGCGCTGGGCATTTGGATCCGCTCGTCGCGGCGGCGCGCATTCCGTTTCCATTTCGTTTTGCGGATGGGGCAGTGCTTGGCGAACTTCCCTCGCCAGCCGCGTTCCTTCTGCGGACGCTTGTCGCTTCCCCCCTGGGTGAGCATCGAGAGCCGCCAGGTGGAACCATGCGTCAGCGAATTGAGCGTTGCTTGAAGGGGCAATTGAGCGTGGTAGTGCTTCCGGAAGGGCCGGTCGGCGCTCCTCCGGCGCGCTCACGCTTCCGGCTGGACGCGCTACATGCGGCTCTTGACACAACCAGCCCCATTTATCCGGTTTTATTCCATGGGACTGAAGGGCTGGCGTGGCCGGATCGGAAATCGGAAGCGAGAACGCATAGCTCTGAGATCGGGATGGACGGTTCGGATGTCGATGCCGCCAGTAACAGTCGGTCTCCGCAAGTTATTATCGGTGAAGCGATCCGCCCCTCGGCGCACAGCCATTATGATATGATCCAGCTACGTGAGCGCATCCGTGAAGCGCTGGCAAAGCTGTCGCGCTAAACACATTACTTGCAGCGAGTGGGATGACGAAATGGCCTCTATTTTTTTGCGGATTCTGATCTGTTTTGTTTTAGGCTCCATCCCCTTTGCTGTATTAGCCATGGCAGGGTCGGGGATCGACATCCGCAAGGTGGGGTCCGGCAATCCGGGATTTAACAATGTCCTTCGCGTCAGCAAAGGCCGCGCCGTGGTCGCCCTGCTGGGTGATATGGGAAAGGGGATTGTCGCGCTCCTTCTGGCCTACCACACTGCGGATCCCGTCTGGCAGGGATGGGTCTTCGGCTTCGCGGCTATTGTGGGACATTGTTATTCTCCTTGGCTGAAGTTCAAAGGGGGAAAGGGCATTGCGACTTCAGCCGGCGTGATGTTGGTGCTTTATCCGCTCTTCGCGGTGATATCCCTCATTTACTTTGTCGTGGCGCGCGTGTTTGGCAGCAAAGTGATGGAATGGAAAGAGGCCGGGGCGATCGCGTCGCTCTCTTCCTGGCTCCTCTTTGTGCTGCTCATGATTTTCTTCCGGAGCAATACGGATGCGCTCTGCGCGGCGGGCATCGCAGCGTTTCTCTTCTGGCGCCATAAAAAAAATCTCCGGCATATTTTTGCTTACAAGATGAGAGCGCCCGTTCCGAGCCAGTCGAGGCGCTCCTCGGTGATGGACCGCGACTGAAGCGCAACGGCGTTGAGCAGTGATCGAGATTGTTGGCAACTCTGAACGCTTCCGGCTGACGGTTCACAGTTCGCCTTCGACAGCCCTTTCCTTCTGAAATCGAGGGCTATTGCGATTGAATTCGAGCGCCGGGAATTGTCGGATTGCTGCTGAAGTTCCCTCTTTGCTATGTCTGACTCCAAACGAATCGCGTTTTATGATTTCGACGGAACGCTGGTTTCAAGCAACATCGTCACCCGATATGCATTTCTTGTTCGTCACCTGCCATCGCGAGCCAGGGTGGTCTGGAAATTTTCCAGGCTGGTAGCCAGCGTTCCGACCTATCTTCTATTGAATCGATACTCGCGTCGTCTTTTTAATGAAACTTTCTTTCGCGAATATGGCGGAATAAAGAAAGCGTGGCTCGAAGAGCAGGGTGAGTTGCTGTTTGAAGAAGTGATTCGGCCCAGCATCTATCCGGGTGCGAAAGCGCTGGTGGAGAGAGATCGTGAACAGGGCTTTTATCTGGTGTTGGTCACAGGTGAGCTGGACTTTGCGTTGGGTCGGGCAGCCCGTTATTTTGGATTCGACCAACTCGTTTGCAATTCCCTAGTTTTTGAGAACGGCGTTGCCACGGGAAAGGTGGCCGAGCCGCTGATTGCAGAGGAGGAGAAGGTAAAAGCGATGTCCCGAATCTGCAAAGCCCGGGGAGTGAGCCTGACCAAAGCCAAAGCATATTCGGACAGCTTTTCGGATGCGTCCATGCTGGAAGCGGTCGGCATGCCTGCGGCGGTGAATCCCGACGGGCGGCTGAGAAAGTTGGCAACCCTGCGCGGCTGGCCCGTGCTCGATCTGAAAAATCCGAGCAGTTCTCCCATTGCGACGGTGCGAGGAAACCATGTCCACATATCTTGACGCGCCTCATGCGGCGCTTGAGCGGCTTCTGGAAGCGGCGGACCCGGCGCCCAATGCGGTGGGCCGCAACGCTTTGGTTTCTTCAGAGGGATGTGTGGTCCATCTCGAAAAAAACTCTGCGCCGCGACTGATGTGGTACGGCGAGGACCTGTTGCAGGTGAAAATGCCTGCGGGCACCCGCGTGGTTTACCCCAGGCCGACCATCCGTCCTCTGCGCGACCGGAATGCGGCCATTCGCTTCGCCCTGGCTCATCCGGAAGGTATGGAACCTCTTGAATCTCTGCTCAAGCCCGGCATGAAGGTGACCATTGCCATCGATGATATCTCGTTGCCGTTGCCTCCCATGAAGCGTCCGGACATCCGCCAGTCGGCGCTGACGATCCTGCTGGAAATGCTCGCCTCCAAGGGAATTGAAGATTTCCACATCATTATCGCAACCTCTTTTCACCGGCGGATGACTCCTGCGGAAATCAAGCGCGCTGTCGGCTCGCGCATTTTTCACGCTTATTACCCCGATCGCCTTTATAACCATGACGGTGAAGCTCCTGACGGCATGGTGGAGTTGGGAGCGACAGACCACGGCGAACGCGTCCGCATCAACCGCCGCGCAGCAGAATCCGATCTCCTGATTTATGTGAATATCAATCTGGTGCCGATGGATGGCGGCAACAAGTCCGTGGGCGTGGGCCTTTGCGATTATCCCGCGCTTCAGGCGCACCACACGCCGCAGACCATTCTGGAATGCGATTCTTATTTTGACCACACGCGTTCGGCGATGAGCCGTTCCTGCGATCGCGTGGGGAAGATCATCAATCAGCATCTGAAGGTGTTTCATCTCGAGACCGTGCTGAACAACGCCATGTTCGATCCCCGCATGGCTTTCTTCGTTAAAAATGAAGACCATCATTCGTCTTACGATCGCATGATGTTTGCGCTGGCGCGGGCGGGCCTGCGCAGTCTTCCCCGCGCAACGAAAAGGAAACTGCTCTTTGCGATTCCGGCTTCCTATGAAATGATCGCGGTCCATGCCGGAGCTACCTTGCCGGTGCATGAAAAAACTCTGGCTTACTGCTATGCCCAGTATTGCGTGC
The DNA here is from genome assembly GCA_902812415.1 of Acidobacteriota bacterium. Classification (GTDB taxonomy): domain Bacteria; phylum Acidobacteriota; class Terriglobia; order UBA7540; family UBA7540; genus RH2-MAG17b. Next base: position 29,182 of record CADDZJ010000039.1, read on the forward strand.
CGGTCGAGGGACAGTCGGACGTTGTCGTCTACGGCATTCCCTTCATCTCGCCCTACAATGTGAACTCCATCCTCAACCCTCTTCTGGTGCAGGTGATGGCGCTCGGCTATTTCCATAACATGTATCGGGGCATGCCGGTGGTGAGGAAAAACGGCGTGCTCATCCTGACTCATCCGCTTTACGATGAGTTTGACCCGCTCCACCATCCGTCTTACATCGAGTTCTTCCACCGCCTGCTGCCGGAAACACGCGATTCATTTGAATTGCAGCGCAAATACGAGGCTGAGTTTGCCCGGAACCCTGAATACATCCGGATGTATCGCACGGGCAACGCCTATCACGGCGTGCATCCGTTTTACATGTGGTACTGGGGCGAAAATGGCCGGGCGCACGTGGGCAAAGTGATTTGCGCGGGGGCGGAATCAAAGCGCGCTGCGGAGTTGATGGGGTGGGATACGGCGCCCAACATGGAAGAAGCCCTGGCTATGGCCGAATCACACATCGGGCACAAGCCCAGCGTCACCTTGATGCACTTTGCACCTATTCTGATGGCCGATGTCGGAACTGCGCCGCAGCGCGAGTCTTTGTAAGTTGGTGGAAAACGCGAATGGACGCTATCATTCCGAGTGAAGCGAGGGATCTCGCCCTGCAAGTAAAAGACTTGTGAGATTCCTTGTCGCCTTCGGCTCCTCGGAATGACGGATCGTAAGAGTTTTTCAGCAAACTATGGGATGTTCAATCGTTGACGGACTGCCGTTTTCCTCGCCGGCCGAAGATGCCGCACGATGACCTGCCGCTCTCATTCATGAAAATCATCCTCATTACAGGCGCCACGGGTTTTCTGGGTCAACACCTTGTCGAGCAACTGAAAGCGCAGGAACACGAAGTCACCATCAGGCTGTTGTGTCGCGGCGGAACGCGCTTCGACGGCGAACCGCGCATTGAGATCGCCCGCGGCGACATTACGCGCGCTGAAGACGTGCTGCGCGCGGCGCAGGGAGTGAGCGAGATTTATCATCTGGCCGGAATCGTCTCCCGAGATTCTGCGGATCAGGAAATCCTCTATCGCACCCATATCGAAGGCACACGCCATACCTGCGAGGCGGCTCAGAAGTGCGGTGCGAGCAAGGTTGTCATGGTTTCCTCCTCCGGAACCATCGCCGTAGGCCGCGAGCCGATAGCCTATAATGAAGAGTCCGATTATAAGAACGGGATGGTGGCGGAGTGGCCTTATTACCTGAGCAAGATCTTTGCAGAAAAACTGGCCCTGGATTTTGCTCGCCGATATTCGTTGCCGATTGTCGTCGTTAATCCCAGTCTGATCCTGGGACCGGGGGATGATCGCCTGTCTTCGACCGGTGACGTGGCCCTGTTCCTGGAGGGCCAGATTCTGGCAATTCCTCGAGGTGGCCTGAATTTTGTGGACGCGCGCGATGCAGCGAGCGGCCTCATTGCCGCCATGCGCCACGGCCGGCCCGGCGAGCGGTACTTGCTGGGCGGCGCGAATTGGACCTTTCATGAATTGATCGAAAATGTGGCGCGACTCTCCCGCCGCCCGGTTCCAAAGTTTGAGCCCTCGCTGAAATTTTCGCTTTGGAGCGCGCGCCTGTTGCGGCGGCTCTTCCCGCTGGTTGGCAAGTCATTCCGGCTGGATGACGCTTCCATCAAAATGTCGGCTCTGTTCTGGTACTGCGATTCCACCAAAGCCCGCAGAGAGCTTAGCTTCAGAACGCGCGATCCGTTGGAAACTCTGCGCGACACGGTGGAAGACCTTCGCGCGCGGCTCCGAACATAGCGACAGCCAAACGTTCGAAAACATAAATCAGCGCGCTGCATCAATGAATCGATGGCATCAACACGCAAAATCGCGGCTATCGTCAACCCTCATTCGGCGGGCGGCAGGACCGGCAAAAGATGGTTGTCGATGGCCCGTCGTCTGGAAGATAAATTGGGGCCTATCACGGCGCGGTTTACGGAACGAAGCGGTCACGCCATCGAATTGACCCGCGAACTGCTCGGACAGGGATTTGATTTGATTGTTGGAGTAGGCGGGGATGGGACATTTAATGAAATCGCCAACGGCTTTATGGCCGGAGACCGGTTGGCGTGTCCTGCCGCTTGCATGGGGATTCTCCCCACCGGAACGGGAGGCGATTTTCAGCGCATGTTCGGGTTTTCAGCGCGCCGCGGGCCGGAGGACGCCATCGAAACCCTGATCACGGGCGAGCCTGTCTTGATCGACCTCGGCAAGGTGAAGTATACCCGCCACGATGGCGAGCCTGCCGAACGGTACTTCGTGAATCTGGTCAGCTTCGGAATGGGTGGAGCGGTGGCGGCGGGGGCGAAGAATTTTCTGGTTCCGCTGGGCGGGAAATTTGCCTTTCTGTGGAGCACGTTTCGCGTGCTTTTAAGTTATCGAGGGAAAAACGTGCAGCTTGGCATTGACAGAAACAAGCCTGCGGCCTATCGCGTGACTAACGTTGCAATTGGCAACGGGCGTTTCCACGGCGGCGGGATGCATCCTTGCCCGACAGCCATGATGGATGACGGCATTCTGGAAGTCACGGTGATCGAATACATGAATATGTTCCAACTTCTCCGCGACATCCGCGTGCTTTACTCCGGTGAAATCTATATGCACCCCAAAACGCATCATTTCCAAGGCGCGCGAATCGAAGCCAGGGCTGAATCTCCCACAGCCATAGAAGTGGATGGCGAGCCGCTCGGCAGATTGCCGGTCGAGATCACGATTTTGCCGCGGAAGTTACCTGTGATGGTGAATCCGTCGAGTTTCCAGAAAGGGTCTTTACTTCGCGCCGAAGGGTAAACGCAGGCCGGATTGAACGGCAGCCAGCGCTTCGGGAAATGTCGCTGCCGTCACCGAGGCAGCGCGGTATTGCTTCAGGGCATCATCCCGCCGATCTTCCAGATCGTAGATCCGTCCCAGGTAGATATGGGACCACGTCACAATCCGCAGGTTGTGAGCGACGGCTAAGGTCTTTTTAAAATACTCCTCTGCGATATCCGGCTCCTGGGTGTTGCTGGCGGCGATGGCAAACCCGAATAAGGCCCGTTCGCTTTTAGGATCATATTTTTCAAGCACCTGCTTGAAGACTGCCTTGGCCTGGTCATATTGCCCGAGGTAAATGAAATTGTCTCCCTGATCGAGGAGATGATCCTTTTCACTGGGCGCCGGAGCGGCCGCCACTTTAGGCGCTGGCTTGGGAAGAGCAAAGTGAACGTCCGCCAGCGTTTTCTCCATCTTCTTCAGATTAATTCCCTGGATCATCTGCTGGTAGTAGACGCTCATCGGGCTGTCCTGCTTCTCATACTCCTCGAGGGCGCTATAAAAGTAGGGAGTCAGAATCAGGCCGGAGGCGAGGTCATTCGCCGCCTGCTGAGGCGCGTCTTTAGGCTTATCCATCCGCAATTCAACGGCGTGGATCAGGCATTCCGTCACCAGCAACGAGTAGTCGTTTTTAAAATCCTGCCCCAGCGCCGGCGCCTTGCGGGCGATAGCCTGTAAGGGCGCCTTCTGGTGGATGTCTGCCGCGTATTTCACCGCGAGCGGGTCAAGCAGAAAGTGCAGATATTGATGCCGGATTTCCTTGAATCGCGGCTGGGTTGAAGGCGTGATCACCAGGTAATAGTTTTCACCATAAATGCGGGCCTGCACCTGCTCCGGAACCCCGAGCAGGCACAAATAAATGTGATAAGTTCTGCCCAGGTAAGTTCCGCTCGGAAAACGCAAGTAGGCGTCGGCCAGCGCAATATCCCTGCGGATGGTTTCTGAATACTGCCCGATTGCTTCCATGTACCTGGGCCGGAACTGGGCGTAGAGACCCTCAATATCCGCTTCCCGATAAAATGCGCGCAGCAAAGGCACAAGATTGCGGAGGTCGCTGGCGTCGGGCGGAAGGTCTTCTTTGGGAATCGTAAAGTTGAATTTTGGAGGCGAGTCCAGAAGCAGCGCGAGCGAGACATACTGCCCGAAATCCGCGCCGGGGTCATCCGCGCGATGGCCCTCGTAGAATTTCGCAATCTGAGGCAAAACCGGAGTCTGCTTCCTGGCAAGTTCGCTGCGAATTTCCTGCCGGATACTTTCATCGGCCTTGGCGTAAAGCCCCGTGTTATAACCTGCGGCGTTCAGCGCCGCCATGACCGTGAACAGCGTCTCGCTGGAATCAATGGTTACGCTAGCACTCGATTGCGCAAGACTGCAAAGGGGCGCCACCGCACACGCAAGCCAGAGTATTCCCGCTGAAATCAGAAGTGATCGAAATGGAAATCGCATCCTTTGAAGTCGAAGCGCAAAGAATGTTACGAGGCTTTGGAGCGGAGATTCCCGGCAACCTCTGTGACGTGGGATTTTTGAGCGGGCCGTCAACCTCGAATGGTGATTTGTCTTAACGCAAGGACTACTCTTCCATCCGTCGGCCGGCCAAACGCCATCGCGGGAGCGAAGCGGCTGAAGTAAATCATCCGGTCCAGATGACGCATCAGTTCGGGCGAATGCTGCCCGGAGAGCACCTTGTAGCTCATCACCTGCCCATCCGCATCAATGTACGTCACCACAATCAGAGGTTTATCGCCCATGCTGAAATCGAGCGGCGCCAGGGCTACAACCTGAGGCGGCGTGACAAAAGAAAGCGGCACATCCGGGATATTGTTGGGAGGCACAGCCTCCGATCCCATGATCAGACAAAAGCAAAGTATGGCTGCCGCCAGACCGCCCGTGGCAGGCAACAGCAGGCTGCGAAACTGGTTGTCCAGACGCACCCAAAGCCGGCCCAGTAAATTGCGATTCAGCTCCTGCGAGATGCGCACCCTTAACCGCAAATCCGCTTCAGGCGGTACAGGAGAACGGGGCAAGGCGCGAAGCTCGCTTTTGAGCATTTGCGCTCGGTCAAGCTCTTCCTGGCATGGACCACAGTATCGAAGATGGTAGCGGATCGAGAGCAAAGCTTCCTGCGAGCACAACCCGTCAACATAATCCGAGAAGTGCTCCCGAATTTCGAGGCATGACTCAAACATTTTCGCTGACCTCAGTTCTGAGGCGCCAGGCAACCCGCCAACCTTCGCCTCAGAAGTTCGCGTCCTCGTTTCAGGCGGGACTTCACTGTTCCTTCCGCCACGCCCAAAATCTCCGCAATTTCTTCATACGAAAGGTCTTCGACCTCCCGCAAAACCACCACGGTGCGATAAGGCTCGGACAGGCTTCTGAGCGCCTGCGTCACCAATTGTCGCCTTTCAGTTTGCTCCACAAGCTCATAGGGTGTTTCAGAGGCTCGGGCAGCATCGGCCGTCACAGCCGGACGCTCATCATCCAGAGAACAAACCTCTCGCTGGCGCCGTCGAAACCAGCTTCGCCGGTAATTCAGCGCCTCGTGCACGGCAATACGGTAAATCCACGTCTTCAGGCTGCTGCCGTTATGGAACTGTTTGATTCCTCGAATAATTTTCACGAAAATGTTTTGCAATACATCCGCCGCATCGGATTCGTCCCGCATGATGTGACAGGCCATGTTGTAAATCGGGTTCCGGTAGATAGCCAGAAGGTATGCAAAAGCCTCCTCTGAGCCGGCGCGCAACTCTTCGATCAGGGTTGCCTCTTCCGCGTTCGCCGGAAGAACTCCGTCCAGCGGTACTGCTATCGAGCGAGCAATGTTTCCCATGCCTTAACGATACCAGTTCCAGGCTCAGCCCGCAATAAGCGCTCCGCCGCCCGGCTCAGGACGATCACGATCTGTGGAATTCAAACCTTCTACAGGGCTCACTCTATTGCTCCCTGCCCTTATGCAACTTCTGACCTGTACCTATAGACACCTGAAGACCCCATCTCGTTCCGGGAAATATGGTTAAACTGCCGGGCATCTCGGTCACAGAGCGGGTCAGCGGCCATAGGACGCGCAAGCACCCCTACGGGGCGCATCCTGGGCTTCTGTTTTGGGTCGAGCACGGGATACACAAGTCTCCGCGATGCACACCCTGCCGCGACGTAACTTATTGTCTTGATTAGAGTTTTTTAATTTTTAGCTTGAAATTTTGCCTAAAATCAGATAGGCTTTTGAATATCCCCTCGACAAAATCCCCAAGTTCACGAGAAATGGACAGGCGGTAATTTGGACCGAGGAGAAGCGTTTTCTAAAGGAGGTTGAATGCTAAGATTCTTTGTCGGGCTTGGAGTGGCGGCCTTTGTAGCCATGGCCTCTCCCTCCCAGGCGAGTCAACCGACTTGCCTTCCGGTTTGCACCCGTGTCGCGGTACATGCCGGTTCCAAGGATGGAGTTGCCACCTGGTATGGGGACGAATTCCAGGGAGGCCTAACAGCCAGCGGCGAAGTATACGATAAGAATGCTTTAACCGCCGCTCATCCCGATTTGCCTCTTGGGACTCAAATCCGGGTTACTAACCTCAAAAACCGTCGCTCCCTGATACTCCGCATCAACGACCGAGGGCCTTATGTACGGGGCCGCCTTCTGGACGTCTCGCGCGCAGCCGCGCGACGCCTGGGCTTCCTCAATTCAGGAAAAGCCTGGGTTCGCATTGAAGTACTCAAACTTGCCAACCACCCTCAATATCACCTGGTCTGTCCAGGCGCGAGACTCTTCGCCCTGAACAGATTTTCCCGCTCCATGTAACTAAGAAAGCAAGAACCAATGACGAGTGATAAGTAGCGAGTAAAAACTACTTTCTACTCCCTTCATCTCATCCCACGGCCTTCAGCAACTACTTTTCACTCGTCATTCCGCTTAAGCTGCCTATTGCCTTTGCTTTCTGCCATCTGCTTTCTGCCTACTGTCTTCCGCCTTCGGCCTTCTCAACCACCCTCAAATCATGTCCTCCCATTTCTCGAGGCTGCTCGGCTCCCATCACGCCAAGTAGCGTGGGAGCAATATCGGCGAGCGCGCCGCCTTCCCGAAGTTTGACCGTCTTCCCTTGCTCTGATACCAGGATAAAGGGCACAGGGTTCGTGGTATGGGCAGTATGAGGGCCGCCGGTCTCAGGGTCTACCATCAACTCAGCATTGCCGTGGTCTGCGGTTATCAGAATGACGCCGTTCCTGGCGCGGACAGCCCGATAGA
>CADDZJ010000040.1 GCA_902812415.1 Acidobacteriota bacterium
GCGGAGGCTTCCCTTCGCAGCGAAACGAGCCCTGCCGCCCGCCTGGCAGCCGCCTTTATTGCTGTTCAAGAAGGGCATCCAGCGTCATTGACCCTGACTGACTTTGCAACCAACGGCGCGCCACAGAAAGCCGTTGCCTGCACCGCGTCTAACCTTAAAAGCTGGTTGCAGGAAGGCCATTTCAGCGCCTTGTCAGCCTGCGATCGAAATTCCTTGCAGGGGAATGGGTCTGATTCCATGCAGTTGAGAATAGGTCGCGCGCTCTATGAGGCAGGCAAGCCTGCCGAAGCCCTGGTCGCGCTTGAGACAATCCCTTCCGATGCGATGAAAAATCCTGCCGCCTTCTACTGGCGCGCGCATTGCTACAAGGCGCTCGCTCTTCAAGCCTATCTCAAGCTCTTTGAGGTGGCTCCGGATTCCCACCGCGCACACGAACTCCTGGCTGACCTCGCAAGCCTCCGCCACCAGGATGCGGAGGCCATCCGGGAATATCAGCTCGCACTGGTCGGAAATCCCACTCTGCCGAACCTTCATTATGAGATTGGGCACTTATATTGGAAATCCTATAAAACATCGGAAGCGCGGCAGGAACTTTCGGCGGAACTGGCGCTCAACCCGCGCCACGTGGGAGCCCTGATCGATATGGGCGCCACTTATCTCTACGAACATCAACCTGCGAAGGCTCTGAATTACCTGACTTCCGCTGAAAGACTGGACCCGGAAAACCATGACGTACACGAGTTTCTGGGTGTTGCTTACCTTCAGCTCGGGCGAAACCGTGAGGCAGAAGCGGAACTTCGGAAAGCAGCCGATAATGACAAGGATGGAAAGGTTCACTATCAACTCGGGAAGGTCTATCAGGCGCTGGGAGAAAAGCAGAAGGCGGAGCAAATGTTCGCCATCGCAGCCCGGCTGAAGCTCGAATCGGAACATCAGAACGAAAATCGCGTGGCCCAGCTCAACGCGGCGGCCAAGGCTTTGGAACAGAACTGATGCGCAACCACAGATTCATTCCAGCGATTCTGTGCGGGACGCTCATCGCGGGTTGGGCATTCTCACAATCTGCGGACCACTTCCGCCGCGGCCTGCTCCTGCTCGATCAGCGGCAATTTCACGAGGCCCTGCGGGAATTCACGCTGGCGGAACAAGAGCGCCCATCAGACGCTCGAACGCGCAACTTTCGCGGCATCGCTCTGGCGCGTTTGGGAATGGCCCGCGAGGCGGCGGCGGAATATCGTGAGGCGATCCGGCTCAATCCTCGACTCACGGAGGCATATCGCAACCTGGGTTTTCTGGAGTGGTCGCTTGGCCGGCCAGACCAGGCTCAAGAGACTTTTCAGCAGGCGCTAAGAGTCCAGCCCGATGATGCTCTTTCCCACTATTATCTGGGCTGCATAGAACTGAATGAGGGGCGCTACGGCAAAGCCTTCAATGATCTCAAAGCTTCCAGGCTTCCTTGGCCGCAAGATCCTGGCTTTCTACTCCATGCAGCAACCGGATACGTCGCACTGAAGCGCGATGAAGACGCGCTGAAAGTGGCTGACGAAATCAACCGGTTGCCTTTGAATGACGCAGACGCGGTGAGTCTCGGGTCGCTCTATCTCGGTCTGCATCAACAACAGAAGGCGCAGGCCTTGTTCAAACGCCTTGCCCGAGAGCATCCCAATGATTGGTGGGCCTCCTTCGATCTGGCCCGCGCAGAATATCTCTGGGGAGGCTCCGGCGAGGCTGCCCGACGCGCTGCTTCGCTGACAGCCCATTACAATCGCTGGGAGGCTTGGACGCTGCTTGGAATCGCGGACGCCCATTCAGGCCAGCACAAGGCTTCCGTGCTTGCCTTTCGTCAGGCTGCCCGCCTCGACCCGAATCATGAAGAACGATGGCTGGACCTTACCCGTGAGTTGATGGCGCAATCACAGTATGCGGAAGCCGTCCAAGCCGCGCAGGAAGGCTTGCACCACAATCCCGCTTCCTATGCGCTGCGGCTGCGGCTGGGCGCAGCTTATCTGAACGGCGGGCGTTACCAGGAAGCCGAAAAAGTATTTCGTGACTTGATCGGCCACAACGATCCTACCCCTACCGCCGCCATCGGACTTGCTCAGGTTCTGTTGCGAACAGGCAGGGCTCAGGAGGCCGTATCGACCCTAAGCCAGACCCGGCAACGGTTGGGTGATAGCTTCCTGCTGGCCTACTTCACAGGTATTGCTCTCGACCGCACTGGTCAGCACAGTGACGCCATACGCGCTTTTAAAGATGCGCTCCGGTTCAATCCTCAAAGCGCCGAAGTCCATCGCTGGCTGGGCCAGATTGAATTGCAGTCTCGCAACGCCACCGGCGCTATTGACGAGCTTAAGCAGGCGTTGAAGCTTGATCCTAAAAACAGCCAGGCCCGGCTCCTGTTGAGCCAGGCGTACGCCATGGCTCACAATCCGACGGCTGCAGCCAATGCGACGAGGGACATCAAAAATGAAGAGTTGCCCGGCACTGTGGAAGACGAATCCAAAGACTTCTTCCTGCCGCCCTGGCAGGCGCCGCCAGTGAATCCCACGAAGAGCGGAAAACCAGCAGCGGGCGCCTTCCCATGAACGCTCCTGAGGCAGCGCCCTATCCGTAGCATACGACTTTGCCATCAATCAGAACCTTGTTCCCCTGCCGCGTTAACTTCCCGCCAGAAGGAACAACGACCAGCACGACCGCCGTATCGGCGGGAATTGCAAAGCTCGCTACGTCTTTTACGTTCTTTCTCAGGAACCGCTGTTGAGCGCTGTCGTAAAGGTCTTTCTCGGGAGCGCCCACATCGATCTCAACAGATTTCTCATCGGAATACGGATTGTAATAGAGAAATGTGAGATAAGCCGGGGCGTGATAGTAATCGGTTTTCAGAAGGTCTACCTGGAGGATGCCTTCCACGTTGGTCCGGGCGACCAGGCCGCCCAGAATTCCGACGTGCGAGCCTCCATAAAGCGCAAAATCCGTGGTTGCGGAAGCGGGCCGGTAAAGCACAATCGGAACGGAGTCGTGGTCGATCAGCGCTTCAAATTTCACCCGGTTGTCGCCCTGGGCGTAAGGGCCGATCGTGGTCTGAGAGGTGATGGCCATGGCATCCACGCTCAGCCGGCCCGGCTTCCCCGCACTCACGGAACGAGGGGCGCTTTGTGCTTTCACGTACACACTCCCGCGCATTCCGGGCGGCAATTCAACGAAATGAGCGGCGTCATTTGGAGAAACGCCTATGGTGAAGGCTTGATGATAAGGGCCATCGGGGCTGCCCGCATAGGAAAACTCGAACTCGTGGTTTGGGCCGCCGACATTAACACTGTGGGCCGAAACTACCAACCAGCGCCGGGCGACTTCGGGAAGCTCAAAATCCCAGATATGCTCCAGGCGCATTGCCCCGCCCGCTTCCACCTCTTCCAAGACCTCGCTTTGATCCGGAACTTCCTGCACAAAATGAGTTGAGAGATAGCTTCCCGATATGATTCTGCCGGAGACGGTTCTGAAGTCCGAGCGAGCTTTTGCGGCTCCTCGCTTCCATCGCCGGATTCCTTCGTAACTGAGGGCTGAATGCTTGTCATACGCCGTGGCCCACTCAAAGCTCGACTGATGCTCGGAATCCAGTCCATTGGAATAAAACAGCCGAGCGGCGTTGGCCAGATTGAGTATCCATTTTCCGATGTCATGGGCGTAGCCTGCGTCGTAACGCGCAATCGGGGCGAGCGCGCCAGCCTGCTGAAACGTGTTCATGGCGAACCCGTATCCCTGGCCGTCGGTAATGCTGCCCACGAGTCCATAAAGATCCAGACCATTGGCCTGTTCGGCAAGCACGCCCCAGCCATGCCGCCACCGGCTGTTGCCGTCAAAGCACCAATTCAGGAGCTTGCCGGTGTCATATCGCCGCCCCAGCTCGGCGTTCATTCGGGCAGCAAGGTAGGCCCCGTAGGGAAGCAAGCATTCATAGAAGGGGTTGTAGGAAATTTGATGGAGAAACTGAAGGCCCCAGTCTGCGGCAGTCAGATATCGAGGGTCTCGAGTTTGGACCCAGGCCATATACTCCAGCCAGGCAATCGCCGCTGCCGCGTCCGGTTCGCGCCAGCGGTGGTTGTCCACCGGCGCCATGGTCTTGAAGCTGAAAGAAGTGTGGTTGAAGTCAGGAACCTGCGGGGGATTGGTTTTCCCTCCGAGCGCGACTGAAGCCTCATAATACCGATCAGCCACGGAGGTGATCTGCTTCGACATATCCCCGCTCTGGGGATAAAGGTCGTTGAGCTGGAAGAACAGAATATTGGGAAGAAGCTCATACCAGAATGACCTGCCGGTTTCCCCCGAGGGATCATTCAAGTAAACATTCTCGCCGTTATCGGAGTTAAACCATTTCTGGCACATCAACACAAAGTTGTGGCCGTTCTGCTTGCTCTTATCGATTCCGGCGAGCGTCGCGCCCACGATAGCGCCCATCGTATTGATCGCCTCCCCGAATGCGCGAGTGATATCCTGGCCCACATAGGAAACCATCGAAAACGATTTTTTCCGATAGTTCAGGGAATGATCATCCCAGGCGATGACGGGCAGGAATTTGCCTTTGGCCTCGAAATCGAAAGCAAAGGCGTCGTAATCGGCGGCCACCTTCCGCCAATCCCGCATCTGATAGGGCGCAGGCAGGTTCGGCATCAGCTTCACGCGCGCGATAGCTTTCTGTCGAGGCTGCGTTTTTTGTGAACTCGGTCTCGCGGTTACCGTGTCTTTCCAGGCGGAGATGAATCCGCTGGCCATTGCCGCCTGACCTGCGGAGGCAATAGACTGCTTCAGGAATTCCCGCCGTGTCTTCTTCGTTTTGGATGGGTTCATCGCTCGGCACAAAAGCGGATTCGCTGCTAATCGTATGTCACATAAATACTTGGACTGACCCCGCGGGCGGGACGCCCGCGCCACGGTTGTGGCATGGCCATCCCGGCCATGATCACACATTGTCCAGAAAAGCTAGCGGCTTGGGGCCTCCGCGACGCCAACATATTTGTCCGCTCCGCCATAATAAAACAACCAGCGACTGGCAGTCTGCACAAGCCCTTCGACGAAGACGACGTTGGGAGTTTGTCCGATTTTTTCCCAAGGCAGTTCGGGGGAGAAGATGGGAGCGCTCGCGCGGGCAAGCACACGGGTAGGATCGCGCCGATCAAAAAGCACCCAGCCTGTCCGGTAAACCAGATGGTCGTCGGCGCCATTGTAAATCAAGAGAATGCCCTGAGGAATGACGACCGGCGGCGGGCCCGGCTCCGCCACTTGCGAATCAAACTGGCCGCGCCGCGTGGCCACCACAGGATGATCGAGAGCATCCCGCCAGTGCAGGAGGTCTGTGGATTCCGCGATTCCCATCTGACCGGATTTGTCTTTCGCCTCCCCCAGATAATACATCCAATACTTCCCGTTGATTTTCAGGGGAACGATAGCGCCCGACTTTGTCCACCCCACGTTCCACGCGCCGCGGTAGGCAGGCAGAATCACTCCGCGCCTCTCCCAGTGGACGAGATCGTGAGAAACAGCAAGGCAGAGTTGGGCGTCTTTTCCTCCCGGCCCTTTGCCGTCTACATTGTTGTATCCCGTGTAGGTCAAGTACCAGGTGTGGCCGAAGCGGACGATGCGGGGGTCTTCAACACCACCGCCTTTTTCATAGGGGGCTTCGGCGCGCATCACTGGCGTTGCACGGCGGACAAAATGAATTCCGTCATGGCTCGCCGCGTACCCGAGCGATGACGCCCCGCGCCGGTCCTGGGCGCGGTAGAGCATCACAAATTGATCGCCCGACTTGACGACCGCGGGATTAAACGCGCCCGCCGATTCAAATCCATCTCCCTGCGGAGAAATGATCGGGTGGGTTGAAAGGCGTCTCCAGGGACCAAATGGCGGCTGGAATCGAACGCCGGCAAATGCTGCGAATGCGATCAGGCAGGTGACAACAAGCTTTAACATGATAGGACGCTGTAGAAAATGGTTTGTGACCTTGAGCATCCGAGGTTTCATGCTTGCCCCCCAAGCGTGTTCTCCCGGCTGGTAAAATGACGGCAGAGACGCTCTGCGAGGAATGGGAGCTACACCACGAGCCAGAACCCATGAGGCGGCAGAAGGAGAGATGCGCCAGGCAGCCTGCCGGAGCATGCCAACAAGCTGCCGATGGCGTCACCCAGAAGGAGGTTCAGACCACACGTCAATAAGTAATTCTCAACCCGAACTGAATGTTTCGAGGCCCGCTTGCGCTCGTGACCGCGCCAAAGCCGCAGGCGAACGGCCCGGGACAGCCCGGAGACCCTGCTGGCTGGAACGGGGTGCCGAAGGGCGCTGCAAATCCGCCGGGGGGTTGGTAGATGTGGCGGTTAAAGATGTTGAAGAACTCCGCCCGGAAGTCCACGCTGACGCGTTCTCCATAGAGATAGGTTTTTTTGCCAAGCGTGAAATCCTCATTCATCGAGGCAAAGCTTCTGGCGTGCGGCAGCGTGCGCCCTTCGTCTCCGAACGTGAACGAGGCCGGCAAGGCGAAGGCATTGAGATTATAGAACGGTGTTGTCGCTGGCTGGAAGTTTGAACTCTTGTTGGTTTGGGACATTCCGGGGATCACGTCCACTCTTGCGAGGCCGGTGAATTCGCATCCGGCAAAGAGAATCTGTTCTGCCGTGCCTCCACAGGACGTATAAACTTCGGTGGGCGTCCCGGAAGCGTAGCTCCCGATTCCAGCCACATACCAGCCTTTCACAAGCCGGTCTGCGCCCCCCAGGTGATTTGCGAAACGCCGCCCGCTCCCCAGCGGCAGTTGGTAAACAAAGGAGTAGGTCAGGGCTTGAGGCGTATCGAGTTCGCTCACGGCTTTTTCAGCCGCCCGGTTGTAGGAATTTTGCCCGATGTAGGAGTTGGCGGCGATGAAGCCGCCCACACCTGGGCCCATGGATTCCGCAGTGGTGATGTCTTTGGAAATGGTATAGGACACCAGGAAGCTGAGCCCTTCCGAGAGCCGCTTGGTGACGCTCGCCTGCATGGCATGGTAAATCGAACTTCCGGTGCGGTCGGGCGTGAACGAATTGTCCTCCATATTGAAGTCCCCGTACTGAGGAAAGGGCCGCAGAGCCTGCGCCAGCGTGCCGCTGAACCCGGCATAGGGCGAATGAATTCCGGCGGCAATCGCCGTAGGGCAGGTCCCCGCCGTCAAGCAACTGACGTTCATCGTCAGTTCGTCACCGAGCGAGAGATAACTGGGATTCACCTGATTGGGAATGATATTGAGGGCCGGAAGATAGGTCCCCTTTGAGCCCACGTAGGCGACGCTCACCAGCAGGTTCTTCGAGATCTGGCGCTGCACGTCCAGGTTCCAGTTTTGAATCTGGCCGGGCTTCACATCCGGAGGCACCAGGATGACGCCGCTGTTCCCGTTCTGTCCCTGCGGAGTCAGCGGGCCGGTCGGCGGAATCGTGTGGGGCACGCCGTTGTCAATCAAGTATGGCGCCCCGTTGCCCACCTGGAGCGTCTCCTGATTGAAAAATCCCAGGCTGTCCTGATCGGCGAACGAGCCTTCCTTGAGAGGCTCGTAGTAGATGCCATAACCGCCGCGGATTACGGTCTTGTCGTTGATCCCGTAGGCGAATCCAACCCGCGGGGCGAAATCTTTGGCGTAAACGTCCTGCGGGCGCTTGCGGCCGTTCCGGCCCGGACCGGCCCCAAAGTAGGTATAGGCGCCCGGAATGTTTCCAGCGCCCGGATTCGCGAGCGTGGGATCGACATCCGAGAAGCGGTTGAAGGCTTCTGTGGCCGGAATGTCGAGGTCATAACGCAGCCCGTAGTTGAGTGTGAGGTGGGGTCGGACTCTGAAAGAGTCCTGGGCGTAAATGGCATTATTCTTGTAGCGGACTCCGCTGAAAGCGCCATAGTTCAGCAGACTTTGATGAACCAGGCCGAATAAGGCGCTCGCCACCGCATCGCCGGTGTTTGCGACCGAAGGCAACCCAGTTTCATTGGGCGCAAAGGTAAAGTTGCCGGACGACGACGTCAATCGCCGCACGTTGAATTGCATTAAAAGCGATTGACCGCCAAACATGACATTGTGACGGCCGTGGATCCAGGAGACGGCGTCGGCCAACGTAAAGGTGTTGTCCGCGAATTGCGAATCGCCGCAATTGCTGAGAACCTGTCCCACCGGACTACCCTGGAAATTGAAGCAAGGAAACGTTGTGTTCTGGACGCCGACGAGACCCAGCTTTTGCGGGTAATTGCCGCCGATGCTGTTCGAAAGCTCGCCCCGCCATCGCCGCGTGAACCCAGCCAGGAACTGGTTGAAAACGTTAGGCGTAAAAACATAGTAGTGAGCAAACCGCGCATAGCGCGTATTCTGCGGGGTTTCCTGGCCAAAGAAAGGCCCGATGGATTCGGTGACGCCTGTGTTGGTATTGTCGTAATCGAAGCTTGAAGAGATCCTCTGTTTGTCAGAAATCGCGTGGTCGATTTTCACATCCCACAGGTTGGCGGTGGTAAAGGAACGCGAGTTCACGAAGGTGTTGTTGGACGGACTGCTGTTGGTCGGAGGCAACAGGTTGAAGAGTTTCGTGATGACGGAACTCGGCTTGAAGTTCGGGTCATTGGTCAGAACATTGCCCGGAATGGGCAGATGCGTCGTCGGGTCATACAGTTGAATGGCCGGCAGTTCAAAGGAAAAATCCCCCTGCCGTTCAGCCTCCGTCGGAAAAGTTGCGACCGATGTGCCGCCGGTGTGGAAGCGGAACCCCTCATAGTCGCCGAAGAAGAACGTGCGGTCATGACCATTGTAAATTCTGGGGATTTCCACCGGCCCACCAATGGAGAAGCCGAAGTCATTTTGGGTATCCTGCGACTTTGGCTGGCCCGCCGTGTTGTTGACCCAACTGTTTGCGTCCAGAGCCGCGTTGCGGAAATAGTCGTAAACCGATCCGTGCAACCGGTTGGTTCCGGATTTCATGGTGAGGCTGATGATGGCATCCCCCGTGAAGCCATATTGCGCCGGAAAGTTGTTTTGAAGCGTCTTGAATTCGTCGACTGCCTCAGGTGAAATGCCCTTGTTTTCCTGAGTATTCGGCGAAACGAGAGAAATGGAAACCCCATCCACCAGGATGTCGGCGCCCGTGATCTGCCCTCCGCTCAGCTTGTAATCGTCGGTATTGTTGGAGCCTGGATTATTGGCGACGCTTCCCTCAAAACCCGGAACCAGGCTGATGAATTGAACGGGATTGCGAATGGTTCCAGAAACTTCGAGAGGCAAAGAGGCGATCAACTCGTTCGGAACCACAGAGCCCACTTCCGAAGACGATGTCTGAAGCAGCGGCGCTCCGCCCGTTACAGTGACCGTTTGTGTGGTGCCTCCCAGCGTCAGGTGAATATCGAGATCCACCGCGGTAGCCACGGGAATGACCACGCCGGTCTGCCGAAACTGCTTGAACCCCTGCATTGAAGCAGATACAGAGTAGGAGCCTGGAGGAAGATTGGGAATCACATAAAGCCCGGCCGGCGTGCTTTTGGTGCTGACCTCAAGGCCTGTGGCAACATTTTTTGCTGAAATCGTCACTCCAGACACCACGGCCCCGCTTGGGTCGGTTACAGTTCCCGTGAGCGAGCCAGTGCCTGTCTGACCCAATATCACCCCCTGCGCGAAAAGAAACAACAAAGGAAGAAACAGATAGCATCTCTGCCTCATAATCAAAACCTCCTTAGCGCCCGCTGGGCCCCCTGAAATCACTTGAAAACTGCGCCAGGTTAGAGCCGTTCTATTTTCGACGACTTCCCACACAAGCACAGTGCGTTTAAGACCCGCCACTTGGCAAGGCAACTCCTCGCCTGATTAAGAATCTTTCTTTGGAGCGATGACAATAAAGCTTATTTTAAGCCCCATCTCTCCACTAGAAACTCGCTCATTTTCGATTAAAGACCTCGCACTGAAAAGGTCTTAACATTGTTAATTTTGACTAACATTTGTGAAATTCGACATCTAAAATGCGCGTTAATTCAAACCGAAGCGGGAACCGCGCTCTTTGGTCACGGTTTCAATCATTTTTCACGGGGTTAAGTTTTTCTGATGCCAATCCCAATAACAGGTAAAATGGCTTATAGCCCCGAACATTAAAAGTCAGCTTCAAAAGGCTTGCTGATTTTCTGATTAAATTCGGGACGATTCTTGAAATTTATCGGATCACAAGCTGGCCTATAATGGGAGAGCATTCTTTTCTGCGTGTCATGCTTCATACCAAACCGAGCCTGATCCTGACCGTATCGGCTGTTTAGGCCCATCAAAGCTGGGGGAAATGGGAATGGCCAGGCAGGAGAATGATTTAGCAAGCGATCAACGCTGGCAATTGGTTGCGCGGATTGTCGCCAGCGCCACGTTTCAAAGGTCGGCTCGACTTCGTGAGTTGCTCCTGTACCTTACGGAGCAAAGCCTCCTGGGTCATTCCGGCGAGTTAACGGAGCAGAAAATCGGCCATGCCGTTTTTGGCAAGCCGCCTGATTACAGTCCGTTAGAGGATAGCTGCGTCCGCGTTCATGCGCGCCAGTTGCGCCTGAGACTGCATGAATACTTTGACACCACCGGGCGTTCCGAAACCCTGGTCGTTGAAATCCCCAAGGGCAGCTATGTGCCTGTCTTTCGCGGGGCGCCTGCTCCAACGGCATCCGTTGAAGCCTCCTCACACAAGGAATCGCCGAACGGCCTTTCGACGTTTCAGATTGTGCCATGGGTCATCTGCGTGCTGCTGACAGTCACCTGCCTCTTGCTGGCATATCGTTCCCATAAGTCGTCCAACAGCGCTGCCGGGTCTGCCGCGGCAGGTTTGCCCTGGCCCCTTTCGCAGGTCTTCGACGCTCATCACCCGACCGAAATCGTCGTTGCGGATGCAAACTATGGGATGCTCCGCATCCTCGCCCAGAAGCAGGGTTCACTGGACGACTATTTGAAGCCTGACTTCCCAAGAAGTTTTATTCCCCCTGGCTTCGTCGGAAAAGAGACGCCCTTTACCGAATATATTTCTGACTCGCTCCTTACTTCGTATGCCGATGTCGTGGTCTTAACTTCATTGCTTGACCTCGCCGGACCTTATCGTTACCACACCTTCGTGCGCTCGGCGCGCAACCTGAAGTTGCGGGATCTGAACGACGGCAATTTCATCCTGTTGGGAAGCCCCAGCTCGAATCCCTGGGTCCTTTTGTTTGAAAATCGCCTGAATTTCCACGAATCGGAAGGCCAGGTGGGAGAAAGCCGCAAGGCGTTTTTGAATGTTCACCCGCTGCATGGAGAGCAGAAATACTACCAGGGTCTTCGATGGACGGGAGCGGATGGTGAAGATTATGCTGACATCGCGCTTCTCCCCTACGAAAGCAATGAGGGCAGCATCCTGATTTTGCAGGGCCTTCAGCAGGAGGGAACCGAAGCGGCAGGAAGGTTTTTGGCAGACCCTGATGGCCGCCGTAAGCTTTCCCAAGCGCTAGGTCTTGCTGGCGAACCCAAGGATCGGATATGGTTTGAGGCTCTCATTCGCACGAAGGCTATCGCCGGCGCGCCGAGTTCTGAAAGCATTGTCGCCGTTCGACGCATTCATTAAATAAGGCATGGGCTGAGATTGTCGAAAAACGTCGTGCAAATACGCCACTGTCGTCACCAATGGCCGTGCTTAGGAAGTCCCGAAGGCTGCCCAACCATATCACAACAGGCACGCAGGTTAGCCAGGTTGTTGGGGCTTTTCATTCCCCTCCTGCTTGCTATTTCTCTTTCCGCGCAAAGCTCGGTGGATGAATTCTTACAACAGGCTCGGGTGTACGAGCGCCAGGTGAATTATGCTGCTGCGGAGCGGGAATACAAACAAGCCCGCAAGCTTGCTCCTCAGAACCTGGAAATACTCAAGCGGCTGGGCATCCTGTATCAAACCGAGTCAAAGTTTACGCAGTCGGTGGAGATGTTCAAAAAAGTTCTCGCATCTCAGCCGCAATATCCGGAAGTTAATTTCTATCTGGGCGTTTCTTACCTGGGCCTCAATGAAAACGCCGAGGCCATTGACAGCTTCCATCGCGAGCTCGCCACGCCTCATCCCTATCCACGTTGCCGCTATTATCTCGCCGTCGCTTATGAAGGCCAGGGGCAAATCAATGCCGCTATCGAGCAACTGAATGGCCTGGTCTTGGCCAATCCCAAAGATTTAGACGCCCTCTACCAACTCGCGCGGCTTTATAAAAACGCCTCGTTTCAGGCGATGGACATGCTGCGCAAAGAAGGGCCGGATTCGTTTCAGCTCCATGCGCTGATGGGAGAAATCTATGCCGACGAAGAAAGATACGCGGACTCCATTCGCGAATACCGCGCGGCGCTCACGCAACGCCCGGATGCAACAGGAATTCACTACGCTCTCGGCGTCGATTACTGGGCTCAGCACGATAACGACAGCGCCCGCAAAGAATTCACCCTGGCGCTTAAGGAAGACCCTTCAAATCCCCTGACCCACCTTTACCTCGGCGACATCGCCCGGCGCGAGGGACATTACGCTGAGGCGCTCAGCGACCTCCAGATTGCAGCATCCGGAGAGCCCATGATGGCCATGGCGCATAAACTCCTGGGGGAATGTTACGCGAATCTGGGCCGCCTTCAAGAAGCCAAAACGGAATTGATCGCTTCAGAAAAACTCGATTCCAACGACCCGCAGACTCATTATTTACTGGCGCGCATCTACCGGCAGTCTCGTGACTTGAGCGCGAGCCAGCAGGAGATGGAACAGTTCAAGAAGCTCTCATCGCCTCAGAAAGCAAAACCGTAGCGCTCAATCCTGAATGTTGCGTCAAAGCCAGCCGCACGGGACGCTTCAAGGGGTCATGTTGTAGAAGAAATTGAATTGCAGGACTAAATGATTCCCGGTGAATTCCTGCGGGAGTGGCGGGAACGGAATGGAGGCGCGAATGCCGGCGATGGCTGCGCGATCAAGCGACATCTTCCCGGAGGAGCCGACCAACCGCAACTGAGGCACGGAGCCGTCCTTGAGGATTTCAAAGACAATGGCGACGCGCCCCTTCTCACCCAACCGGGCGGCCTCGGGGATAACAGCATACCAGTTCTGCCGCACAATCATGAGAATCTGAGCGAGGTAAGGGCCGAAATCGACGCCTCGCGTATCGGAAAGAATAATGGGGCCTGAGGTGGTGAAATTGGGGTTGAGGTTATTCAGTTGATCCGGAGAAAGCCCTGGCCCTGGCACGGTTCCAACGCTCCGCCCGCGGGCTGCCGCCTGAAGCGACTGCTGAATCATCTGGCTGGGCGTCTCCATGCCCATGTTGGAGGCGATAGCGCCGTTGGGCGAAGGCGGAGGCGTAACATCCGAAAGTGAGAGTTTGGGCTTGTCAACGGTCTGCTGTTGCTCAGCCTTAGGTTGCGGCGGATTTGCAGCTTTCGCCATTTGCTGGGGCGCCGCCTGAGTGGAAGGGCTTGGGCGCTGCGCAGGCGCGGGAGGAGGCAGCATCTGCTTGGGAGGCGGAGGAGGCGAGCCGCCTGCAATCTCCGGCAAATGCGTATTCCCGCGCATGTAAGGCATCCTCAGGCCGTTGGGATTTGTAACAGGCGAGGGGCCGCGGGCCAGCCGATTCTTGTCAGAAAGAATGTTGGTCTTCGGAGGCTTCTTCAACTCCTTGAGCAGATCGGGGGGCATCACCAGAAACGTGGTTTGTTGCTGTTGCGGGTGTGTCTGTTCCATTTCATAGCGCACCCACTGTTGGTGGCGCCGAATAAATCCGGAAACCACAAAGAGCAGAGCAATGAAAGCGACTTCGCCGATGAGCGAGAGCAGAAATAGCGTTCGACGACGCCAACGCTGGACCTCGTTTTCATCGTCCAGGATAAAACGCACCGTAACGTCTTGATTCATCCCGGAACCCGCCAGCCGCTGATGAGTCGGCCCCGAAACCATCATATGTCAATGCATGAAATGAAACACTCGCGCTACGCACAGCACGTAGTTTAGTATTACACAATCGTCGGGAGAAACCTACCGGCTATACCGAGATAAGCTGTTCTCCCGGCAAAAGAACAGCTTTCATATTGTCTTCCTGACTACGGATGCCCATAACCACCTGTCGTTATTACGATTCACCACTCTGGCCTGGGGGTTGCGTCAATCTGAAATTTACTTTCGCGGCATGAGCTTCAATGCAATCCATCACTTGAACCGCCAAGGCAAGAGCTTTCGCCCCTTCCGGCCCGCCGACTAGCGGCGGCTTCCGGCTGCGCACCGAATCGAGAAAAGCCTCCAGTTCCGCGCGAAGGGGCTCGACGGGTTTCGTTTCCAGCTTGCGAAAACCCAACTGGGGAGAGCCGTCAGCATGGCTGGCGCTCACCACCAGGACATCGCGACGGGAAAAATCAATGGAGATATACTCTCTCGGCTGAAAATAACGGAATTTCCTCACCTTCTCCGTGCTCACCCGGCTGGCCGTGAGGTTGGCGACCGCGCCATCCTCAAATTCCACCCGAGCATTGGCAATATCGACTTTGTCCGAAAGCACCGGCAGGCCAACCGCGCGAACCTCGCGCACAGGCGACGAGACCATCCAGAGCAGCAGGTCTAAATCGTGGATCATGAGGTCAAAAACCACATCCACGTCGAGGCTGCGCGGGCTGAAAACGCCGAGGCGGTGAATTTCAAAGAAAAGCGGATGACGGGTAATGGCTTTGGCGGCCACAGCGCCCGGATTAAAGCGCTCGATATGGCCTACTTGAAGAATACGGCCCTGCTCCGAAGCAAGCTGAATAATCTCCTGCGCTTCTTCCAGTGTGCGCGTGATGGGTTTTTCCAGCAGGACGTCCACGCCGTGCTGAAAAGCCTCGCGAGCGACCGCCGCATGAAAAGTGGCCGGAATCACGACGCTTACCGCCTGCGCCGATTGCCAGATCTCATCGAGAGACGAAAAAGCGCGCACCCCCAGTTCCGCCGCGGCCTGGGCGCGACGTTCAGGGCGGAGATCATAAACCCCTGCCAACTCGGCGCCTGGAATAGCCTTGTATTGGCGGGCATGGTTTCGTCCATGCTCGCCAAGCCCGATCACCGCCGCTTTGATTCTGTCTTTGCTCAATTCAGGCTACCCCTTCGGGAGTGATGGTGATGAGTGAAAATTGTGGGTTATGAGTGATGAGCGTTGGATAATGTGTGAAGACGATGTGTCGCTGCTTTGCGCCCGTCAACCTATAACTCAGCACTCATAACTCTTCACTGAGCGCTTGTCACTGACCAGAAGTTTGAAAAAATCTCGTTGTAGCGGCGATTTGCGCTCGCCGAAAAGAATCAACCGGCGAACATAGTTCGCCGCTACAACTGCGCGGATTAATTGATTCACACCTTCTCACTCGTCACCGCTTCCTGCGGCTGCTCGGAATGACAGATTGGATGAGTTTTTCAGCAACCCATCAATCCTTCATGCCCACGATGGCGATCCCACAATCATTCGCCTTGCTGAGCAGAAGATCGCGCTCGAAAAGCAACGTCTTCCCGGCATCCAAGGCCAGCACGCGCGCGTTTGCGCGATCCATCACTTCAATGGTTTTCACCCCGACCACGGGCACATCGAAGCGCATATCCTGATCGGGCTTGCTGACTTTGACCACCACCAGCCGCCGTCCATTGCTGAGCCTGGCGGCTCGCTCGATCGCGGCGTCCGTGCCTTCCATCGCTTCGACGGCAATACACGCGCGGTCTGCCACGACGACGGTCTGGCCAATGTCGAGGCCTGCAATCTTCTTTGCGATTTCCCTTCCGTATTCCACGTCGGCGCGTTCCGAGGGCTCCGGCTCACGGCGGGTTAGAAGGCCTGTTCCAGCGAGAAGAGGCTTGAGAAAGGTTGTCGAATCGAGCACTTCAATGCCACGCCCCTCCAGCATCTCGACAAATGCGCCGATGAGAGCGTCTGTATTTCGGCGAGGAAGGCTGGCCAGAGCGCTGCTCATCAGATGATCGGCCTTGATCGGCCTGAAAAGCTGGACATGCTTCACTTGCCCCGCCAGGACAACCTTGTCGATTCGTTCGCGGCTCAACAAGTCCATCAGCTTGGCAATTTCGCCCAGACTTAACCAATGAATCGACTGCGTCTTTTGCGCAAGCTCGGGCCAGGCTTCTTCCTGGATCGCGATCACCACCGGCTCAAGACCCTGTTCGCGCGCCCCCTCAAGAACCAGAAAGGGAAAGCGACCGTTTCCGGCGATCACGGCATAACGGGGATTTTGAGATTGGGTCATGGAGTCGCTGGAATCTGCGGGCTTCTACTTCGCCACTCCTCGCTCGGAACTCCGAATGAAATCCATCAGGGCGCGAACGTGGGGGGAATTTAAATTCTGCGCCTTCATCTCTTCCAGCGCCTGCGTGGTGTTGAGCTTGGAGCGACAAAGCAGACGGAACGCCTTTTCGAGCTCCGCAATATCCTCGGGGGAAAGTCCCCGGCGCTCCAATCCTAGCTTGTTCGCGCCCAGCACCATCATCGGCCGTGGGGCGGTGGTTTTGGAATAGGGGAGGATATCCTTGTTCACCACCGTATAAGCGCCAAGAAAGCTGTAGGCGCCAATGCGGGTAAACTGATGGATGCCGCAGAAAGGGCCTACCGTGGCGTGGTCACCGATCTCAATGTGACCTGCCAGCGAAGCGCCGTTCGCCATGATGATGTGGTCGCCCAGCCGGCAATCATGCGCCACATGAACGTAGGCCATCAGCAGATTATGGTTGCCGATGCGTGTGACGCCCCCCTCCGCCGTGCCGCGATGCACAGTGACGAATTCCCGAAAGGTATTCCCATCGCCAATTTCGAGGAAAGTCTCCTCACCCTGATATTTCATATCCTGGGGATCAAGACCCATCGAGGCGTACGGGAAAAACCGGTTCTCTTTGCCCGCTCGGGTCGGGCCTTGGATCACGACGTGACACATCACCTCGCAGCCCTCGCCCAGTTCCACATCCTTGCCAATAATGCTGTAAGGGCCAATCGTCACTGAGCAAGCCAGCCGGGCCTGAGGATCAATAATGGCGGTCGGGTGGGCTTTCATTTCGAGGGGCGGTCCACGATGGCAAAGAGGACGACAGCTTCAGCGACCAGCTTTCCATCCACCGTCGCGCGGCCTGCCATCTTGCCAAAATTGTTCCGGCGGCTGAGGAGCTCCATTTCAACCATGAGCTGATCGCCGGGAACGACCGGGCGGCGGAATTTGGCGTTTTCGATTCCTGTAAAATAAATGAGTTTGCTCTCTTTTTCCGGAAGGTCGCGGTAAATCAGCACGCCGGCCACCTGCGCCATCGACTCAATAATCAGGACGCCGGGCATCACCGGCGCGCCCGGAAAATGGCCCTGGAAAAACTGCTCGTTAAACGTCACATTCTTGAGCCCTACAATGCGTTTCTCAGGTTCAAGCGCCAGAATCCGGTCCACCAGCAGAAACGGATAGCGATGCGGCAAGATGTTGAGAATATCCCCGATGTGATAAACGACCTGCTTTTCCGATTCAGTGGTTACGCTGGGTTCAGCCACAATACACCTGCTATCGAACTGATCTAATGCCCGAACACTGTGGATTTCAACTGAAGTGAGTCTTGCGCGCTAAAAACCTGATTATATCTGGAAATAACATTGCCTTCCACCTGGCCACATTCCTTGACCTCCCCAGTTCAGTTCTGTTGCCCAAGGGAATGAGTTCAGCCAAACTTCCGGTACTGTCATTCTGACGCCGAGCGCGCCGAGGCGGAAAAATCTGGGTATTTGGAGAATCAGACCAATGCAGGGATTCTTCGCCGCCTGCGTCCCCTCAGAATGACAAGGTACGCACGTAGGGCGCATGGCATGCGCCCTAGGCGTCAATTTCATGTCACCCAATGACGAACAATTTCCCCTATTTTGCAGTTAAGCTGTTTCTTTTCTGTTCATTACATGAAAACAAACAAATTAAACCCATAAGTCTTTTATTATCTTTAAGATACAACGAATTTTGGAAATTGTTGGTAAACAGCTGAGGGACAAGAAGTCAATAACCTTCCTGCTTTCAATGCGATAGATTCTTTTTCACACCCATCAGACCTAAACATTCTCTTTTTCCGCCATGCCAGTGGATTTCTGCGTGGTGGCAAAGCCGGTTCCCAGCCGCTTTTCGATAACTCGGTGTTTTCCTCAGAATGCCATCGAAATGCCCCTTTGGGTCTTAAGGAGTCGATTGCCCGAGAACTTATCCGGTCGATCATCCTGAGGAGCCGCAGGCGACGAAGGATCCCCGTATTTCCCTCAAAACCCAATACGGGGATTCTTTGCTGTCGCTCAGAATGACAGAACGAGAATTCAGAATGACAGGCGTAGGGCAAGGCTGGAGCGGTTTCTGGCTTCTTCAGGAGATATTGCAGGCCCATGATCTTCCTCAGTCAGAACAGGATTTTCTCTTAACTCGAGGGGAAAGTTACATCAGGGCGCGTGTTGCGAGGGGAGAACCGCGCAGCTTGATGAAAATGTTATCATCGCCCTGGCTCCTCGTCAAGCAAGTTATCTAGCCTATTTTAACCCGGCCATGACCAGCCTTAAAGTCCGAGAGGGCAAGGCTACAGCCCTCAGGCATTCTCGAAATGTGTGGCCAGGCGTATGCCACATCAATACCCGGACTGAACCCACGGGCGGGACGCCCGTGCCACGATGGTGGCATGGCCATCCTGGCCATGACCACACATTCTGTAGAAGCGTGAGTGACACATGATCAGGCGAACGGTAGGTTTTCGGTTTCAGGCTTGGGTCGCTCAGCCTGGGGCGCTCTCTTGAAGGTTACATTAACCTGTTTGGAGGGCGGATCGTCAATGCGTTTTCCTTCCAGGAGATCGGCTATGGTGAGGATCTGAAGGTGAGGGGTGTCCCCAAGGGGACCGATATAATCCGGTATCGGCGGCCGCGCGGGGAAATCCAGCCCCGCAGCGGCGCGCGAATGATGCAGGCCCGATGACAGGAAATCTTACGTCGAAGGCGAAATACTTTTCACTTCGATCGATCCATCCTTGAGAAGACGTCCGGTGACTTGAACTTCTTGCCCTACGTCATCGTTCTTGACCTTGCTTTGATTATGGATCGGGTGAACGGCTTTGTCTTCGGTAACCAAGACGAATTTTGCGCCTTTCTGGTGAACGCACGCGAGGGCACAGGCCTTGTGGGAAGCGCTCATGCCCTTGGCGCCGCAGGCGCTGTCGCTGATCCAACCAGTCCAACTTGCAGATTTCGGGCTACCGATTGCCGGAATGCAAAAAGTCATGAGCAGTATCGCGGCAATTCCCGCCATTGAATAGAGCTTCTTCATTCTATCTTCCTCCTGAATTTAAAGTGCCGCGAAAGCTCGGCGTCCGATTCCGCGGCCCGTTTCTCCAAAAGCCTCGCTTGGGAAGGCCTGGAGGTTGTTCTTTGCTTCAATGGGAGTACGCCAAGCGGAACATTTCGGATTGCCAGGGGGGAGAGTCTCCACAATAAATTGATTTTCAAACCTGTCATCAACGGGTTCTTTTGCGGCACAGGGCAGGATTTGGAAGCGAAACCGGAGATGGCCACAGAGTTCTGACCGCCGAACGCTGCTTCCTGTTCAGGAAACGACACCGATGAGCACTTTTTTGCCAGTAGGCTGTGGCTCCCCGCCAGAGGGTTCAACCGTTACGGCAAACGCCTTCGCGGTGATGCCGGGAGGCAGCGAGGGAAGCAGGACTTCGCCATTTCCATGCTCATCGGTTGCAAAGATTCCAGCGCTGATGGGCTTGCCTTGCGCGGGCACAAGCCACAGTTGATAAGTGCGGTCGGAAGGCAAGCGAGGCAGGTTAGCGGCATAAAAGAGCAACCCTTTTTGGGGATTGTAGAAGGCTTTGCCTTGCGGCACTGGATGGGCGGGGGCGGCAAACAGGGACACCCTCAGCGTGCGAGGAGAGGTGAGAATCTCCAGAACTGTGCCTGCACGAGTCATCTCGGCCGTCTCCCGTTTCTTAATGAGAACAACTTGCCCTTGCAGATCTTTCAGCCGCTGCTCCATTTCATGGTTTCTTCGGACAAGCAGGACGGTTGCAATGGCCAGCACTATCACCGCCGCGGCCAACAGCGGAACACCCCAACCCCAAAAGGGTGCGCGCAGACGCACCGGGGGCGCGGGCGGGCGATAAGCCCTCACTCGATCCATCAGCCGCTCCTTAGCTGCCGGAGAGGGATGGGCTTGCGGCGCGGACAACGCCAGCAGAGCTACGCGCGCCCGGGCCTCACCCAGCTTGGGCGAGCACTCCGGACAGCCTTTGACGTGAGACTCAAAGGAGCGCTTTTCTTCCCCCTCCAGCACGCCCAGAGCGTACTCGTCAAACATCTCTTCGATTTGTGGGTGTTCACTCACGGATTCAAAACCTGACGCAGCGCTTGCAGCGCGGTGCGCAACCGCGTCTTGACGGTTCCCAGCGGCTCGCCCGTGCGCTGAGAAATCTCTGAATGCGTCATTCCTTCAAAGTACGCTAATTCCAGGGCCTGGCGCTGCGGCCCAGGAAGTCCGTCCATGGCGGACTTGATTCTGGACATCAACTCGGCTTGCGCCACCTGAGATTCCAGGTTGAATCCCGAGGGCAAGCTTTCCTCTTCCTTGGGCCCGTCAGACGGTTTTCTTTGCCTCAGGCGGTCGATGGCGCGATTTCGAGCGCTAACAAACAGCCACGCTCCCAGCCCACCGCGTGAAGCCTCATAGTTCGAGGCATGGCGCCACAGGTGGTAAAAAATATCCTGCAAAATCTCTTCGGCAACTCCGGCGTCCTTCACCACCCGCAGGGCGACAGAATAGACGACTCCCCCATACCGATCGTACAAAGTTGCCAGGGCCGATTCATCGCCCTGAGCGAGTCGTCGTATCAAATCAAGATCGGACGCACGATCCTCTTGACTGTAAGCAATAGTTGACAAAGCCCGCGCTGCTTTCTCAAAGAAAGTACGGACGCTCAGCGTACCCGGATTTTCCAGGGGTTGCAAGCCTCAAATGGCACTTCGTGCGCTTTCCATGTCTGTCGGTGGCTTATGAAAAAAAATCAGATGCGGCAAATCCGAATTCCTGAAACGGCTCGTACTACGGGCAGTGACGGAAGCTTCCGACGGCTTTCCGTTCGGGGAGGGGCGATCAAAATCTTGCGAGACAAGGCACAAGGAGGAATGACCATGGAGAACCTCACTGAAACAGGCAGGACACTGGGCAGCCTTTTGGACCGGCGCAAGTTCATAAAAGGCGCAGGCATGGCCAGCTTAGGTGCGGCGGCAACGACGTTGACCCTGGGGAATGTTTCTACACTCCGCGGGGCAACGACGGCCGACACCGTTCAGGAAATCCTCACCGCGGCGCTCATCGCCGAAGACCTGGCTACCACTTTTTACTATAACGGACTCATCGGGCCGGTGATTCAGGACCCTAATCTCGCTGGGAGCGGAGGGTCTGCCAACGACGTTTCCTCGAATGGCAACGCCGGTAATGTGAACTATCTTCAGGCGGCGTTGAGTGAAGAGATTTCTCATGCTGACCTGCTGCGCGGCTTGCTGGCCGGGCCGCCGGGCAGCCCAGTGCCTCCGGCCTCTAAGGATCCGGTGCAGACCTTTTACTTTCCAGCGGGGTCTTTTGCCGCTCTGGGACCCTTTCTCCAGTTGCTCGATGCCTTGGAAAGCGCGTTCATTGGAGCCTACATGACGGCCGTCGAGGAGTTCGCCACGATGGGCGCACAATCCGCGGCCAAGCCGGGGTCGTCGCCTTTCAACCCCAGACAGCTCGCATACTTCGCCAAGGTTGCATCTTCAATTCTGGGAGTGGAATCCGAACATCGCGTGCTGGGGCGCGTCATCGGCAACGTCAACCCAGCCAACAACCTTTGCTACGAACAAACCGACGGATTGACTAGCGTTTATAACGGCCCGCACTCCGCTGTCGTCGCTCTGACCCCTTTCCTGACTTCAAGGACAGGCCCTGCCTATTCCTTTGCGGAAGCGCTTTCGAACGCCAAGTCGGTATCTTTGCCCTGCTCGGGCGGGCCACCCTCGCCGTAAGCTGACGACCAAAGCCATGTTTGGCGCGCTGGTACGGCTTCGCTTCAGCTTGAAGTCGTGCGCTTGAGAGGGTGAGCGGTCACTGCTACACAATTCAGAAGGAGGAAAAATGTCTTGCAAAATTAAAACTGCTGGAATTCTTGCATTGTTGCTCGCACTAGGGAGTGGATACATCTGGGGCGACTCCATCACGGGGAATGGTTCACAAAATAACCCTTTCGTCATTTATGAGGGCGTTTCTTATACGCTCCCCAGCCTGGTGACCGCAGGCGACGTTGTGATCTGTGAAACCAACAGCCCATGTCTGGATGGCAACGGAAATCTGATCTCCGGCGCGGATAGCGACGTGATCGACTTCGCTGACACCACCGGCCTCAATGCAGGAAATCAGGTTGAGGCCTATTGCATCTCGAATTGCGACGCCGATGATGTCGCATTCCCCGGCGGCGCCCAGGCCCTTTCCATATTTTCGACCATGGTCACTGAAGGCGCTGCGGTGAACGGCGTGCGGGAGACTTCCTTTATGGAGGGCGGGGCCAGTTACCTGTTTATGGACAGCGCTCCGCCCGCCGCAACCCCGGAACCTGCGAGTGTTCTGCTGCTAGGCACCGGGCTTGTCGTTTTAGGCCTGATCTTTTACCGGGTGAGAGTAAGAAACGTTGTAGAGCAGAGGGCAAAGCTGCCGGCTTCTTGACAAGACCCATCCAAACACGCAAAGCTTTAAGACGTGCACCACGTAAGCCATTCCTGGGTATCCCCGCCAGATCTGGTTTTTCTTTCCCTTCTGCTGCTCATCATCGCCAGCCAGGTTTTCTGGATCGTCAGGATTTGGCGCTGGAAACAGAAGCTGCTTCAAAATAAGGCTCTGAAGCGCTGGCTCGATGTGATCGGGGCGGTGGTTTACGCCCTCCTGTTCATTCATGGCTTCTTTGGAGTGCGGCGGACGCCCAGCCCCACGCGGCTGACGCTGGCGGCTGTGTTGCTCGAAGGCCCATTTCTCTGGTGGATTTTTGGGTCCCTCTTTGGCTTTATCTTTTATCTTCTGATCAAGGCTTGCGGTTTGTTCCTGCACGCGGGCTTATGGCTGGCGCGGCGATTGCGCAGCCGAAAGCCTGCGGTGGCCAGGCTGGAACCGGCGCCAGCCGAAGGCCTGAACGGAACTGGCAACCCGGAGTCTGTTCATCTCGAACGTCGCTGGTTTCTGGAGCGCGCGGCGACCGTCTTCGAGGCCGCGCCGTTTGTGATGGGGGCCTATGGCGTCTTCATCGGGCGGCTCAATCTGAAGGTCACTCACCAGCGCATTGCGTTCCCGCACTTGCCGCGATCATTTGAGGGGTTCCGGATTCTCCAACTCTCAGACCTCCACATCGGCCCTTTTATGACGGCGAGAGAGATTCGCCGGGTGGTCGATATCTCAAATCGGCTTCAGCCGGAGTTGGTGGCGCTGACCGGAGATTATGTGACGTGGGACGCTTCAACGCAGTATGCCGTGGTCGACGCGCTCTCGGGGCTTCGGGCTCCCTATGGCGTTTTCGGCTGCCTTGGCAATCATGAGATTTACACGCATACGCAGGACTCCATCACGCGGCTCTTTACGGCTCGGGGCATTCGCATTCTGCGGCAGCAGCAGGCGACTATTTCCTGCCGGCAGGATTTCATCAACCTGATCGGAGTGGATTTTCAGACGCGGCTGGGCTTCGGGCGGCATGGGCGCGGTTACGTTCGAGATTACCTGGAAGGGGTGGATCGTTTGATGATGCCGGGCTGGGTCAATATCCTGCTCAGCCATAATCCCAACACCTTCGATCGCGCCGCCGAATTAGGAATTGATCTGAGCCTGGCCGGGCATACGCACGGAGGCCAGGTGGCTCTGGAATTTGTCAGTGTGGATATCTCCCCCGCGCGCCTCATCACTCCCTATGTTCGCGGCTGGTTCCAAAAAGATGGGAAACAGCTCTATGTGAATCGCGGCATCGGAACCATCGCATTCCCCATCCGGTTTGATTCACCGCCCGAGATCACCGTCTATCACCTCACGCGCCAGGCCTGAAACCATCGGAGAACGAAAACTTACAGCGTCCATTTGCGGTAGGGCCGGTGTTCCTTCGCTCCGCTCAGGACAAGCTCTCACCGGCCTCCCTCGGCGCTGAGGGCAGCGCCGCTACAGCAGATGACTCCATAGGATAATAGCGCTTCCGCAATCTATTCCCCGCTCAGGTGAACTCTCCCGCCTACTCGAAGCCGGGGAACGACGAATTCCGTGAAGCCGTGATCATGAAAGGCTGGTATGGATTGGCAACAGCCGCGTTCAGGAGTCTCATAGCGGATGGTCGAAAATATTCCCTTCAACCGCACCTGCACCCGCAGCAGC
Organism: Acidobacteriota bacterium; assembly: GCA_902812415.1. Lineage (GTDB taxonomy): Bacteria > Acidobacteriota > Terriglobia > UBA7540 > UBA7540 > RH2-MAG17b. The sequence continues at coordinate 24,437 of CADDZJ010000040.1, forward strand.
TGTTCGGAATAATTGACCAATTCCAGCACATCCTCAGTTCCTGATTTCTGATCATTATTGGCCAGTACCGTCAAGGCGTTCCACAAGCTCATCTCCACCTGTTGCGGCTTCAGGAGCCGTCGCACGTCCTGGGCAAACGCCTCAGGATCGACAATTGGTTCGGAGAGTTCCACGATCCTTCCCGAGCCCTGGGTGTAAATCGCGGCATTCTCATTCTTTTGAATGGGCGGCCTGGATCGCCAGGGGAAATTTCCCTGCCCGCCGACCAGCACTGCGGTTCCGCCGCTTGAAGCGAAATCCGCCATCTTCCGCACGCTGGATTCATTCACCGGACTCCATGCAATGATTAACGCCAGAGATTCCAGAGGACTCGCCGTGAACTCCTGCGGGGTGATGAAACGAAAAGGGATGTTATGCCGCGCCAGCAGATTGACCGCTTCGTAGGAGGCGTCATAATCATGGGTAACCACACCGATGTTCGCCTGCGGTTTCAAAACCTGCCCGTGGCGCTGAGAGTAGAAGGCGATGTAGCGCCTGATCCTCTGCCAGCTTGCCCAGCTTTCCTTCTCCCCTTGCGCCAAACCCTGCTGCAATTTTGGATGAAGATTCAGGATGAGATCGGCGTCGAATGCTCCGGCTTCCGCGATGGCGAGCAGGTAATCTTCGGGCAGCGGTCCCAGTCGCCGCTCAAGATCGTCTGTTAAATTCCAATCGAAGCCGATCAGCGGAGTCTCCGAAGGATCATAGACCCGCTCGAACCGAATCAGAGCAACGTTGGAATCAATCCAGGGCTGGCGGGTGGGACTCGATACTTCCAGAATGCCGTTGCGGTTCACGACCATGGTCCCGCGCATTTGCGGCTGCTTGCCGCCGGGTTCCAGGAGAAGAACGCTGAGCTTCGGATAGGCCGAACGGATTTCCTGAATGAGCTTTTGATGATTCTGAGGAGCCGGGCTGCTTCCGGTTGCCTTCACAATCATTCCTGCAAGGCCCTCGCGCGCAATCCTGGCGGCCTCAGCGCGCGCCTGCTCAGCGGAAACTTCCGCGTAGATGTGAAACCCCTTGTTCCTGGCAGCTTCGATCAGAGTTTGCTGCTGAGGCGCCCAGGTGATCACGACATCGCTGACTCCCAAAGCGCGCGAAGAAGGAATCGCAGGCTCTGCCCAACGAATCAGGACTCTTCCCCAGCCTGGTCGGGGCAGGAGCGTACAGGCAAGAATAAGAATGATCCTGGGAATCCGCATGGATGAAGTCACCACAACGAATGAATCGCAGAATGATGCATCATGATCTGCGGCCCGGTAGAGACCAAATTCGATTTCCCTGCGGGCGAAACCCAAAGCGCCGCCACATCGGGCAATCTCCTCACCAGCCGTCCGCCTTCCTGAGGTCCCAGCAGGAACAGCGTTGTCGAAAGCCCATCGGTTGCGACGGCGGTCTGCGCAACAACGCTCACAGCCAAAGTCGCATTGACAGGCCGGTCGGTAAACGGATTAATAATGTGGCCGAATCCTTCGGGATCGATCAGGCTGGAACGGCTTTGCTCAGAAGTTGAGACGCTATCATCCCGCAGCAGCACGGTTGGGTCCAGGCGGCGTGAGGGGTCTCGCAGATGCACCAGCCACCCGGGCTGGCCTGGAGGAGTCCCCATCGCATAGACGGTGCTTCCTCCCGCGTTGATGAGCGCGTTGCGGAGTCCGTAAGATCGAAGCGCCTCGGCGGCTCGGTCCACTGCGTAACCTTTTCCAATAGCTCCCAGATCGATTCGCAGGCAGGGAGAGTGGAATTCAATGCGGTTCGGAGGAATCAGCTCAATTTGTTGATAGCCCACGCAACGGCGAAGCTTCTCGATGAGGGAAGCCGAGGGAGGCTTGCCACGAGCCTGCGCCGCTTTCCAGGCATCCACCAATGGGGCGACCGAAATATCAAATTTGCCCTCGGAAAGCCGTGAGTAGACAAGAGAATCCTGAATCGCGCGATAAAGGTCTCGCGGAACCGCCTCAGCATGGAAGTGAGCGGAGCGGTTGAGCCGGCTCAAATCGCTGCTCTCGTCGAAGTTGCTCATCACGTGATCCAGTTCAATAATTCGCCGGAACGCGGCCTCGATGGCCTTCGAGGCCCGATCGGGAGACGGATCATAGGCCGCAATCTCATAGACCGTCCCCATCGCGTATTGCTTTTTATAGACAAACTGTTGCGCAGCGCCCAAGGCTGACGCGCAACCCAGGAGCCACAGAAGCGGCGAAAGGCAGGAGCCGCGAGCAGTTTCAGGCCAGCGCATAGACCATGCCCTCGGTCGTCGCCAGATAGATGGCGTCTTCGGTCAGCACCGGACTGGATTGGACCGACTCCCCCAGGCCCGCCGCCCAGATTCTTCGTCCTGACCGGACGTCCAGGGCGTAAACCCCGCCGCCCATGGATTGCCCGCACACCACGTCGCCGCTTGTGACCGGAGGCGCCGTGATGACCCAGCCGGCGCGCGTTTTCCAGCGCAACCGGCCATCAGGAATGTTCGCGGCATAGAGATAACCATCCTTGCTGCCTGCGATCACGGTATTGCCGGCAACGGCGGGTGAGGAAGCGATGCCCAATCCCGTGGCGAGTTTCCAGCGGACGCTTCCGGTGGCGGCGTCGAGCGCGTAGAGATAAAAATCTTCGGAGCCGATCAGAACCAGGCCATTTGACAAAGCGGGCGAGGAATCCAGACCGTTTCCAGTCGGCGCGCTCCAGATGACCTGGCCGGAAGCTGTTTCCAGGCTGTAGACGTTTCCGTTGCTGCACCCAAAATAGACCTGGCGCTCGGTGGCATAAGCTGTGGAGTAGATGCGAGCGCCCAGATTGCGCATCCAGCGAGTCGTTCCGGTTGCAACGTCCACTGCATAGAAGCGCCCGTCGGCTGCGCCGAACAACGCCAGGCCGCCAACGGTTACCGGCGAGGTCCATACTTCAGCCTGCGCCGAGGCTCTCCAAAGCTCGCGCCCCGAGCGACGATCGACGGCGTAGACCTTGCCTGAATCGCAGCCAAAAAGAATCTTGTCGCCGGAAAGCGCTGGAGTTGAATGGATGCGGTCTTCGGCTTGAAATTTCCAGACGGGCCGCCCGGTAACCGTTTCGATGGCATAAAGCTTTCCATCCAGCGCGGTGACGTAAAGGATGCCGTCGCGCAGGACGGGAGCCGAACGCACAGAGCCTTCCAGCCGAAGCTGCCAGCGGGCGCTCTGGGGAGGATGCCTGGGCCAGGGGCCTTGTCCGCCCGCGCGGCTGTTATCGCAAAGCAAGGCGGCCCAGAAGTCTTCGTGAGTGGGTGCTTCGGTCATCTCCTCACGTTATCCCAAATCCAGCCGGCGGTGATCGATTTTGGAAGGCTCCCAGACGCCCAGGCCCAGTTTTCCGGCTGCTTCAATATGAGCGGGCTGGCGGAAGAACAAGCTCTTATGAGGGTCGCGGAAATACTCGCGCTCGCTGCGCACGATGTTTGCCGGATTGCGATCCCACAGCGAGAGGGCTCCTTCCTGCTGGCGCTTTTTCTCAATCGTCTGAAGCTCGACCGTATCAACCGCCACAGGATCAGTGCCCAGAAACAGAGTCCCAGCCTGGTAGATGAAATCCTGCAACTGGGTTAAAGGCCCGCCGTGCCACACTTCCCGCAGGCCGTCCATGATGTGCAACACGGCCTTCGAGCGCAGCGGCTCGGTCGAGCACATGACGCCGATGAGCGGATCGGTAAAGGTGATGGGCGCGTGATGCGAGCGCGCGACGTTGTTGAATGAGCCGTATCCGAGGTTTTTCAGGCAGCCGGTCACGCCTGCAGCCGAGTGGTCCTTCAGCGTGGGCACGTTCACAATCTTGGTGATCTGCTGGGTCACGACGCGCGCAAGATAGGATCGAGTCTCCCATTCGCCAAAGAAATTGGCCTCGCAATAGACGTTCAAATCATACGCCTCAACGTCTCGTGCCCGATGCTCAAGCCCAATCACGCGGATGCCGACGGGCAGAAGCGCATGGTAGCTGCCCGCCTGAATCTCCGTGGAATAGCGGTCGTAGATCAGGATGTTGCGCGTGGGGACGCCTGCCGATTCGATCCCGCGGATAATCTCACGAACCAGTTCGGGAGAAGAATAACAGGCGGGCGCTCCAGAGGGATTGATCTTGATGCCGACGACGTCGCCGGGATTGAAGAAGCGCTCCCAGGCGGCCCGGGCGGAACTTTCTCCTGTGAGCGATTGCATGCCGTGTTCGAGCATGAGGCGAACAATAGACTGAGAGACGTGATTTTCGAGGATCGATTTGGAATGGAAAACTTCCACCACCCGGCCTGGAAACAGGCCCGGCATCCCGAATGGTGAGCGCTCGGCCAGCGGCATCCCGTGAACGTGTATGGGAGGCGGCGGAGGCAGGTGAACTTCTTCGCCTGCCCTGGAAGACGCTTGGTCGAGAAACAGGCTTGCAGTTCCCAGGCAAGCGCTTGTAACAAAAGTCCGTCGATTCATGATCTCGATCCATCGGCGGCGCTGCCGCCCGAAAAGACCGCTTCATGTTACTCCGCCAGCGGACTGCCATTCAAGAGCGTGTTTGAAAAGGGAGAGGCGACAAGCTAACGCAAGATCAATTCTCTGTTATTCGCGCGCATGCGGGAATCCAGGCATGGTAGAACAATGTGACCATTGCCTGTGTTGAGATAACAGACGGAAAGCTGTCCAAAGGAAAGGTCGTCAGATTTCCCGACGGCCTTCCATGGCTTTGAGCATGGTAACTTCATCGGCGAATTCAAGCTCAGAGCCTACAGGAATGCCCATTGCAATGCGGCTGACTTTTACGCCCAGAGGTTTGATCAGTTTGGAAAGGTAAATGGCGGTGGCTTCGCCTTCGACGTTGGGGTTGGTGGCGACAATGATTTCCTTCACGCTGCCGCTTTTGAGACGCTCCATCAAATTCTTGAGTCTCAATTGCTCCGGGCCTATGCCCTGCAAGGGTGAAAGCGCCCCGTGCAGCACATGGTAGAGGCCGTGGAATTCGCGCGTGCGTTCGATGCCCACAACGTTATAGGGGGTTTCAACGACGCAGATCACGGACTGATCGCGGGTGGGATCGGAACAATATTCGCAGGGATCCTGCTCGGTAAGGTTGTTGCACAGGTTGCAAAGCCGGATCTTATCTTTAACTTCGAGGATCGCCTGCGACAGGCGTTCGGCATCCTCGCGCGCGGCGCGCTCAATGTGGAACGCGATGCGCTGCGCGGATTTTTGGCCGATTCCGGGAAGCCGCTTCAACTCGTCAATCAACCTTGAGAGCGGCCCGGCGAATACGCTCATGATGAAACCCTCGATCAGAACGCGGCATTCATTCTTGATTATCGCGCGTGGTTCTTTGCTGTGCTGGCGCAGACAGCGACGCCGCAGCCCGCTTTGTCACTATATTCTGGAACCCTCAGCAGGCGCAAACCACGCGCAAGATTCTCAAGTTTTCGGGGATCTGACGATCTTTGAGGTTTTTGAAGTTCGATCGGAGCCGGATCACATCAGGCCTGGCAGATTCAAGCCGCCGGTCAGATTTCCCACGCGGCTGGCCAACTGTTCGTCGATCTTGCGCGCCGCCTCGTTCACCGCTGCCAGCACCAGGTCCTGAAGCATCTCGCTATCCTTGGAGGCAAACACTTCCGGGTCAATATGGACGGAGATCAACTGCTTCTGGCCGTTCATCTTGACCGTTACCATTCCCCCTCCGGCTGAAGCGTCCACTAACAACTCATCCAGTTGCTTTTGCAGTTGTTCCTGAAGTTGCTGCACCTGCTTCATGATTTGCTGCATTTGTTGGAGATTTTTCATGGCTCACTCTCCGCTCAGATCTTTAACGTCCATCAAGACGCAGTCAAATCGTTTCTGAAATACCTCGACCACCGGATCGCGTTGAGCCCGCTCCTGGGTGCTCGGGCGCGCGGGCGTGGACCGCCCATCATCCGTGCTCAGTGTAACACAGATTTTTACCGGCTGCCCTAACACCTTCTCGCATGCCGCGCGCAGCTTCTGCTGGTGCTCGCGGCCTTTCAGCAACTCCGCTGCCCAGACGCCTTCCCGAGGATAGATGAAGTGGACTTGACCGTCTTCAAACCGCCAGCCCACTACCGGGTTGAGGCAACTGCTCAGGAACTTGGACTGCTCGAAGAGGAGGGCCTTGATCGCCGCGAGGCGCGCATCCTCGAAAGCAGCAGAAGAAGATGCCAGCGCTTCTTCCGATTCGGCGGAGGAAGCGATAGGTTCTTCCGATAGAGCTTGCGCCGGGGCTGCCGACTGGGGGGCTTCAGAAGCGCTTCCGCCAGGATGACCGGGCGCGGCGGCTTCTTGACGGATTGCCGAAGCGCCAGGCGCTCCTCCCGTCAAGGGCTGCGCAACAGCAGCTTTCAACGCAGAGGAGTTTGCGTCAGGAGTTGGCGCTGAGCGTTTCCAGGGAGGAACCGCGGGACGCTGCGCAGGCTCACGGGCGGGGGCTCCGGAAGAGCGGCCGGGCTGAACTGCCGCCGCTCCGCCCGAGCCGCTGCCGGAAATCTGGCCGCTGCGCGCACTCTGGTTCTGAATGGCGGTTAACAGGCTTTCGAGCGCCACGAGCTTGGGAGCCTGCGCCAGTTTCACCAGCGCCAGTTCCAGGTGAAAGCGCGGCTGGAGCGAATAGCGCATCTCATTCTGCGCGCGCAGCAACGTCTGGAAGCAGCGCGTCAGGTCTTCCTCGGTGAGCGAAGCGGCAAGCTTTTCAAGGCTGGCTCGCTCGTCATCCGGGACTTGAAGCAAGGGGCTTGCAACTCCGCAGCTTTTGGCAATCATCAGATTGCGCGTGTAGCGCGTGAATTCGCCGCAGAAGGTGAGAAGATCATAGCCTTCGCCTGTCAGGCGGTTCACCTGCTCCAGCACCCGGCGCGCATCGCCGGCATGAATTGCTTCCATCACCTCGCCGAGCAAAGTGGCTGAGACCACGCCCAGCAACTGCCGCACACGTTCCTCTTCGACGCTTTCTCCGGAAGCGGCGATCACTTCATCAAGCAGCGAAAGGGCATCTCGCAAGCTGCCTTCCGCCCCCTGGGCCACCAGGCTCAAGGCGCCCTCGTCGGCCTTGACGCCTTCGCGTTCGCAGACGGTCTTGAGCCGCTCCAGGATTTCTGAATAATCGAGCAGGCGGAAGGCAAAGTGCTGGCAGCGCGACTGAATGGTGGCGGGAAGCTTGTGCGCTTCGGTCGTGGCCAGAACAAACAGCGAGCGTTCCGGCGGCTCTTCCAGGGTCTTCAGCAGAGCGTTGAATGCCTCGGTCGTCAGCATGTGGACTTCGTCGATGATGAAGACCTTGTAATGGTCGCGGGCCGGCAGGTAGCGCGCGTTTTCGCGTAACTGGCGGATTTCGTCGATGCCGCGGTTGGAGGCGGCGTCGATTTCCAGAACGTCCACGGAATTGCCGGCAGCGATTTCCTGACAGGAGGGACATTCACCGCAGGGAGTAATTGTAGGCCCTTTCACGCAATTGAGCGCTTTGGCCAGGATGCGCGCCATCGTGGTCTTGCCTACCCCGCGCGCGCCTGAAAAGATGTAACCGTGCGCCACGCGGTTGGTGCGAATGGCGTTCTTCAGCGTTTCGCTCACCATGCGCTGGCCGACCACGTCATCGAAAGTTTGCGGCCGGTATTTGCGGGCAATGACCTGGTAGGACATTTTGAAAGAAAGTGACGAGTTATGGGTTATGAGTGAAGCGGGAGGAATTTTGCAGTTTCAACCGGCGCAAGCTGCCCACAAGCTAAGCGTTCTTTGTTGAGGGCTTATCGCTGAATGCTTTTCACTCTTAACTCGTAACTCTGAACTATTTTTGGAGCCAGACCTCGGGACATCTGCGGCACACGGAGAGGCTCGTTACCGTTGCTTCCTTCCGGACCTGGCGGGGTTCGCGAGCATCCATTGCACAGAGCCCGAAGCCTGACAGATAACTTGCCAGCGCCGATCTTCAAACAGAAGTCCCTACAAGAAAAGCCTTCCGTTAAGAGGCGCGACGTTGAAATAGTATCATGCGCCCTCCCCGGCCGTCGACTTCTCACTTGGCAGATTGCCGAAAAACCCAAGGCGACGGCACGGGCGCAGCATGCTCGCCGGGCGGACGCCGTCCGTCCCTACGTTGGCTCTGGTGATTCTCCTCTTGGCGCCTTTGCCTGCCATTCTGCCCTGAAAAATACGCCGATATTTCGGCACACAACCCAAACCACCTGCCAGTCTCGGCGTAATTTTCAGCCTTTGGGGTGTCGTAAAGCGACATGGCAGACTGAGCGAAAACGCCATGAGCCTTCGGCTCACCACGTGACATGAAAATGTAGGCCAGCGTCTCGCTGGCCCGGACGAAGCCCGCAAAGCCTGCCCTCGGCACAGCTAAGGGATGCCGCAGCTACGGGATATTTTCAGGGCAGCGAAGAATCCCTGTATTTCGACCCAGACAAACGCCGTGAGGCACTTCCGTAGTTGCAGAATCAAACAAATAGGGAGATTCTTCATGATTTTCGGCTCCTCACAATGACAGGGTGGTGCGCTTCGGCTCTATCGAAAATTACCTGCCAGTTATTCCCGTGTAGGCAAATCCATACGCAGCCCTTTGCCCCCAAGTTCACGGAGGATGAGCAGCTTAGCGGGAGGGTGACTCCAAGGGCGGTTTTTGTATTCATGGGTGGTCTACCGTGCCTAGGCAGACTCTTTGAAGGGCAGGCTGCGAGAGCCTTTAGCCCCATAGCAAGGTGCCGGTATCGAGCGATTAATAACATTTTATTGCACTCCGTGACGAGCCGAGCTAAGATGCATAATCGCGCAGGTGGTTTGAATCGAAGCCGATTCAAGAACGTAAGTGGGCGTGACAGCTTTTGATGTTGTTAAAAGTGAACGGCAGCGCCAGATTTCGAGACTAAGCCGCGCGCCGGGTCATTTCAAATCTCATATCGCGCTTAGGATGACATTCTCCGCAATTTCTAGGCAGTGCGGCAAGGGAAAGTCATCTTCGCCATGGGTGATTCCAACTGGAGGGGAATCTCGATGCGAGAGGAAAAATAATGTCGAAGTGGTGGGAAAAAGAAAGAGAGAAGGATGCGAAGAATCGGTCTCAGCAACGAACGCCTCCGAAACCTCAGACAACCCTCCCTAGAATTGAGGAGACTCCACCGGCATTGGAAGGGATAACCCCAGCCGCGCCGGTGACTCCAAATTACTTCACAGAAGAGAGAGTAGAAAAAGTCATGACAGAAACCACATCGAAACCCTCCTCCTATAGTTCGAACAGCCAGCACCAAACGTATCTGGGCGGCTCGGTAGTGCTGAAAGGAGAGCTCACCGGCAGCGAGGACCTTACGATTGACGGCCAGTTTGAAGGGACGATCAATCTGAAGGATTGCTCTTTGACCATCGGCCAGCACGGCCAGGTGAAGGCGGATATCACCGCCAAGCAGGTGGTGGTGAGCGGAAAGCTCGACGGGAAGATTAACGCTCGCGAAAAGATCGATATTCGCCGCACAGGGAACGTGGTGGGAGACCTGGTGTCGGCGGGCGTGGCGATTGAAGACGGCGCCTATTTCAAAGGCAGCATCGAAATCCTTCGCGATGAAGAGAAGGCGCTGCCCCGGGCTGCTGCTTCCGCCTACAGCTCTTAACGAGCAGAGGGCTTTGTGAGGCTGCGTTAGAAGAGGCAGTGTCTCTTCGCCGCCTTGAGAGTGGCGGCTCGTGGCTTTAAAAATAAAAAAGTTGCGCTGCGTAAGGCTTTGGCCCGCAAGAGCCGCTTCGCTGTTACCTCCGCGCAAGCAGGTGTGGGAATTCCCGCTTGCGCAGGAATGACGCCGGTGTTTTCATGCAATGTGGTTGGGCCAAAGGCTCCTGAAGTCTCCTTTAGGGCGGGCTCTCACTGTCGGCCTCGATTTTCAATCGTTCGAGCGCAGGAGACATCGCTCTACCGGCTTTTAGACGCAGGCTCCTTTGATACGGCCATCGTCTTGGCAGGCCACCTGTAAGGCTATGTCGGCCACGAAGTAATGTTGCGGATTGGCGAAAAGAACGCTTCGGGGACCGCCGCGCGGACAGCAAGCGGCGTCCCAACAATCAGCCAGGGGCTCGATTGGTTCTGGCAGCACCTGCGCGATGTGCGCAATCCGCGCATTCTTGATTGCGGTCCGGTTTCTCCTGGAACGCTTCAGGCGTTGCTGCGGCGCGGGGTCAAGCTTTATGTGGCGGACCTGATGACTCCGGTCTTACAGGGGGACCCGAGGTTTTGGGACCGGAGCGGCAAAATTCCGGTCTTTTTGACTTCTGATTTTCTCAGCCAACTTCCTGACACTCCTGAGGGCTCGCTGACCGGAATCCTGAGTTGGAATCTGCTGGACCTGGTTCCGCGCGAGGCGCTTCCAGCGCTGATCGAGCGGCTGTTTTCCCTTCTTGAACCGCTGGGCGTCCTCTTCTGCGCGCTGCGGGAGCCCAATCATCCGACAGGCGTCGAACGCCGCTGGTGGCTGGAAAGCTTGACCTCTGTGCGGAACGAAATCGACTCGAAACGCTCATACCCGCATCCGGTCATCACTAACCGGGAAATCGAACGCTTCCTGCCAAACGCCAGCATTAAGACCTTCCTCACCCGCTCTGGCCGCCGCGAAATCCTTGCCATGCGCCGGAAATAGAATCGCTGTTACCCGTGTCGATCAACTGCGTGACATCGGCAGCAGCGACCTGCGCTTTTCGGGCGATTGGCTTTTGATTGTGACACAATCCCTCCTGGCCTCGCGGCTTTTCGCGGGTGCGCTGACGGACTGCTGAGGCAAGAATAGCTTTGGTCAACTGCTAAAGGAAGAAGTGCTCCTAAAAAGCAGGGATAACGCAAGCTTCCCGTTACAAAAGCTCCGCGGCATTTTGCTGCGCATGTCAAGCCATCGTAAGAATCCGCTAGGGGGTCAGTTTGGGGCGTAGCGGCGGGTTCATCCTGCCATGCGTGGCGGCATAAAGCCGCCTCTACATCAAACTGACCCATTACTCAAAATCCACACCCATTGCCGCCGGTTGGCCTAGCGGGATACACTACGGGCGGTCAACACAGAATTAATCGCTGTTCGAAAGGAATCATAAAGTGCGCACAGGAACCGGAACGAAAGAAGTCACTGTTTCTGATTTTCAAGCCAAATGGCTTTACGGCTTGGCGATGGTTACTGTCCTCTACCTCATGTATTCGCCTGTTTTCGTTACCGATTATCTGATGAACGACGAGAACGCCTTTATCGGGGCGCCGCTTGGCTTAAGATGGAGAGCGAAGACTTTGTTTTTCGGGTAATT
>CADDZJ010000041.1 GCA_902812415.1 Acidobacteriota bacterium
TAAGTCGCGTGTTTGCACGAGTTAGGTCTGGGCATCACAAAAAAATGAGGAAAGTCCTGATAGTCATGCCCAAACCGCAGTCCCCACAGGCAAGATCTTTTTTCCCATCTTGACAAGATGCTGAAAAACTGTCGCCCTAAAGAACTGAAACCGACGAACAACCTCTGTATTCGTTTGATTCTGCGAATATTGAGATGCTTTGTGGAGTTTACCTGAGCCGAAATGCAGGGATTCTTCCGCTTCACTGCGCTCAGCGTCAGAATGACAGGCAAAAGGCTCAGCCCAACACCTCCAAATAGTTTTTCAGCAGTCTGTTTATAAGGAACTACGATGCTGTCGCGGCTCGCAGCTTCACGCGGCCATCCTCAACCGTCACTGAAAACTGAATGGAATCGCACTGAAGGGATTGCTTAAGCTGGCGGGTCTTTTCGCGAACGAAGTCGTGAAAGAGTTGGGAGTCGATATTCTCGATGGCTTCACCGGCTTCGGATTTGGCGCGGATCACCGCCTGAAGGAGCCTTTCGACCTTCTCTTTTTCCTGATCAGGATCAGACCACGACACGCTAAAGCTTTCCGGTGCCGGTCCAGATCCATGCGGGCGTTGGGCCAGGGGCAACACGCCCTCTTCCTTCATCTTCAATTTCTTGCGCCAGAGATCATTATGAACCGCATAGCTCTGCGTCAGTTGGTTGAAGCGAAACCGCTGCCGGAAACTCATCTCGATGGTTCCGCCGCTGTACAGCTTGATGGTCTTCTCCACGCGGAAAACAAGGTCATGAGGCGGGCGAGGCGAACCACCGTTAAAGTAGGTCTCATACTCAATTTTCAGGCGGCGGAGATTATCTTCAAGTTTGCTTAAATCTTCATCAACCGTCATGAAACCTCCTTGCCCTGTGTGGTGTAATCCGTTTTGTTTCAATCGGACGCCAAAATTATTATAACTGATGAGTAAACAGTCAATCGACACGAGCCGTTTGGATTCACACCTGCGGCTCGTCAATCGCTTCGGTCTCGCTCAGTTACGAGCGCGTTCGATCAGGACGTTCTCTTTGTGTTATGGAATTGGGGTTTTAAGAACGCGAAACCGATTGTAAACGTTTATCCAACTGACTAAACTAGACGGTGACCATAACCTCTGGAGGTTCTTTATGGATCTTCATGGAAAAAAGATTGCGGTTCTCGTGGCAGACCAATATCAGGAAATGGAGGTCTGGTATCCGCTGCTCCGCTTTCGTGAGGATGGCGCGGAAACGGAAGCCATCGGGGCTGAAGCCGGCAAAACTTATAACAGCAAGAAGGGTTATCCGGTGGTCGCAGACAGGTCCATCGGCGACGTACACGCAAGCGACTATGACGCCGTCGTTGTTCCTGGCGGCTGGGCGCCGGACACGCTGCGGCAGGACCCGCGCGTTCTGAAATTCGTCCGCGAAATGCACGAATCCGGAAAGGTTGTCGCCGCCATCTGCCATGCAGGCTGGGTGCTGGCGTCAGCGGATATCGTGCGCGGGCGCAAGGCCACTTGCTTCAAGGCGATCAAGGATGACCTCATCCACGCAGGGGCGAACTATGTGGATAGCGAGGTCGCCGTAGATGGAAATATCATCACCTCCCGGATGCCGACTGATTTGCCGGCTTTCTGCCGGGAAATTGGCAAGGCGCTGGCCGCCCAACCCGCCGCTCGCAAGGCAGGCAAGGCATAAGGCACAAGGCTTCCATGAACGATAATGTGAAGTCGCGTGATGCCAAGTGAAGTTTGCGCATCCTTACAAAATTTCAGGAACGAACCCTAAGATTATGTTAACTTAAAGTTTTACAATGTAAAATAATTAAATAGCCTATTTGAGGAGCCATCAGTGCGGAAATTCAAAGTTGCCCGTGGAGTTGTGATTGTCGTTGCGCTCGTGGTTTCAGTATTGGCGCTCGTTCCACAACCGACGATGGCGCGCTCGCACAAGAAGGCGCATCTGCTTTTCTTTACCCTCTCGGCAGGCTTTAAGCACGCCAGCATTCCCACCGCTGTCCAGGTGATTACCCAGATCGGGGACAAGTCCGGGGCATGGGATACGACCACTTCGCAGGATGTTTCCGTATTTACGCCGGAAAACCTTAAGCACTATGACGCCATCATGTTCTACACCACGGGTGAATTGCCGATGAGCGATGCAGAAAAGGCGGCGTTTATTCACTTCGTTCGGTCGGGACACGGCTTCGTAGGCGTCCACAGCGCGACGGATACTTTCTACATGTGGCCCGATTATCTTGAATTGATCGGCGGTTACTTTAATGACCATCCCTGGCATCAAAAAGTGACGGTGGATGTCATGGACCAAAACAGCCCTATCGTCGGCTTCCTGGGCAAGTCGTTCCAGGTTTATGACGAAATCTACCAGATCAGCGATTTTCAGTATAAGTCCTCACATGTGCTGCTGAAGCTCGACCCTTCTTCGGTCGATATTCACAACCCGCGCGTGTGGCGCAGATTCTATAGCTGGCCGCTGGCTTGGACTCGTCATGACGGCAAGGGACGCGTGTTTTACTGCGCCCTCGGCCACGAGGATTCCACCTGGCGCTCCGAGTGGTTCCAGAAACTGATGCAGAACGGCATTGAGTGGAGCATGGGAACGTTGAAATGAGTGTAACCCTGAGCCAGACGAGTAACGTCGAAAGCTTTTAGCAGGTTTTTTCTCTGATCTTCGACGTCGAACTTTGCGATGGCAACCGAGATCGAGCTTGATATCAACGGGAAGCGGCGCGCTATCCATACCGAGCCTGACACCACGCTGCTCAGCGCCCTCCGCGATCAACTGGACCTGACCGGGACGAAGTACGGGTGTGGGGAAGGCCAATGCGCCGCCTGCACCGTTCTGATGGATGGCTCCCCGCGCCGGTCGTGCCTGACACGCGCAACCACCGCGGCCGGCAAAAAGATCGTCACCATTGAGGGCGTCGCACAGAATGGCCGCCTCCATCCTGTGCAGCAGGCTTTTCTTGAAGAGCAGGCTTTCCAGTGCGGCTATTGCACGCCGGGCATGATCCTGACGGCACTCGCGCTTTTGAAGTCAAATCCTGATCCTTCTGACGACGAGATTGCGCAATTCATGGAGGGCAACATCTGCCGCTGCGGGACGTATCCGCGAATCGTGGCTGCCATTCACCGCGCCGCTCGGATGATGAGGAGTTCGGCTCATGAGTCATAAGACTGAGAATGGGCTGACCATCGAGCCTGAGCGCTATGAGCTCACAAGCCTTCCCCTCTCTCACCCGATCCCCCTCCGCCGTCTCGGGATTAATCGGCGACAATTTTTCAAACGCCTCGGCGGAGGCGTTGCTGTCTTCCTGGTGCTGAGGTCAGGTGAAGCCTTTTCACAACAGCAACCGGCGCAGCGCCGCGGCGCATGGCGGGAGCCTCTGCCGCAGAATCTGGGCGCCTGGCTGCACATTGCCGAAAGCGGCGCCGTCACCGTCTATACCGGCAAAGCGGAGATGGGCCAGAACATCCGCACCTCCCTCAGCCAGGCCGTCGCTGAGGAACTGCATGCCGCTTTAGATTCCATCCGCCTGGTCATGGCGGATACTGAACTGACGCCGTTCGACCTTGGCACCTTCGGCAGCCGCACCACGCCGACCATGGGACTTCAGCTTCGCAGGGTGGCCTCAGTTGCGCGTGACATGCTGATTGCCCTGGCGGGGAAACAGTGGGGTGTGAACCCTAAGGCGCTTGAAGCCGTGAACGGCGAGGTTCGCGATCCTGCAACCGGACGCATCGTCAAATATGGCGATTTAGCTCGGGGGCAGGAATTGGCAAAGGCCATCGTCGAAGCGGATCCTTTGACTCCTCCCAGCCAGTGGACGGTTGCAGGCAAATCTGTTCTAAAGATTAATGGCGTTGAGTTTGTGACCGGCGCGCACCGCTTCAGTCCCGACATCAAACGGCCAGGGATGCTTTATGCCAAGCTTCTGCGGCCGCCTTCATTCGGGGCGGAATTTAGTTTTGTCGATGTCCGCGACGCGCAGGCCGAGCCGGGCGTTACGGTGATTGCCGGCAACGATTTCGTCTCGGTTGCGGCTCCAACCGAGCAAGCCGCCATGCGCGCCCTTCAGAAGGTCCGCGCGCAATGGAAGACCACGCCTCAGATTTCCAGCCGCGACCTGTTCCGTTACCTCAAGGAGAATGCCGCCACGGAATCTGGCCATGACGCGAGCTTTGCGCGCACTCTGCAATCCATTCAGTCCAGCCTGGATGCCGCTGACCATCGGCTCGACCAAACTTACACGGTAGCCTACATCGCCCACGCCCCGCTTGAAACCCGCGCAGCGGTGGCCGAATGGGAAAACGGGAAAATCACCGTCTGGACGGGAACGCAGCGGCCCTTCGCCGTCCGCGATGAGGTGGCGCAGGCGCTGGACCTCCCCAAGGAAAGCGTTCGCGTCATCGTGCCGGATACCGGGGGAGCGTTCGGAGGCAAACACACCGGCGAGGCTGCGGTCGAAGCGGCGCGGCTGGCGCGCGCGGCGGGCCGTCCGGTGAAACTGGTCTGGACGCGCGAGGAAGAATTCACCTGGGCCTATTTCCGCCCTGCCGGAGTCATTGAAATCCGCAGCGGCGCGCGAAAAGACGGCAAGCTCACCGCCTGGGAGTTTCACAATTACAACTCGGGCGCGGCAGGGATTCGAACTCCGTATGAAGTCTCAACCGAGCGCATCGAATTTCATCCCTGCCAGGCTCCGCTGCGGCAGGGCTCCTATCGCTGCCTTGCTGCCACGGCCAACCACTTCGCGCGCGAATCGAATATGGATGATCTGGCGCGGCTTGTTGGCTTGGATCCTCTGGAATTCCGGCGTCGGAATCTGGAGAACCAACGGCTGCTTGCGGTTCTCGAAGCGAGCGCCAGAAGCTTTGGATGGAGCGACCGGAAACGCTCACCCGGCCGGGGCTTCGGCCTGGCCTGCGGAACGGAAAAGGGAGGTTACGTCGCAACGTGCGCTGAAGTTCAGGCAGATCGGTCGAGCGGAGCGGTGAAGGTGGTTCGGGTCGTCACAGCTTTTGACTGCGGGGCTATCGTGAATCCGGAGGGCCTCAAAAATCAGATCCAGGGCGCTACGATGATGGGCCTGGGCGGAGCTTTGTTTGAAGCAATTGAATTTGAAAATGGCCGCATCCTGAATAATCGGTTTTCGCGCTATCGCCTGCCGCGCTTCAGCGACATGCCCCGGATCGAAGTGGCGCTCGTTGATCGCAAGGATCAACCTTCAGCCGGCGCTGGCGAAGCGCCCATCATGTGCGTCGCTCCGGCTATCCGCAATGCCATTCTGGATGCAACCGGCATCCGATTGTTCTCTCTCCCCATGGTCCCTCACGGCCTGAAGGCGTAGACTTCAATCCCGAGCAGGGGCGGACGGCGTCCGCATGCGTGAAAAGGCTGGGAGACTCGCTGTAGCGGTGATATCCCGCACGCCTGAACTATTGAAAATGAAAACCGGCGGTGAGAGCCTGCCCTGAGCGGAGCGCAGGGACGCCACCATAAGGGCGGTTTTCACACCGATTCGGCCGCCCTAAGCGCATGCCATACGCCCCCGCTATTTCCCCAGATACGCAGCATTGATGAGGTACCCGATTCCCAGTACCACCAGCAATAGATTGGCCACCAGCATGAGGCGCTGTTTGAACTTCTTATGGAGGCTAGCGCCCCAGTAAAGCAGCCAGACGGAAAAAATAGCCGCGCCGTAGTATCCGGCCAGCCCCCCAATGAAAAACGGCGCGACGCGCCAATAGCCTATGATGCGGCCTTGCGCCAGAATTGGCCCGGCGATGGTGAGCCAATATATCCAGGTTCCGGGCGCGGTGAGTTCCGTGAGCGAGGCGGCGATGACGCCGGCATAGGTGAGGCTTTCCGACTTCTCGAGTTCTTCGCGGGTTTTTCGCCGCATCTCATAGAGGGAATATCCGGCAAAAATGAGCAGAGTCGCGCCGCCGATGTAAGCCACAGCGTGAGCGATGTTGTGCGGAACATAGCGGAAGAAGAACAGGGTGACCACCAGCAGCGCGCCGTCAATGGCAAGCGGCGGGCCTACCAGAATCAGGATCGCGCGACGCCAGCGATGAAGCGCCGCTTGAGTGATCGCGATGAGGTGGAGCGGGCTGGGCATCAGTCCCCCAACAATGCCCATCCCGACTCCGAGCAGGAATAAGTTCATGACTCTTTGATTTCGTCCACCGCCGCCGAATGAAAAAGCGCGAAGAGATCAGGAAACCAGAATAGCAGATGCGCTTGCTTGACACAGACCTTCAGCACCCCCTAGCATGGGGCATTACGCCTGCGATATTTCATCGGCGAACGCAATTCTGAATCTTCATTCACGAGGACTCTATGAAGCGCAGTGAAGTAATGCAAAAGCACAAGGATTACATCTTTCCGTGCGTGGTCAACTATTATACGGAGCCGTTGGTAGCGGATCGGGGCGAAGGGAAGTACCTTTGGGATCTTGAAGGCAGGCGGTATCTCGATTTCTTTGGCGGCATTCTCACGATCAGCGTCGGCCATGCAAATCCGAAGGTCACGAGCCGGATCAAGGCTCAGGTGGATCGCCTTCAGCACACTTCCACCGTTTATCCCAACGAACAGATTGTCGCGCTGGCTGAAAAGCTGGCCCAGATCACTCCGGGGCGGCTTCAGAAAAGTTTCTTCACGAATAGCGGCACCGAGGCTAACGAGGCGGCGGTTTTGCTCGCTCGCATGGCGACCGGCAGCTTTGAAGTCGTGGCGTTGCGGCACGGTTACAGCGGCCATTCGTTGCTGGCAAAATCGCTCACCGCGCAGGCTCCCTGGCGCCGCGCCGGCGTCATCAGCGTGGGCGTCACTCACGCTCTCAGCCCTTATTGCTATCGCTGCCCGCTGGGATTGACTTATCCCGGTTGCGGAGTGGCCTGCGCCAACGACGTTGAAGATGTGATCCGCACCACGACGTCAGGCCACATCGCGGCTTTTCTCGCCGAACCGATTCAGGGCGTCGGCGGGTTCATTACGCCGCCGAAGGAGTACTTCAAAATTGTGTTCAATATCATCAAGAAGTACGGTGGACTTTTTATCTCCGATGAAGTTCAGACCGGCTTCGGGCGCACGGGGAAGAAATGGTTTGGCATCGAGCACTGGGAAGTGGAGCCCGATATCCTCACCACCGCCAAGGGAATGGGCAATGGCGTACCGGTCGGCGCCACCGTGGCCACCCCGGAAATTGCCGACGCCTTCCAGGGCATGACCATTTCAACGTTTGGCGGTAATCCGGTCACCTCCGTGGCAGCGCGGGCCACGATTGAAGTCATTGAAGAGGAGAGGCTGCTCGACAACGCCCATGAGGTGGGAAATCACTTCCGCTCGAGACTCGAAGAATTGAAGGAAAAGCATCCGCTCATTGGCGACGTGCGCGGCAAAGGGTTGATGCAAGGCGTCGAACTGGTGAAAGACCGCAAGACGAAAGAGCCGGCGCCCCAGGAGACGAATCAGGTGATGGAACGGGCCAAAGAGCATGGCCTGCTCATCGGAAAGGGCGGTCTCTATAGCAACGTCCTGCGCATCGCTCCGGCTCTGAATGTGAGCAAGGCCGACGTGGACGAAGCCATTCAGATGCTTGACAAAGCCTTTGCGGAAGTCAAAGTGTAACGGCGGCAGAATACGGATCGTTCAGCAACCTGGCAGCCTTCTGAAGTGAAGCCATTTCAAACCTACCTTTCATCGGCGCGCGCTGCGCTTCCACCCGATCCGCTCGCACAATGGGCTTCCCTTTTTTTCAGCGCCTCGGCGCTCACTTTTCTGCTCTCCATCGCAGCGTCCCAATCCTTCCTGGCCCTGGCGACGCTGCTTTATTTCGTCTATCTGCTTCACGCCAACCCCAAGCCGGGAATTGCCTTTCCTCCCGTTACGCTGCCGCTCGCACTGTTCTGCTTATTCACCGTACTTTCCATCTTCTGGGCGGAGAACGAGGCTGTGGGCGGATTTGCCGTGCGCAAGCTGGCGCTTTTCCTGATTCTGCTGCTCACGGTGAATCTGGTGGTGAGCGCGCGCCATCTGAATTTCCTGCTGAAGGCGATGTTTGTGGAGGCGGCGGTCGCGGGCGTCGTGGGCGCGGTGCAGTTTGTAGAGCAGTATGAGCGGGTGCGCATCGAGCATCCCCACCGGATTTACCTGTATATGACGGTCACTCGCATTCGAGGCTTCATGGGCCACTGGATGAACTTTGGCGGACAGCAGATGCTGATATTCTGCGCGCTTCTGGCGTTCCTGCTGCTCTCGATGAAATGGAAACCAGGCTCAGGCCCGGTAGCGAGCGTTGCGGCGGGCGAAGCGGCCGCGAGAAATCAAGGCAGCACCTGGACCGCGCGGCCTGCGAAGGTCTGGTGGATTGTGATGGCCGTGATCGCTTTATCGATCCTGCTGAATTTCACGCGCGGGGTATGGCTAGGTTGCTTTGTAGGAGCCATTTATCTGGTGGCGCGGTGGAGGGCGCGATGGCTGTGGGCTTTGCCCATCCTGGTCGGCATCACGCTGATCGCCGGGCCGCGACTTCTACGTCAGCGCGAGGAATCCGTGCTGCATCCTTCGCGCGACGCCTCGCTGGCCGTGCGGTTTGAAATGTGGCACGCAGGCTGGAAAATGATCGAGCGGCATCCGTGGGTCGGCGTAGGACCGGAGAACATTCCGGAAGTCTACGATCTTTATCTGCCTCCGGGGAAGACGCCAATTGTGGGCTATCATGCGCATCTCCACAACGATTATATCCAGCTTGCGGCAGAGCGCGGCTTGCCGTGCCTTGCAGCCTGGTTGTGGTTCATGATTGCCCTAGCCTGGGGCATCCTACGGCTTCGTCGCCGGCTGGGTTCCTCGCAATGGGTGGCTCACGCGGCGCTGGCGGGATGGCTGGCTTTCGTCGCCGAAGGGTTCTTTGAATTCAACTTCGGCACTTCGCCGGTGCTAATGGTGTTCCTGTTTGTGATGGCTACGCCTTACGCCGCAGAACGGATCGAGGAGTGTCACAAGCAGGGGAAGGTTGCGACACCATCATCGCGGTAAACAATTGTTCACCACAGAGGACACCGAGAGATCGCAGAGCGCTTTTCTCAGTGTTCTCCGTGCTCTCTGTGGTGAAGTTTCTCGTATCCTTACTCGACTCGGCGCTGCCACGGCAGGCCTTAAGGGCCACCCACCCTCACGTCGGGAAGAAGGTGATGCAAAGCATCGCTCGAAGGAGCGCAGAGCTTTGCGCCCCTCCCTGCCTGAGCTTTTCAGCAAGTTTTACTGCCCTTCGTCTCCACCTCCGGGCGAGATGACGACAAACATCGGGAACCCCTGGTGGATCACGCGAAGCAGAGTTTGCCCGTTAGCCTCCGATGCCAGGCGATTGAAATCCGAGACGTTCCTCACCGGCTGACGGTTGATGCTCTCGATGACATCGCCCCGTGAGAGACCCGCCTGGCCTGCCGGGCTGTTGGGATCAACGTTGGTGATCACCACACCGCGCACTCCTTCCGGAAGGTTAAGCTGATCGCGGATATCGGGCGTCAGGTTCTGAACTGAGATGCCCTGAAGCACGCTCTGCGCGGGCGCCCGGCCCATGTTCGAGCCGCCCTGACCTTCACCAGCATTGGCCTGCAGCTCGCCGAGTTGCATCCGAACAGTCATTGGCTTGCCGTTGCGCAGGATTTCGAGCGTCACCTCAGTCCCGGGATTACTTTCCCCGACGATATAGCGCAAGTCATCCGGGGAGGTAACCACGTGGCCGTTCAATTTCCTGATGACATCCCCTGACTTCAGTCCTGCTTTTGCGGCCGGGGAACCGGGCTCCACATCGGTGATTAATGCTCCATTGAGATCGGGGACGTTAAACTGCTTGGCGAGACCTTGATCGAGCGATTGAATCCTGACGCCCATATAGCCTCGCGCAACTTTGCCGTGCTGGATGAGATCGTTCATCACGTGCTTCGCAGTATTGGACGGAATGGCGAAGCCGATTCCAATGAACCCTCCTTCTCCGCCCGGTCCCGAGTTGGAGCTGAGGATCGCGGTATTAATGCCAATCACCTGTCCGTGGACATTCACCAGCGCTCCCCCGGAATTTCCCGGGTTAATCGCCGCGTCCGTCTGGATAAAATTCTCGTACCCCTGAGGCCCCTCGATACCTACGCTGCGACCCAGGGCGCTCACGATTCCCTTCGTCACGGTGAAGTCTAGCCCGAACGGGTTTCCAAAAGCCATCACGGAGTCGCCCACGTGCAATGTGGATGAGTCACCCAAGGGCGCGACAGGCAGATTGGAGGCGTTGATCTTCACCACGGCCAGATCGCTTTGCGGATCAGCGCCTACAACTTTGCCTTTGAAAACTCGCTTGTCCAGCAGGGTGACCTGAATATCTTTGGCGTTTCGGATGACGTGATTGTTGGTAAGGATATATCCGTCGGCAGAGACGATCACGCCGCTGCCCAGCGCGCGCTCCCGCTGCTCCCGCGGAATATTGGGAAAGAGATTGCCAAAGAATTGGCGGAAGAAAGGGTCCATCATGAAAGGCGATTGTTGCACCTGGATGATGTGCGTCGATTGAATGCTGACGACCGCAGGCTTGATCGTGTTCACGATGCGCTCGTAAGCTTTATTCATATTGGCGAGAGTCTGGATATCGGCCCCATCCAGGCCATCCCCGTTGGCAAGGACAAAATTGCTGGAACGATGATCGTAATGAAGGGTCACCGAAAGAGCTAACAAGAGGATGCCGATGCAGGTCAGGCTCAGGCCCAGTAAATTTTCCCGCAGAAATTTTCTATTGATCCGTCGCATAAAACTTTTTCCTCCTCGTGTTCATCACGCGCGTTTGCCCCATGGGTCGCTCACCCACAGGCCAACTTTAAACCCTCCTCAGGATTTCTGCCGCCCGAGATGGAAATCGGTGTTTCTGATAGAGCCGTGGATACTCTTGCAGGACACCTTGCGCTGCGTCCCTTCTCTTCGGCGACCTTTCAATTCCCAATTCGCTTAGACGGGCAAACGGCGCATCTGGTGAGTCACAATCCGTCTGAGGGCTGATTAATCCTAAAATCAGGCCTCAATACTTTCATTCTATTACGGGCAGGTTTCTGCTTCCACACGCTTTCGTTTATATAAGATGCCATCCCGGCAACTGAAGGTTTACCGTGCTCGGCCTGCGCAGAGGCTTGTCGGCCAAGGCCCCAATCGATTTACGACTCAATGCCCAGGTCGCGGGCGAACTTTTCAGCGTCGAATGGCGATGCGTGGAAAACCCTGCCATCCACCTCAATGGTTGGCGTGCGCTGTTTGCCCTGATTGACGCTCTTGACGAATTCCGCAGCCTCCGGATTCTCTTCAATATCGATTTCCTGAAAAAGAATCTGCCGTTTGGCGAGGAATTCCTTCGCCGCCTGAGAATCCTCACACCAGGTTCGCGTATAGAGGCGGATGTGATGCTGAGTCATGATCGGTGTCACCCCTTGACAAGGTTATTGCGAAACGTGAAGCGGTCTTTTTCACTGCAACGCATGGAAATGGCAAAGGCCTTCTCGCGCAAGCGCGAATTTATGAGCCCGCCCCCGCTTGCGCGCGGGTGATAACAAAAGGCGCTTGCGAGCGGAAGGCGACGTTGCACAGTTCTTTTACGCCCCTGTCAAGCTTCGCAAAATCTGCCTGCTGTGTAAATGCGCATGGCATTGTGTAAGAAATGCTGCCTGATTGTTTTCTTCTCAGGCGTTAGAAGTTTTATGCAATATCCCCCTAGCAGACTGAAAAGAGAGTGCGTAAAGGATCATGATGCAAACTGCCGCCTTTTGGCATTGGCTTTGCACCTTAGAGAATTGAACGTACGGAAGTTGAAGAGCCATGAGAGCCTGGCCCGTTGCGGCGCTGGACCTTGGTTCAATCCCCCTTCCCACCGCTCTGGCTTCGGCCAGAGAGGGCTGGCGTCGCGGCGGGTCAGGAATTTTTCTTGTGATGCTCGGATGCTCTCCGTACGCTTCCTTCAAAATGCGGAGGAACGGGTGTCGAATTCGCGCGAAGAAGAGTGCCTAACTCGCAAGGGTTTTGTGTGACACGCCGGGCGCCTTGAGGGATTGATGCCGATGTGAAATTGCCGCAACAATCCGCCAGCAGAGTTTTCAGCACGATTTGAGGACTGGCTTACAAACCAGTTCTATAACCCCAGCCGAAAGGGGGCGCATGAAAAATTGCGCCCCCTTTTTATTTTGCTTACAAGGCCCTACGCTGTTGAAGACTCTTCCTGTCACATTGCTTTCTGCTGCCTTGCTTTTGAGCGGGGGCGGGGCTATACTTAATCGTGAAGGGTTGAAGTGGGCGAAAGCCCACTTTTTTATTGTGGGCTGAAGTATCTCTGGGAAATGCCGGCCTCGCTTATCCAGCCTGGGCGAAGATAAGTTCTAAATGACGGTCGATTTGGAAAAGATCAGGAGCATGGCCGAGCGTATTGTCGCTTCAGAAGGTCTCACGCTTTTCGACGTGGAATTGAAGGGAGGCCGGGCGAATCAACTGCTGAGGGTCTATATTGACAAGCCTCAGGGTGTTTCCCACAAGGATTGCCAGACGGTCAGCGAGCAGTTGAGCGCCATGCTGGATGTGGAAGACCCTTTTCCAGGTCGGTATACGCTGGAAGTTTCTTCACCAGGCCTGGAGCGTGAACTGGTGAAAACGCGCGACTATGAATATTTCACGGGCCGCCTCGCTCGTCTGGTGCTGCGAGAACCCGTGGGCGGGCAGAAGGTGCTGGAGGGGCGGCTGGCCGGCTATCGAGACGGCCAGGTGCGACTGGACGTAGGCAAAGGGCAAATCCGCGCGATGGATTTCGCCAATATCGCCAGGGCGCGATTAGTGCTGGAGGAGTAGAAAACTCTGATCCCGTGTGAAAAGTCCTGAGTTCCCGAAGCGCAAGTTTCTTCGAGGGTATGATCGTGACAACGAGTCTGCTTTATCAAACCATTGACCAGTTGAGCCGGGAGAAAGGCATCGATCCGCAGGTCATCATTTCGGCGGTGGAAGACGCCATCCTGGTGGCGACCCGCAAATATTACAAGACCAGCGAAGATCTGGAGTCGCATTTTAATAAAGAGACGGGCGCGGTGGAAGTGTACGCCGTCAAAAAAGTCGTCGAGCGCGTGGAGGACGAAGACCATCAGCTTTCGCTTGACGAGGCGCGGCAATACGATCCGGACGCGAGCCTGGAAGGGGAAGTCCGCATCCCCAAGGCGACGGACGTGCTGGGCCGCATCGCCGCGCAGACAGCCAAGCAAGTGATTTTTCAGAAGGTCCGCGAGGCTGAGCGCGACACGGTTTTTGCCGAATACAACCAGCGCATCGGCGAACTGGTGAATTGCGTGGTGAAGCAACTGGAAGGCTCCGACGTGATTGTGGACCTGGGGCGCACCGAAGGCCGCATGCCACGGCGCGAGCAATCGCGCCTGGAAACCTATCAGGTCGGTGACCGGCTTCGCGCCGTCATCACGGCGGTAGACCGGGCGGCGCGCGGTCCGCAGGTGGTGGTGTCGCGCGCGGACGCCATGCTGGTGCAGCGTTTGTTCGAGATGGAAGTGCCGGAAATCTACGACGGCACGGTGGTGATCAAAGCCATCGCCCGCGAAGCTGGGGAACGAACCAAGGTGGCGGTTTATTCCAAAGACCCGGACGTGGACTGCGTGGGCGCCTGCGTCGGAATGAAGGGCATGCGGGTGCAATCCATCATCCGCGAATTGCGCGGCGAAAAGATTGACATCATCGAATATAACGAAGACCCCATCGCTTTCGCCGCCAACGCTTTGAGCCCGGCCAAGATCAGCCACGTCTCGATTGTGGACCCGGAAGAAAAGCACCTGGAAGTGATCGTGGAGGATTCGCAACTGTCGCTCGCCATCGGTAAGAAAGGGCAGAACGTGCGCCTAGCCGCCAAACTTCTGGGCTGGCACGTGGATATCAAGAGCGAGGAAGAGAAGCGCCAGGAAATCGAATCGCAGATGGCGGAGATGGCTCGCCGTGGCGCGGCGATTACTGAACTGGCGGGCCTGGGCGACAAGACGCTTGAACGGCTGCGGGAGCACGGCATCGAGACCGTGGAGCAGCTTGCCCAGATGACTCCCGACGATTTGACGCAGATTCCCGGCATCGGCGACAAGACGGTGGAAAAGATTCGTCGCGTGGTGACGGAATACTTTGAAGCAGGCGGGCAAGCTTCGGGCGCCGAAGCGCCGGTTGAAGCCGAGGCGGCCGTTGCGGAAGATGCCTTGGCTTCAGAATCGGCTGGCGGCGAGGAAGCGGTTGAAACTGAGGCGGAGGCTTCATCGGAGGCGACGAGTGGAAGCGCAGCATCAGGGAGCGAATCAACTGCCGAAACCGGCGCAGATCAAAGCGCCGAGCCCGCTGAAGGCGCTGAGACAGCCTCTTCGCCTGTTGAGGATGCCCCTGCTGTAGGAGATAAAACGGAGTGAGTGGCAAGATTCGCATCAACGATCTGGCGCGCGAGCTGGAGGTAAAGAGCAAGTCCGTGCTGGACTATCTGCACGAACTGGGCTATACGGACAAGAAGTCGCACTCCAGCGCCGTTGAGGGCGATGTTGCCGATAAGGTTCGTGAACACTTCCAGCGGCTTGCTGAACAGGAACATGTGTCGGAAACAACGCCCACCCCGGAGAAACCCTCACCGAGCGCGGCGAGCGGCGCTGAGACGGCCGTAAAAACTCAGGCGCCCAAACCCACGCTGCATCATCACGAGGCAGCGCCCCTCAGCCGCACGATTGCGCAAATCAAAGCGGATGCGCGGAAAGCGGTGTTGCCGCCGAAGCCTGTGGCGGTTCCGCTGAAACCCGCGCCCGCGGTTGCGGAGAAAGTGAGCAAGCCGGCGGCTGCCGCCACTCCGCTCACACGTCCCGTAGCTCCGCCATCCAGCGCTCCATCGGGAATCCGCCCTCTTGTCCCCAGCCGTTCCGCCGCGCCCAGCCCCGCAACGTCTGCGAAAGTAGGAGGCGTATCGGCTCCTTCGGAAGCTGCGGCGAAGCCGGCTGCCGCCGCAAGCCCTGCGGCGGTGAAAGCGGCCCGGCCGGCTGCGAAGAAAAGTCCGGCCTCCAATCAGCCGATATATCCTGGTGTGACCAGCCCCCGTCCTGTTGCGCAACGGCCTCTGGTGACTCGCCGCCCGGGTGAGCACCGGCCCATGCATCCCACAGCGTCGCGTCCAGCCGCAGGAGCGGGCGCGCGAGTGGCTGAAGGCGAGCGCGCCGTTCGGCAGCAGCCTCGGCCGGCAATATCGCCCGGCCATCCGGCTGCGCGAGCGACGCAGCCTGCCGTCCTGTCGAAACCGGCCGCTCCGGAGCCTCTCCCTATCACGCGGAAGATCGTCATCACGGAAGGCATCTCCGTGAAGGAGCTTTCCGAGAAGCTTGAAGTGCGCGCCAAGGACGTCATCAAACGGCTGCTGGAAAAGGGCATCTTCTCAACCATCAATCAGACGCTCGACAGTCAGACCGCGCAGGAAATCGCCCATGATTTTGGCGCGGAAGCCTCTGTGATCAGTTTTGAAGAAGAGGTAGTGCAGGAAGTTGAGGAGACGGACAAGCCCGAGGATCTGAGGCCCCGTCCGCCGGTGGTCACCGTGATGGGCCACGTCGATCACGGCAAGACTTCGCTCCTTGACGCGATCCGCGAAACCAATGTCACGGCGCGCGAAGCCGGAGGCATTACGCAGCACATCGGCGCCTATCACGTGGACGTGAGCGGGCGCAAAGTGGTTTTCCTGGATACGCCCGGCCACGAAGCCTTCACCCTGATGCGGGCGCGCGGCGCTAAAGTGACCGATGTTGTGGTGCTCGTGGTGGCGGCGGACGACGGCGTGATGCCGCAGACGGTGGAAGCCATTAACCATGCCCGCGCCGCTAAAGTGCCCATCATCGTCGCCATCAACAAAATCGACAAGCCTGATGCGAACCCCGAACGGGTGAAGAAGCAACTTGCGGATTTGAATTTGATGCCGGAAGAATGGGGCGGCGACACGGTGACGGTCGAAGTTTCCGCCAAGCAGAAAAAGAATCTGGACCTGCTGCTCGAAATGATCCTGCTCGTGGCGGATCTTCAGGGGATCAAAGCCAATCCCAATCGCCCGGCTTCCGGGACCGTGCTCGAGGCCAAACTTGATCGCGGCCGCGGCCCGGTGGCCACGGTGCTGGTTGAAAACGGAACGTTGCGCGCTGGCGATACTTTTATTGTCGGCGCGATCTATGGCCGAGTCCGCGCCATGCTGGATGACCGCGGCCAGCCATGCCTCGAAGCGCCGCCGGCGACTCCCGTAGAAGTCCTGGGGTTGGAGGATGTTCCCCAGGCGGGCGACAAACTGCAAGTCATCGAGGATACCGCCAAGGCACGTCAAATTGCCATGCACCGCCAGGCAAAGGTTCGCGAGGCGGCATTGGCCAAGACCGCGCGGTTAACGCTGGACCAGTTGCACCAGCAGATTGCCGCTGGCGACGTGAAGGAACTTTCCCTGATTCTGAAGGCCGACGTTCAAGGCTCGGTCGAGGTGCTGACGGAGACGCTCACCAAGCTCAGCGATGAGAGAGTCAAGGTGAATGTGATCGACGCCGGCGTGGGCGCGATTACAGAAACCAACGTCCTGCTGGCGACCGCATCAAATGCGGTGATTATCGGTTTCAACGTGCGGCCTGAACGCAAGGCTGCGGAACTGGCCGCCCTGGAAAAGGTCGATATCCGCCTTTACACGGTCATCTACGAATTGGTAGATGAGATCCGCAAGGCCAAGGCCGGCTTGCTAGCGGCGAAGTTCAAGGAAACTTCGCTCGGCCACGTCGAAGTCCGCGAAACTTTCCGCATCTCCAAGGTGGGCACGGTGGCGGGTTGCTACGTTCAGGATGGCAGGCTCACCCGCGACGCCAAAGCGCGCCTGCTGCGCGATAACGTGGTGGTGTACGAAGGACGCATTCGCTCCCTGCGTCGCTTCAAGGAAGATGTGGCCGAGGTGCGCTCGGGCATGGAATGCGGCATTGCGCTCGAAAACTTTAATGACGTTAAAGTGGGCGATGTGATTGAGGCTTATGTGACCGAAAGGGTCACAGAGGAAGCCATCGCCTGAGTCGCGCGGTGAGCTGTTGCAGGTTGCCACATGCCGGTAGGGCTGCTGACGCTCGAAATCCAGCTTCCATACGTTCATTCCCTGAAGGAAAAAAGGGCCGTTGTTCAGAGGTTGCTGAATCGGCTTCGTGTGCGATTCAACGTGGCTGTGGCTGAGTTGGATCATCAGGATACGTGGCAGCGTGCCCGATTGGGCGTGGTTTCCGTCTCAAGCAGCCAGCCGTTATTGGAATCCTCCCTCCAGCAGGTGCTCGCCGAATCCGAAAAAATACTGGGCCAGGATGTGGCAAACTACACGCTGGAGTTCTTTTGAGGTTCAGGGTTAGTGTGCAGGAGCGAACGGCGTGGACTCCCTCTACGGTTGCGCCACAAGGCATTGAGTCAATGTCGGGTCCTTCACATCGCGTCGAACGTCTGGCAGACCAGATTCGCGGAGAAGTGGCGACCGTGATTGCCGAGGACCTGCGCGACCCGCGCATTGGTTTCGCCACGGTGACGCGCGTGGAATTGAGCGCTGATCTTCAACACGCGCGGGTGTTGGTAAGCGTGCTGGGCGATGCAGCCGCTCAGGAGCAAACGCTTCAGGGGCTGGTCTCTGCGGCGGGTTACGTACGTCACGCCGTCACCCATCGTCTGCGGATGCGCCGCTCTCCGGAACTGATTTTCGTTCTGGATCACGGGCCGGAAGAAAGCATTCGCCTGGAAAAGCTTCTTCACAACCTTCATCAGCACGATCACGAAAAATAGCGCAGGCTCATTTTGGGGGGCTGCGGCCTGCCAGCTTCGTTAGACACTTAGGTTGGGCAGCATAATACAGTGATCCTTCGCTTGCGTTCAGGATGACAAACAACGGGTCTGCGCGGCGGCGCACTATGGAACAGGAAATTTCCGGGGTTCTGGTCATTGACAAGCCGGCCGGTTTTACCTCGCACGACGTGGTGGCCAGAGTGCGCCGCATCCTCAACATCCGTCGCGTGGGTCATTTCGGCACGCTGGATCCGTTTGCCACTGGCGTGTTGCCTCTCTCGGTGGGCAAAGCCACGCGTTTTGCGCAGTTCTATTTGAAATCGCGCAAGGCTTATGAAGGAACCATCCGTTTTGGTTTTGCAACCGACACCTACGACGCCACCGGCCAGCCGATTTCCGAGACGGTCAGTGAACGCCCTGCGCGGGAAAGCCTGGACAAAGCCTTTCAGGAGTTCACCGGAAGAATTCAACAGACGCCGCCGCCTTTTTCAGCCAAGCGTGTGGACGGGGTGCGCGCCTATGAACTGGCGCGGAAGCATCAGGAAGTTTCGCTGGCGCCGGTGGGGGTGGAAATCTATGCGCTGGAGCTTCTGAATCTTGATGCTGAAAACGGCGTCGCGCGGTTTGCCGTGGAATGCTCCGGCGGCACTTACGTTCGCTCCCTTGCCCATGACATCGGCAAGCGCGCGGGTTGCCCGGCTCATCTCGCTAGCCTGCGCCGCACCGCCGTCGCGGAGTTCCGTGAAGACCGCTCGTTTACGTTGTCGAAACTTGAGGAACTTGTCGGCGAAGGCCAGTTGATGAAAGCTATGGTTCCTCTTGAAGCCCTTCTGCCGGATTGCCCCGAATTGGTAGTGCGCGGGCGCGAAGAAAAGGACATTCGGCACGGCCATCCTTTTGAGCTTGCGCAGGCGTTCAATCCACAACGCGGCATTCGCCCTGGCCGGTCTCCCATCATGACTGTCCTCAAAGTCCTCAACGCCGACCGCCGCCTTATTGCCATCGCTCGCCATGTTTCAGGCAGCGTCTACCATCCCGATCTGGTCCTGGGTTAAGGCTTGCCGCGAAGAAGGGATAACCGGCGAAGAGATCGGAATGACGCGTTTCGGAGATGCCTTTCAGCAGCCTGTTCAGGCATCGAACCTTGCCATGAAATCGTAGATCTTCCCGCCTTGCCCTTCCTCAATATCAGGGAAATTGGCCCTGAAACTCGCGCTCCGGCTGATGCGCTTGGTACAATGAAAGTCCTGGCCGCAATCGATTGATGTCGGGTTGAGAATTCCCATCCCGAACCTGGGCAGCCCTTCAACAACTTTGTCATCCATGAGTACGCTCACCAAAACCGAAGTCTCAACCTTATTCACCCGGACTCAGAAGAAGATGCTTTTCGCCCTGGCGAGCGCCGTGGGTCTGCGGATGCTGGGGTTGTTTCTGGTGCTTCCGGTCTTCACTCTTTATGGTCTGGAATTCACGCACTCGCGTTTCCTGGTGGGCACCGCGTTCGGGTGCTATGGAATCGCCGTCGCATTCACGGCCATTCCCATGGGACGCCTTTCCGACCACATCGGTCGACGCAAGGTGTTACTGCTCGGCATGACGATTTTTGGCGTGGGTTCCGCCCTGTGCGCGATCCCAGCCTGGTTTCCCGCTTCCATGCGAATCGGCGTGCTGATTGTCGGGCGTTTTATTCAGGGGTTGGGAACCATCAGCGCCGCAGCGTTTGCCACCGTGGCTGACTACGTTCCCCTTGAAAAACGCTCAACCGCAAACGCCATCCTCGGCATTCCCATCGGCGTGGCATTTGCTTTGGGAGTGATCGGCGGCCCGCTCATCGCCGGCTTTTTTCAAGTGGAATCGGTCTTCTGGCTAACCTCTGTGCTTGCCTTCGCCACGGTGTGGCTGCTGGCGCGCAATCTGCCGGATACGCCTCCGCGCCCGGAAGCCGTTGCTCCCGTCCGCGAGGTGCTGCGCGCCAAGCCTTTGCTGACGCTCGATGCGTGCGGCTTTCTCATGAACGCTTTCATGACATCCTTCTGGTTCTATCTTCCGCTCATTCTGATCCGGCAGCATCATCTGAAGATGACCCGTTTTTATATCGTCCTGCTGCCCATGCTTTTTCTGAGCGCCCTCACCATGTTTGGATTTTCGCGCAGCGCGGATCGCGGCCTGGGCAAACCGGCGGGGACGCTCGCTTTCCTGCTGATGGCCGCAAGCGGATTGCTGCTCTTCCGGCCGGGATTCATCGGCCTCAACCCCGCGCATCTTGCCGCGGTGCTGGTTCCCGGATCGCTGTTCTTTATGGGGTTCACAGGGCTCGAACCTATCCTGCCCAGCCTTGTCAGCAAACACGCGCATGAGACCGCTTACGGCACGGCGCTCGGGTCATTTCAGACGCTTCAATATTTCGGCAGCTTCGCAGGAGGCGCACTGGCCGGAGCCTTTTCCAACTTCCCAAGCTGGATTCCGATGACCTTCCTGATCGTGTTAGGGCTTCTTGGGTTTGTCCTTATGCTTTTCAGCCCCCACAATTAGCGCCCAATGGCTGATTTAAAAAGCTGGGGAACTATGCCCCGGATTTAGCAGGTTCTGTCCCTGCATGCAAGACGGCCTCAATATCCCGCGCCGCCTGGCTCAAGAGATAGTCCATCGCCACCTCATGAGCCACTCGGGACCTGGTTTCACATCAGAAAGCACGCTCACATAGAAGGCGTCCATTGCCGTCTTGTCGTCGCCGTGGCGCACAATCGTATAGAGGGTGCGCTTCTCCAGGCCTCCAATCCCCACCTCGCCCAAAGAGGCGCAACTAAACCTTCCAATCTTCTTCTGAGAAGGCAGGAAGAAATAGGAGGTGAGGAACGGATCCGCGCAAAGAGTGAGATGAATATCGGTTTGCTCCGCCGATTCATCTATCCTGGGAACTGCAAGCAATTGCGGCTTTCCCAGTGGTTCAGAATTTCCGGCGAAAGCAAATGCATATTCATTCTCGCTTTCAAACCCCCAGGATCGGCTTGCGCTGCCGGATGCCATTCTTCAACGGGAGGAAAACTTTTCGCCGCTCGAAGGGCAACTGAATGTTGCGCGGGAGATCAAGCCTGACATTTTCATGGATTATTCGTCATAGTCTGTGCTGCTCAGCCCGAAGAGCGCTGTCGGATGATGAGGGTTCAACTGAAGCGCGCTCTTGTATTCTGCTTCTGCCGGCTTGAAGCGCTGATTTTCACGGTATAAATCCGCCAGCAACAAATGAATGCGAAATAAATCAGGTGAAGCCTGTTCCCTAAAAGCCATCTACGGCTGGCATGGCTGTGAGTTCAACCAAGCAGGCGTCGTCTCACTGATAGCGCCTGCCGGACTCAGGTTAAGCGAGCAGGCGGAAGCAATCGCGCCAGACTTTGGCCAGCAAAGCGCTTTGTCGATATATCCCGCGGGCCGTGCGGCAATTGAAGCAAACACCGAGATGGGTATACGGCGAGGGAGATGGCTACACCAGTGAAAAATGCGCTGAACCGATGAGCAACGCGGCGGCGCAGTTTACCAGCGCGCTTATTCGTACCGCAGAGCCTCGATAGGGTTGAGGAGAGCGGCCCCACAACCTCCTTTCAGTGGCATGGATCTGCCACGCATCATAATCAATTGGCAAAAACCTCTTGACAACCGATAAGACACAATATAAATTAGCACTCTAGGCATGAGAGTGCTAACCTCACTTAAAAACCAAATTTTTCATGCTGCAAATCTTTGGACCTGCGGTTTTCCATAACAGAAGCCAAGTTTGATTGGAAAGCCGCAGCTAACATAAATCCATGTCAGGAAAGGAGATAGAAGATGACTGTAAGACCTCTTCATGATCGGATCCTGGTGAAGCGCATCGAAGAGAAGGAAACGATCAAAGGCGGTATTATCATTCCAGATACAGCTAAGGAGAAGCCCCAAGAGGGCGAAGTGATTGCGGTGGGCAACGGCAAAAAGACGGAAGAGGGCAAAGTTGTTCCCTTGGATGTGAAGGCTGGCGACCGGATTCTCTTTGGCAAATATTCCGGGACAGAGATCAAGATTGAAGATGAGGAATACCTGATCCTCCGCGAGGACGAGGTGCTCGGGGTCATTGAAGCCGCGAAGCATTCCGCCGCAGGAGGCAAGAAGTAACCACGCGATCGATCTCCCGCCTACCAAGATTTCGGGCGGGAAAAGCAAATCATCCCAATCCCCTCGTTTTATCGAGGAGGCCAAACGAATTTGGAGGTAGTGAGAGATGGCAAATGCGAAACAGATTGTACATGGCGAAGAAAGCCGCCGGGCGATGCTGCGAGGCGTGAATCAACTGGCGGACGCCGTGAAAGTGACGCTGGGGCCGAAGGGCCGCAACGTGGTGCTCGATAAGAAATTTGGCTCGCCGACGATTACCAAAGACGGCGTGACCGTAGCGAAGGAAATCGAGCTGAAGGATCCGCTGGAGAACATGGGCGCGCAGATGGTGCGCGAAGTCGCTTCCAAGACTTCCGATGTGGCAGGCGACGGCACTACCACCGCCACCGTGCTGGCGCAGGCGATTTTCCGCGAGGGCGTCAAGACGATTGCCGCCGGCGCGAATCCCATGGCCGTGAAGCGTGGGATTGAGGCGGCTGTTCGCTCGGTCTGCGGTTATGAGGAAACCACTAAGGACGGCTCGAAGAAGCACGTCAAGGGCGAACTGGAGAAGTTCTCCAAGGAAGTCAAAGAGAGCTCGATGATCGCCCAGGTGGGAACGGTTTCCGCCAACAATGACAACACGATCGGCTCGATCATTGCGGAAGCGATGAAGAAAGTGGGCAAGGACGGCGTCATCACGGTCGAGGAATCAAAGACCATGGAAACGACGCTCGAAGTGGTCGAAGGAATGCAGTTCGACCGGGGTTATCTCTCCCCCTATTTCGTCACCGACCCCGAGCGCATGGAGTGCGTGCTGGAGAACGCCCTGATCCTGATCCACGAAAAGAAGATCAGCTCCATGAAGGACCTGCTGCCTTTGCTCGAGCAGATCGCAAAATCCGGCAAGCCGCTGCTGATCATTGCGGAAGAGGTTGAAGGTGAGGCCCTTGCGACACTGGTGGTGAACAAGCTCCGGGGAACGCTGCAGTGCTGCGCGGTGAAAGCGCCCGGCTTTGGCGATCGTCGCAAGGCCATGCTGGAAGACATCGCCATCCTGACGGGCGGCAAGGCCATTTCCGAAGACTTGGGCATTAAGCTGGAGAACGTGAAGCTTGAGGATCTCGGCAAGGCCAAGAAGATCACCGTCGATAAGGACAACACCACGATCGTGGAAGGCGCCGGCAAAACCTCCGATATCGAGGGCCGCGTGAAGCAGATTCGGACCCAGATTGAGGAAACTACGTCTGACTACGACCGTGAGAAGCTTCAGGAGCGGCTGGCCAAGCTGGTCGGCGGCGTCGCCCAGATCAAAGTGGGCGCAGCGACTGAGACCGAGATGAAGGAAAAGAAAGCTCGCGTTGAGGATGCCATGCACGCCACGAAAGCAGCCGTCGAGGAAGGCATTGTGCCGGGCGGCGGTGTGGCGCTGGTTCGCACGATTCCGGCGCTCGAGAAGCTCAAGGCTGAAGGCGATGAGCAGATCGGCATTGACATCGTCAAGCGCGCGCTCGAAGAGCCGCTGCGCATGATTGCTGCCAATGCGGGCCACGAAGGCGCGGTGGTGGTGGAGAAGGTCAGGACCAATCAGAACCCCAACTACGGCTTCAATGCGCAGACGGAAACCTTCGGTGATCTCGTGGAAGCTGGCGTGATTGATCCCACCAAGGTTGTCCGTACGGCTCTTCAGAACGCAGCATCCATCGCGTCGCTGCTGTTGACTACGGAAGCGCTGGTGAGCGAAATCCCTGAAAAAGAGGAGAAGGCTCACGCGGCGGCTCCCGGCGGCGGCATGGGCGGTGGAATGTACTAAAGACAGAAGGCGGAAAGCCGTAAGCAGCATGCTGAAAGGGCGGAGAAGAAACCTCCGCCCTTTTTCTTTTTGTGTCAGAGAGCTTTCGTCAGGGCGCTGCCCAGTGCGCCTCTAGAATCTCCGATTTCAGATTTGCGATTCCAAGAAGCACGGTCATTCCCCGCAGACTGCTCTCACAAAGACGGGAATCTCTATGCAGCTATTTCCCGCCTTTGGATTCCCGCTTTCGCGGGAATGATATCGCTCAGTGGACAACATGCTTGCTGATTCCGATGCATACTGTCCGGTTTCGAGAAATCGGTGTCCGGAAACGGACGCTGGGATTGTTCTTCCAAGAACAGTTCACCGCGCTGTGACCTCAAAGATATGGCTTTGATGAGCTTCGAGATGCACAAAGAGTCCGCTGGTTGAGAGATCGCGCCCACTCCATTCGCAAGTCCTATCGTTCAATTGATCGACGAATGTGTAGCGACAGCTCGGGTCAACATCGCGGTCCAGCATGATGCTGCCCTGGGAAGGGACAGCGCCCAAATTGGATACTACAATCTTCCACGCTTTCGCAGCTCGCCATCGGTAGGCAATCAGGTTCTGGAATGAAGGGTCGCTGGCGGGCCGCAAATCGAGCAGCCGCCATTCGCCCTGATGGAACACATCCTCTTCCGTCAGCGTCAGGAGCTTTGCATAGAGCGCCTGAATCTCCGGCTGCGGCGGTTCCGTTGCAGCGCGGCGAAGCTGGATGGGCAGGTGCAATCGCTTTCCTTCCAATTGGCCCTGATGATAAAAGCGCATTCCGGGTAACGTTGCCAGCAGGGTGGCGACCGCAGGCAGCTTTTCTCGGCCGAACGTCTGGGCGCTGCGCGCCTCATCGTGATTTTCCAGAAACCGCGCCATGCGGCTCTGATAGGCCACATCAGCTTTCAAATGAGCGCGCACCTCTTCAGGGGAAGAGTTCAGCAGCCGGTCGTAAAGTCGCTTGTCGTAGGTGAACGTCAAACCCAATTGCTGCAAGCGCCATTCGAGGTCCCAGTAGACCTCCCCGATCCAGATGAAGCCGGGCAATGCTGCGACCGCTGACGGCCAGAATTCATCCGGAGGTGCTTTGAAGCCGGCGAGCAGCGAACCCCACGTGCGGGCGAAGACATCATTCAGGCAGAGCATCGCCATGTCACAACGCACGCCGTCGCAATGCGGGGCGATGGTGCGCAGAATATCCAGCATGGCCGCGCGTGTTGCCGGATGATAATAATTCAGTTGCGCGCTGTCTGGCCATGCGGGGAAGTAGGGGTCTTTTCCGCGCGCAATGAAGAGCGCCGAATCTTCGCCCTCAACCAGAAAGAAGGCGGAAGGGTTTTTGCGAAAGTCTTCAAGTTTGCCCTGAATGTAATACTCCGGATGGGCGCTGATCCACGGATGATCGAGGCCCGTGTGGTTCGGGACGAAATCCAGGATCAGGCCCATGCCGCGCTGGTGCAATTGGTCGCGCGTCGCGTCGAGATCGTTCCAGCTGCCCATGCGCGGATCGGGGATGTAATCCTGAATGGCGTAGGGTGAGCCCACAACATCCGCCATCGTCCAGCCGGGCAACGCCGCATCGTAGGAAGCGAAGTAGTTGGGATCGGTGCGCATCATTCGCCTTCCGAGGGCGCTTCGCTTCCAGACTCCCATCAGCCAGATGAAGTCAAAACCGAATTCCCGGAGCTTGTCCCATTCCTCATCAGGCACAGAGCCTAGCGTAACGGGACGCCCATAACGGACCGAGAGTTCTTCCAGCCAGGCCCATGTGTTGATCTCATAGAGGTGGGGATGCTTGCGGAATGATGGCTTAATTTGAGAGTTAGAACCCAAAGGCATTAGCGATTTGCTTCCCTTCCCGTTGTAGCGTTGACGTCTCGGCGACAGCCGTCAAGATATGGCGCCCCTCATATCAGTCACGGATGGAACATCCCGTGATTGCCGGCAGATGCCAGCGCTACATGGAGTAATCCTCGTATCAAGTAGCACCAACGTCCTCGCGCAAGGCTCAGGGCAGGCTGTGCCGGCAGAATATGTGGCCTCAGTCAGGGGCGGTGCGCCAAATTAAATTGAGCGCGAAGCTCTGTCATGAGTTCCGTCAGGGATGAGGCATCCTGAAAAATTCTGATTCCAGCAATTCCTCGCGCCCCTGCCTCAAGACAGGGCTTTACGCGCTCCAAAGTGATTCCTCC
Source organism: Acidobacteriota bacterium (assembly GCA_902812415.1). Classification (GTDB taxonomy): domain Bacteria; phylum Acidobacteriota; class Terriglobia; order UBA7540; family UBA7540; genus RH2-MAG17b. The sequence continues at coordinate 26,025 of CADDZJ010000041.1, forward strand.
GAGCGCCAGCACCGGCCCTTTCACTCTGGCTGTAACCTCTTGAAGCTTTTGTAGACCAAGAGGCGGGCCGTAAGGAAGTTTTGAGGGGGTCTCGAAAACGGGGCCGAACAGAATGTAATCCGCTCCCTTGGATTCGGCAGCTACGGCATCTTCAAGCGAGTGGCAGGAAACACCGATCAGGAAACCAGGCGGCGCAATTGCTCGCACCGCTCGCGTGGGCATGGAATGATGGCCCAGGTGCACGCCTGCCGCGCCGACCGATAGCGCTACATCAAGCCGATCGTTGACCACGATCCGCGAGGCCGATCCGGAAGCGCAAGAAACCGCCTGCTCCGCCAGAGAAATCTGTTCGCGCGTGCTAAGGTCTTTCTCGCGGATTTGAATGAGGTCCACGCCGGCCTGGATAGTTTCGCATAAAAACGATTCCAGCGACGAACGGCGCAGGCTCCTTCGGTCGGTGATGTAACTGAGTTGAAAGGACGGATGCATCTCTGAGGGATAAGGTCAAACTCGGTGTTAAGTGAAATGCTTAGACCGGACCGGCTGAATGGCCAAGCCGGCGGACTTCATCAAGCGCCAGCCAGATATTGGTGAGGCCAATTCCGGAAACTGCTCCGCGAAAGAAGTTGTTGTGGCCCAGGGCTGAAATCCAGGAATAGTGCGCCAGAAAGAAGTTGTTATCCCAGAAGGAGAGCCAGGGTCCAAAGAAGAGTATCACTCCCAGGCCAAAGTAAATCAGAATGCGCCCCATCGTCACAATCCATTTCATGAGGGTCTGAGGGCCACACAGCCTGCTATGCCCTTGACAGGATGCGGAAAAACGGTTTCACTGCCTCTCATCCTGAGCGCAGTGATTGAAGGCCACAATAAGTCAGAGGCCAGAAAACGCGCTCAGCCTTGTTTTTGCTGGAGCGCGTGAATTTTGTCCGCCACGTCCCGATAGTCGATATTCACGCTATAAACTTCAGAGAACTTGTCCAAAGCCGATTGGAGATCACCTGCTTGTTCATAGGCGCTGGCCAGATCATACGTCAAGGCGAGCGTGGATTCCTCATCGAGTTCGGGGGCTTCAAACGCGCGAAGAAACCATCGCGCCGCGATGCGGGGCATGCGCTTCTCCATGAACGAGAGCCCGAGAAGTGAACAGGCATCGAGAAAGTAAGGCGAGTCATTCCCTTTGCCGCCACCTTTCACAACTTTTTGGAATTCTCCGATGGCCTCATCCAGCAGCCCCATTTCGCGGAAGGCCATACCCAGATTATAGTGCGCCTGCGGAGTATCCTGGGAAGGATCTGCGCTGTGGTCGGATTCCAACTCCTTCAGAAGATCCTCGAAGAGCGGGGTCAAGGCTACCGGGCCCTGCGTTCCTGCCCGATGCGAGTCATGAGAATGATTGGGGTTTGCCTGAGGCTCATCAAGGACATCGTTCAATCCAGAGGCCAATTCTTCGAGAAACGAACCTTTCGCTGCAACGGGCTCGGTCTCGGTCTGGGGCGCGGGTTCCTGGGCGCCTGAGTTTTCTGCAGCCTGATAGGGTTCAGGCTGTGCCCGCTGGTCTTCGGATTGCCGCTCTTGCTGAGCCGTGAAGAAGTCAGCAGGCAAGGGTTGCGTCGGCGCGCTGGGGGAAGGCGCCGGCTCCGGGACCACGGCTTGTGGTCGATCCAGTTCCATCAGGCGTGCGCGAAGTTCGGCCACCTGAGGATGATTGGGGCGCTTCGCTTCCAAAGCCTCGATGGCCTTGTGGGCCTCGGTGAAGAAACCGTAGTCGAGGTAGAACCCGATCTCAGTTTTCTGGTCACCGAGATCCACAGGGACCGAAACGGCTTCCGATGCCTCAGGCGTGCGAGCTTCCGCGAAGGCTTTCCATTCAGCCGAAAAATCAATCTCAACTGAGGCGGGGGGCGCGGCTGCCGCCGAAACCGAAGGCGGCTCTGGCGGGGGTGGCTCTTCAAGCGCAGGCTCGCTTTCCGTCTGCTCCTTTTCGGGTGTAAACGGCTCCACAGGGGGTAAGCTCGGTTCCGGCTCTTCCGCCGAAGTTTCCGGAATCGGCGCTTTTCCCTGTTGATCCAGCGCTTGCTGAACCAATGTCTGCCAAACGCGGTTGCTGGCGTCCCGAGCGAGAAGCTCGCGGCCAATCCTTTCTGCCTTGGCCCATTGTCCCGACTCGCTGAAAATCGCGGCCAGCGATTCCAAAATTTCCGTTGAATGCTCGGCGCTTCCGGCCTGCTCGCAGAGAGCGTCGATGAAATCCAGGCTGGGGATATGGCGGGGATGCGCAGCAAGAATTCGGCGCAGCAGCTCCATGAGCCGGTCTTGATGCCCGCGCTCGAGGATCAGATCGATCAATTCGCCCAGCGGCGCGAGAGCCGCGTCCGGATTGCCTTCGCTCAAACAATGTTTGGCGAAGCGGTCGAGCGCCTCAAAATCATCCGTCGCCTCCCGATAACGCCTGGCCGCCAGAGCCGAAGCTTCGTCCAGTCTCTGGCGATGGAGATAAACATCGAGGAGCAGCCACTGCGCTTCGCGATGGGCTTGCAATTCCGGGGTGTTGGTCAGGAGGTTTTCCGCCTCATCCCAATGTTCGCGCTCGGCGGCTAACTGCGCCTGAAGGAACAACACCTGAGGACTGCGAGGGTCGGCTTCGGCGGCCTTCTTGAGAGCCGCCTCCGCAATGACGTAATTCTTGTGGCGGTGCGACAGGAGGGCTGCCTCCAGGTAGTGCCGTAAAGCATCCTGCTTCTTACCCGACGCCTCATAGTGTTCCGCCAGCCGCATTCGATAAGCGGCGTTCTCCGGCTCCTGCGCGATGAGCTTATTCAGAATCTGCAAGGCGGTATGGGCGAGGGAATTTTTCTGGCAGAAGGCCAGGGCCTGAGCATATTGCTCCCGGGCTTCGTGGTTTAGCCCCTGACTCGTATAGAGTTCGGCAAGTTTCAGGAGGGGATCGATGGAATGTGCGTCCAGCTTGGCAATCTTTTTGTAAATGGCAATGGACTTCAGGACGAAGCCCTCGCGGGTGTAAGCTTCAGCCAGCTTATAGAATTGCCGAAGCGCTTCAGGAATATTTCCATCTCGCACGCAGAGATCGCCAATGGTGTTGAGAAGCGAAAGGTCTTCCGGATCCTGGTCGGCGATAGCCAGGTATTGCCTGATGGCTTGTGGAAGCTTTCGCTGGCTGACCAGCCTTGCAGCCTCTTCAAGCGCTTTCGCTTTGTTAAAAGCCATTCTGAGGCTCCGGATGAGAGGGAAGCAGTTCTGAATCAGGCTAGCACACGGAATTTGGCGAAGTCAAAAATACGTGCTGTGGCGATTCGGTGTAGTCAATCGATAATGCTAAGATGAGCGGAGGTTCTCTCAACGAAGATGAAGCGGAGGAGTAAGCCGATGCAACTGACAATCCCCATCCCGGAATGCCAGAATGCAGTCCGCTTCCCTGCGGGCATGCTCAACTGGAGCGAAGACGAGTTCTTTCATTTCTGCCAGGCCAACCGTGACCTGCGGATTGAACGCTCACCCAGTGGAGAAATCATCGTGATGTCGCCTGCTGGAGGGTACGCTAGTTTTCAGAGCGGAAGGGTATTCAGCCAGTTAGGGGTCTGGGCTATCAAGGATGGAAGCCGAGTGGCCTTCGACTCCAGCGCGGGGGTTCGCCTTCCCAACGGCGCTATGCAATTTCCGGATGCCGCCTGAGTGCGGTTGCGCGGCTTGAGAAGCTGAGCCACCAGGAGAAGGAGTAATTCATTCCTCTCTGCCCTGACTTTGTGATCGAAGTCGCTTCCCCCCATCGGATGATGTTTCAAGCCTGCGCGAGAAGATGGCAGAGTACGTGGGGTGCGGCCTCTGTCTTGGATGGCTGATCCTGCCGGCGTCGATTCAAGTAGAAATTTGTGCTCCAGCGGGTCTCGAGACGCTCAACTCACCCGCAAAGCTCAGCGCCGATCCAGTGCTACCGGGGTTTAAATTGGAATTAACCTCGATCTGGAATCCACCGTTTTAGTGAAAAGAGAACAGACTACGGACACGAGATGGCAGCGACAGTCATCTCTTCTCGGCTTGCCTGAAAACGTAGGCTTTTGTCTTGAAAAACCAGTCATCCAGCGCAGTGAGAAAGGCCCTGCGGGCAGCCTCTGCATTTCTGGACTTTATGGCTTCCACGATGGGGAGATGCGATTGCGCGTCTTCCAGCAGGTCGAAGGGGCGGCCGGAAAGAATCCGAATGGCGGAAAATGCGAAAATCGGATGAATGATCCTTCGCAATGCGACTTGCAGATATTCATTGTTGGCAATTGCCCAGATTTTTTCATGCAAGCCGAGATCTTTCAGGATGAAAACCTGCGCGTCCTGCGAGCGGGCGGTATCCAATAAATCCAAATAACAATCTTCCAGTTCTTGGGCCTGCTCTGAAGTCACCAAGCGCGCGGCTTCCTCGATCGTGTAGGCTTCAAGAACCCTCCTGACTGCAAAAATTTTTTCCGCTCCATCAATCGATAGTTTCGTGACGTAGGTTGCGGCGTTAGGCTTCTTGGTGATAAACCCTTCCGCTTCCAGTTGAATGAGCGCTTCCCGAACGGCTGTCAGGCTGGTCTCAAACTGTGCCGCCAGCTTACGCTCAACCAGCTTCTCGCCCTCACTGAGGACGCCGGTGAGGATCGCTTGCTGCATCTTCTCCGCTATGCGTCCGCGAAGAGTGCTATTCGGCAATTTTTCGAATACAGCCCGCATGGCCTTAATGCATGGCTCCTCATATGCTTTCGAGAATTGCTTTATTAAATGATTATACATCAACGATGATCTTACAAATTTATTAAGGAATATGATTTCCTAGCCTGCAATTCAGATATGCAAGGCTCATAGGAACAATTTCTTGTAATTCTAATTTTGTAAAAAATTAATTTGACATTTGATCGATCATCGACTATACAAGTTTAATTACATCGGTCGATGGAGGGCGAAAATGTTCAAGATTCAGTTTAAAACTCTAGGGCTTTTACTCGCAGTAGTACTGGGAACAGCGCTTTGCTGGGGCAGCGTGGGTGGCAGCATCTCCGGCACGGTGCGAGATGCCAGCGGCGGCATCGTTCCGAAAGCTCAAGTGACGATCACCAATGTGAATACAGGGATCAGCCAGGTGGTCACGAGCAGTGATCTCGGCGTCTATTCGTTCCTCGCGTTGCCAATAGGCACATACAAGCTAGTTGTCAGAAAGCAGGGGTTTCAGACATATCAGCGCAGTGACATCACACTGAACACCAATGATCAGTTGCGTTACGACGTGGTTTTGCAGGTGGGACAGATGACGCAGCAAGTTCAGGTGACGACAAGCATTATGCATGTCGAAACCGCGAACACGCAGTTGGGCGATGTCATCAAGAGCAGAAGCATGGAAGCGCTGCCGCTGAATGGCCGGCAGTACACGGATTTGCTGGGGCTTCAGCCTGGAGTAGTACCCGCAGATTCAGCGCCTGGCAAAACGAACACTTTTGACAGCACCGAGCAGGGCAACGTCTCCATCAGCGGACAGCGAGAGACGGCGAACGGTTTTCTGGTGAACGGCGCCAATGTCGATAACGCCCTCAATAACGGAGCGACGATCATTCCCAATCTGGATTCAATCGCTGAGTTTCGCGTTCTCACAGCGGATTTCGATGCGGAATATGGCAATTACAGCGGCGGGATGGTAAGCGTCGTGACGAAGTCGGGCACCAACGAGTGGCACGGAGATGCATTTGAATTTCTACGCAACAGTGGGATGGACTCTCGGAACTTTTATGAATACGATCAGACGAATCCCCTAACCGGTCAGGAAATTCCCGGCTCTGCGCGCGGCACGCTGAGAAGAAATCAGTTTGGCGGCACGCTTGGCGGGCCTATCAAGCATGACAGGATATTCTTTTTTGCCGATTATCAAGGCACTCGCCAGTCGCAAGGGGTTCCAAGCGGATTAGTCCTTGTACCCACAATGGCAGAACGAAACGGCGACTTCTCAGCCGTCGCTCCAACTCTCTTCACGGGCGCAGTAAGCGGCCCCTATTTTGCCAGTCTTCTCTCTCAGGAACTCGGTTATCCAGTCACTGCCGCCGAGCCTTACTACGCGCCGGGATGCGTTTCCTCATCGCAATGTGTTTTCCCGAATGGAATCATTCCTCAATCGGTTTTCACAGCTCCTTCAAAGACCCTCCTCAAGTATATTCCGCTGCCGAACGAAGGCCCCTACTTCGTAACTTCGGCGAATAACCAGCATACGCGCGATGACCTTGGAAGCTTCCGAATCGACGGTAACAGCAACCGTTGGGGCATGCTTTCGGCCTATTACTTCATCGATGACACTTTCCAATTGGTGCCCTTCGGGACAAATAATACCCCGGGATTTCCAACCTTCAATGGGGGCCGTTCGCAACTCATTACCCTGGGCGACACCAAATCTTTCGGGGCGACGGCCCTCAACGAACTGCATCTCAGTTGGAACCGTTACGTCTTTCATAACAACGCGCCAGCTAGTAATTTTGGCTTTCCACTCAGCCAATACGGTTTTCCGCAGGGCGTTCCCGGCGCCATCGTTCCCGCCAACTCCCAATTCTCGGGCGCACCCAGTATCGGTCTCAACAATTTTTCAATCGGCTTGGCGGGGGTGGCCTATAATCGCTACGAAGACTCGCCTTCCATTTTGGATAATTTTTCCAAGGTCCTTGGCAAGCATACGGTTAAGGCCGGAGGAGAATATACTTTCAACGATTTTTATGAGCCCATGCCGCTCGTGGGAGGCAATGGATTCATCAGTTTTTCGGGGACGGAAACAGGGAGCGACTTTGCCGATTACCTGATTGGCGCGCCAACTTCCTTTGTCCAGGAAGGCGGCTTCTGGTACGACAACCGCCGCAATTACCTGGGGTTGTACGGCCAGGATAGCTGGCGGGCAAGGCCAGACGTCACGCTGAACTATGGGTTACGCTACGAAGTCTTTCAGCCTTGGTATGAGAAGCACAACCAGTTGAGCACATTCGCGCTCGGGGCCCAATCCAAGGTCTACCCTGGCGCTCCATCCGGCTACGTTTTTCCAGGCGATCAAGTCGCTGGCTTCGGAACCATCCCCAACACCATCTCCCGCACTCCTCTCAACAATTTCGCTCCCCGTTTGGGGATCGCTTATTCACCTTCCGGAGCGGGCCATGGGCCGCTCGGCTGGCTGACTGGCGGTCCGGGCAAGTTCAGTCTTCGCGGCGGATTTGGTCTCTTTTACACGAATGTGGAGGGCGCCCAGATGCTCGATAATACCGGCCTTGCTCCCTTTGACATTTTCTACCTTGCGCCAGCGCCGCCATTGTTTGCGACTCCATACCGCAACCGCACGGACGGCGCAGTTCATTTTGAGCCGTTTCCTTACACGCCGCCACCGCCGGGCAGCACGAACTTCGTCTGGGCCAATTATCTGCCGCTTTCCGGTTATCCGGTGCCTCAGATCACTGCCCAAACTCCTTATTCGGAGAACTATAATTTCACGCTTCAGCGTCAGTTTGGGA